>NZ_JBMSED010000004.1:0-311590 GCF_049446195.1 Paracoccus sp. KR1-242
GCCCGACATGGGCGGCATGGGCGGCATGATGTAATCATCCGCTTGTCGCAAGACAGACGAAGGGCCGTCCCGAAAGGGGCGGCCTTTTTCATGCCCGGGCTTTGAAGGCAGCATACGGGACGTATGGGGCATGGCCGCCCCCTAGTCTGATCCATGACAGCAACAGGAGATGTCGAACATGGATCTGCTCAAGGACAAGGTGGCAATCGTCACCGGCGCGTCATCGGGAATCGGCCGGGCCACGGCGCTGCTTTTTGCAGCCGAAGGTGCGGCCGTTGTGCTGAACGCACGGGGCGCATCCGCGCTTGACGAAATCGCCGAGGAAATCGCGGATATGGGCGGGCGCGCCTGCCAATTCGCGGGGGATGTCGCGGATCCGGCCACCCATTCGGAACTGGTCAGGCTGGCCATCGAACGCTACGGACGGCTCGACATCGCGGTGAACAACGCTGGCATCGTCGGGCCTATGGGTCCGATCGCCGAGATCGAGCCCGAGGACTGGAACCACGTCCTTGGGACGAACCTGACCGGCGCCTATCTGGGCGCGCGCGCCCAGATCCCGGCAATTATCGCCGGTGGGGGCGGTGCGATCCTCTTTACCTCGACCTTTGTGGGGACCAGCGTGGGGATGCCCGGCATGACGGCTTATGGCGCTTCAAAGGCCGGGCTGATGGGCCTCGTCAAGGGGATTACCGCCGATTACGCGCTGCAAGGCATCCGCGCCAATGCGATCCTGCCGGGCGGGGTCGATACCCCCGCTGCCGGCAACCGCGAGCAAAAGGAATGGGCCGCAGGGCTGCACGCCATGAAACGGATCGCCGAACCGGTCGAGATCGCCAATGTCGCGCTGTTTCTCGCCAGCCCGATGGCAAGCTTCGTGACCGGCACGGCGCTTTTTGCAGATGGTGGAAACTCGGCGGTGAAGTAGCGCCTCAGCCGTCCTTTTCCGCCAGTTCCAGCCATTCCTCCTCGGCGGCGGCAAGTGCCGCCTGGCGTTCCGACAGGCCCTCGCTCGCCTTGGCGAATTTGGCGGGGGCCGAGGTGAACAGGTCGGGCTGGGCGAGGAAATCGTGCAGCTTGCCGATCTCGGCCTCCAGGCGCTCCATCACGCCCGGAAGGGCCTCCAGCCGCTTTTTCTCGGTAAAGCTCAGGCCGGATTTCGCGACCTGGGCCTTCGGCTCGGGCTTTCCCGGTGCCGATGGCGCGGCGGCGGGCTTCGCCCCCTCGGTCGCGATCTCATCCTCGGGGCGCTGCGCGCGGTAGTCCGACCAGCCGCCGGGATAGATCACGGCGCGGCCGTCACCCTCCATCGCCACGGTGGTCGTGGCCACGCGGTCGATGAAGTCGCGGTCATGGCTGACCAGCAGCACGGTGCCGTCATATTCGCCCAGAATATCCTGCAGCAGGTCCAGCGTTTCAACGTCCAGATCGTTGGTCGGTTCGTCCAGAACCAGCAGGTTCGAGGGCCGCGCCATGATCCGCGCCAAAAGCAAGCGTGCCTTCTCGCCGCCCGACAGGCTGCCGACCGGCGCGCGTGCCTGCGCCTCGTCGAACAGGAAATCCTTGAGATAAGCGATGACATGCTTGGGGTTGCCGCGCACCATGACCTGATCCGAACGGCCAGAGACCCGCATCGACGGATCGCCCGTCAGCGCGTCCCACAGGCTGACCGTCTCGTCGATGGCGCTGCGTGCCTGATCAAAGATCGCGACGTCCAGATTGGTGCCATGCTTGACCTCGCCGGTATCGGTCGGGATCTCTCCGGTCAGCATCTTGATCAGCGTGGTCTTACCGACGCCGTTCGGGCCGACAAAGGCCACGCGGTCGCCGCGCAGCACGCGCAGGTCGAAAGGCTTCAGGATCGTGCGGTCCCCGAACGCCTTGGAAATGCCCTTGGCGTCGATCACGCGCTTGCCGGATTGCTGGCCCGATTCCAGTTCCATCAGGGCCGTGCCCTGACGGCGGATCTGGCCCGCGCGTTCATCGCGCAGTGCCGCCAGCGCGCGGACGCGGCCCTGGTTGCGCTTGCGCCGGGCGCTGATCCCCTCGACCGCCCAACGGGCCTCGGCCTTGATCTTGCGGTCCAGCTTGTGGCGGGCGTCATCCTCGGCCGCCCAGACCGTTTCGCGCCAATCCTCGAAATGTTCGAAGCCGCGTTCCTGACGGCGGACCTCACTGCGGTCGATCCACAGAGTCGCGCGCGTCAGGGCGCGCAGGAAGGCGCGGTCGTGGCTGATCAGGACGAAGGCGGTCTTGGTCGTCGAAAGCTGCTCCTCGAGCCAGCCGATCGCCTCGATGTCCAGGTGGTTCGTCGGCTCGTCCAGCAGCATCAGCTCGGGCGCCTCCGCCAGCAGCCGGGCCAAAGCGGCGCGCCGACGCTCACCGCCCGAGGCGGTGGCGACGATGCGGTCGGGGTCGAATTTCAACCCCTCGGCCGCCATCTCGACGCGATAGCCTTCGCCGTCATGCAGGCCGGCGCGGGCGAAGTCGCCCAGCGTGGCAAATCCCGACAGGTCGGGTTCCTGCTCCATATAGCCGACCTTGACGCCGGCCGGGGTGATGACCTGCCCGGCATCGGGCTCGACCAACCCGGCCATGACCTTCATCAGCGTGGACTTCCCCGAGCCGTTGCGGCCGACCAGCGCCAGCCGGTCGCCTGCCTGCACGGTCAGGTTCAGACCGTCGAAAACGGGATTGCCGCCGAAGGTCAGGGAAATGTCGGTAAGTTGCAAAAGGGGTGCGCGTGCCATGACCCGCGAGATATGATGCCCCGCGGCCTTGGTCAACGGGCGCTAGAGCTGTTCGACCAGTTGACCCGCCAGCGCGTGCAGTTCCTGCCGGTATCCGGTCCGGGCCGAGGGCTGGTCAGGATCCGAGGTCATCGCGATCGCAACCGCCGGGCTGCGCCCCGCTGCCGGAAAGACATAGATCATCTGCCCGCCATAACCCCAGCCATACCGGACATCCCGCCCGCCGATCCGGCTGATGAACCAGCCATAGCCATATTCCTCGCCATTGAAGATCGAGCGCGTGCGGGGCCGCCAGCTTTCCGCGATCCAGTCCTGCGGGATCACCCCCTGCCCGCCCGCGGCATAGGCCGCACCAAAGGCCAGCAGGCTGCGGGTCGACATCGCCATCTGGTTCCCGCCCAGATAGACGCCCTGCGGGTCACGCTCCCATCCGGTGATGGCAAAACCCGGAATCGCCAGCCAGTCCCGCGCCAAAGCCAGGGTCGAGCGGCCCGATGCCCGCGTCAGCATGGCCGAGACAAGATGGCTTGACGCCGTAGAGTACAGCATCCTGCCGCCGGGTTCGGTTTCAAATGGCACCGCCAGCGCGGCGCGGACCCAGTTCCGGCTGCTGACCCAGCGCCCGTAATTCGGCCCGGACTGGCGCTGAAGCCCCGCCTGCATGGACAGCAGGTTGCCCAGCGTCAGGTCCCCCATCCTTGGGTCAGGGTCAGGTGGCAGATCGTCCCGCAGCACCTGGGACACGGGTTGGTCCGCACCCGAAAACAGGCCCTTCCGAATGGCGATCCCGGCAAGGGCCGAGATGACAGATTTCGACGCTGACTTGATGTTGGTGGGCCGGTCCGGGGTAAAGCCGCCATAACCCTGCGCCGCGATCTCGGCCCCGTCGCGCCACAAGGCGACGGCGCGCAGTTGCGGCAGCATCGCCGCATCGGCAAGGGCCGCTTCAGTCGCCCCCCGAGCCAGTCGGGGCGAGGCAAGCAGCGGCAGGGCGGCGGCGGTCAGCAGGATTGAACGTCGGTGCATCATCGTTATATGGGGCATGACCGGGCCGCGTGGGCTTCACCCTTTCGTGACCCCGTCCTTTCCGTCCGCCAGCCGCAGCCAGCCGGACCATCAGCACGACAAGGAAACCCATGTCCCAGACGATGTCCCGTTCCCGCTGCCATGTCGCCACCGACCATGCCAGCCGCTATCTGCAGCAGCTTTGCAAGCATTGGGCGCACAAGTTCGTGGTCAGCTTCGATCCGCAACAGGGCCGCATCCTGATGACCGAGGATCGCGAGGTCACGATGACCGCGACCCCCACTGCGCTTGAAATCTCGCTTTCCGCGCCCGCCGAGGCGCTGACCCATCTTCAGGATGTCGTCGACAGCCATATCATCCGCTTCGCCTTCCGCGAGGAACTGGCCTTCGACTGGCAGCCGGCCTGAAGCTGCGGGGGCGCACCGGAAACGGTTGTCGCCCCCCGCCCTCGCCGCTAATCTGCCCGCTGACCCAGAAGGCCGAGAGATGAGCGAGAGCGACAAGACCTATCAAGTGCTGGCGCGGAAATACCGCCCCGAGACTTTCGCCGATCTGGTTGGCCAGGATGCGATGGTGCGGACGCTGAAGAACGCCTTCGCCGCCGACCGCATCGCGCAGGCCTTCATCATGACCGGCATCCGCGGAACCGGCAAGACGACCACCGCCCGGATCATCGCCAAGGGCCTGAACTGCACCGGCCCCGACGGTGCCGGCGGCCCCACGACCGAACCCTGCGGGGTCTGCGAGCATTGCGTCGCCATCTCCGAAGGTCGCCATGTCGACGTGATGGAAATGGACGCGGCCTCGCGCACGGGCGTGAACGACATCCGCGAGATCATCGAAAGCGTGCATTACCGGGCCGCTTCCGCCCGCTACAAGATCTACATCATCGACGAAGTCCACATGCTGTCGACCAGTGCCTTCAACGCGCTGCTGAAGACGCTTGAGGAACCGCCGCCGCATGTGAAGTTCATCTTCGCCACGACCGAGATCCGCAAGGTTCCCGTGACGGTCCTGTCCCGCTGCCAGCGCTTCGACCTGCGCCGTATCGAACCCGAGGTGATGATCGCGCTCCTGCGCAAGATCGCAACGCGCGAGGGGGCCGAGATCACCGATGACGCGTTGGCGCTGATCACCCGCGCGGCCGAGGGCTCGGCCCGCGACGCGACCTCGATCCTCGACCAGGCGATCAGCCACGGCGCCGGAGAGACCACTGCTCCGCAGGTCCGCGCGATGCTGGGGCTGGCTGATCGCGGCCGGGTGCTCGACCTTTTCGACATGATCCTGCGCGGCGCGGCGGCCGAGGCTCTGGCCGAGTTGCAGGCGCAATATGCCGATGGCGCCGACCCGATGGCGGTATTGCGCGACCTGGCCGAGATCACGCACTGGATCTCGATCGTGAAGATCACGCCCGAGGCGATTGATGACCCGACCGTCGGCCCGGACGAACGCGCGCGGGGCCAGGATATCGCGACCCGGATCCCGATGCGGGCACTGACCCGGCTGTGGCAGATGCTGCTGAAGGCGCTGGAAGAGGTCGGTGCTGCTCCGAACGCGATGATGGCCGCCGAAATGGCGATCATCCGCCTGACCCATGTCGCCGACCTTCCCGACCCCGAGGCACTGATCCGCAAGGTCCAGGCCTCGGCCGCGGCGGGTGAGTTCAGCCGCGCCTCGGCCCCCGCCCCCAGCCGGGCCGAAGCACCGCGCGCCAGTGCGCCGCGCGCGCCCGTCGCCATCCGTGCCGACGGTGCCGCGGCGGCAATGGCCGTTTCGCCCGACGCGCTGGCCGCTTTCCCCGATTTCGAAGCGGTGATCGACTTGATTCGCCGGATGCGCGACATGAAGTTGCTTCTCGATGTCGAGGATCACCTGCGGCTCGTGCGGTATTCCCCCGGCCGGATCGAATTCGAACCCACGGGCAACGCCCCCCGCGACTTTGCCCAGCGTCTGGCCGAACGCCTGCGCGGCTGGACCGGCGGGCAACGCTGGGCGGTCACGGTCGTTTCGGATGGTGGCCAGCCCACGATCAGCGAACAGCGCGCCGCGCGCGAGGTGGCGGCACGGGCAAGGGCGATGGAGAACCCGACCGTGCAGGCGATCTTCGCGACCTTCCCCGGCGCAAAAATCACCGCGATCCGCCCGGTTCCCGTCCCGCCAACGGTTGAAAAGCCCGCCGATGAAGATACATCCCCGCATGAGCTGACCGAAGGCCCCGTGGCCGAGGTCGAGGAATGGGACCCTTTCGAGGACGAGGAATAAGCGATGTTCAAAGGCCTTGGCGACATGGGCGATCTGTCGAAGATGATGGAGGCTGCCCAGCAGATGCAGACGAAGATGGCCGAGATGCAGGACGGGCTGACGCGCCTGTCCGTCACCGGCGAAGCGGGGGGCGGCCTCGTCAAGGCAACCGCCACCGCCAAGGGCGAACTGACCGCGCTGGACATCGATCCTTCGATATTCCGCTCGGAAGACAAGGAAGTGGTCGAGGATCTGATCCTGGCCGCGATCAAGGACGCGCAGCGCCGCGCCACCGACAAGGCGGCCGAGGAAATGGCCCGCCTGACGCGCGAGATGGGCCTGCCCGCAGACCTGAAGATGCCCTTCTGACATGGGCCCCGGCCCCGCTGCTGGCGACGACATCGAAACATTGATCACGACGATGGCGCGGCTGCCGGGGCTTGGCCCCCGCTCGGCCCGCCGCATCGTGCTGCACCTGATCCGCAAGCGCGCGGGCCAGATGGCGCAGCTTGCCGCGCTGATGTCGAGTGTCGCCGAAACCGCGCGGGAATGCCGGACATGCGGCAACATCACCCAGTCCGACCTTTGCCCCATCTGCCAGGATCCCGGACGCGCCACGGGCGAGATCTGCGTCGTGACCGAGGTCGCGGACCTTTGGGCACTGGAACGCGGGCGAGCCTTTCGCGGACGCTATCACGTCCTCGGCGGCACCCTTTCGGCGCTGGACGAAATCGGGCCTGAGGATCTGCGCATCCCTGAACTCGTCGCCCGGATCGCGGATGAAAACGTGACCGAGGTGATCCTGGCCCTTGCCGCAACGGTCGAGGGTCAGACCACGGCCCATTACATCGCCGAGGCGCTTGAGCCCACCGGGGTCGCCGTGACCGGCCTTGCGCAGGGCGTCCCTGTCGGGGGCGAACTCGACTATCTCGATGACGGAACCATCACCGCGGCGCTTCGCGCGCGGCGCAGGCTCTGACAGCAAAAAAGGCGCAACCTTTCGGCCGCGCCCGTTTCATCGTTTCGGAAATACCCCGGGGGAGCGGGGGCAGCGCCCCCGCTTCCTGTCGTCAGGCGTCCAGTTTCTCGACGGTCTGCGCGCCCTTGGCGATCTCGATCCGGCGCGGTTTCAGCGCCTCGGGGATCTCGCGGGCCAGGTCGATGTTCAGCATTCCGTCCTGATGGCTCGCGCCCACGACGCGGACATGGTCGGCCAGGGTGAAGCGACGTTCGAAGGCACGGGTCGCGATGCCGCGATGCAGGAAGGTCCGGCCCTCATCCTCGGCGGACTTGCGGCCCGCAACGATGACGGCGCCATCCTTGACCTCGACATTCAGGTCCTCTGCGCCGAAGCCGGCAACCGCGATCGCGATGCGATAGGCATTCTCGCCAGTCTTCTCGATGTTATAGGGGGGATAGCTCGCGATATCGGCCGAGAGCGCTCGGTCCATCACATCGGCCATGCGGTCGAAGCCCACCGAGGCACGATAAAGCGGGGTCAAGTCGAAATTGCGCATATTCGCATCCTTTTCAAAGCGATACAAAGGCTTGCCCCCCTTGCGGGCGGGCAGGTCCGTCGGCGCCTTCTGGCCCTCCGACATCGCTTCAGTTGGGAATGGGCAATGATCTTTTCAAGCCCGGCCCGACCTGTGGTCAGCTTCGGCGTCGCCGGGGTATTTGGAAAACGGTGAAACCGAAGGTCAGCGCGAAAGGGCGCCGGGTGCCGGCCCTCCGGTTGCCCAGTCCAGCAGCTCGACCGTATGAACCACCGGCAGGCCGGTTCCGGATCCGATCTGCATCATGCAGCCGATATTGCCGGCGGCGATCACCTGGGGTGCCGTCGCCTCGAGCGTCGCGACCTTGCGGCGCTTCAACTCACCCGACAGTTCCGGTTGCAGCAGATTATAGGTTCCGGCCGAACCGCAGCAAAGATGCGCGTTTTCCGGCTCGACAACGGTGAAGCCGGCGCGCGTCAGCAGCGATTTCGGCGCGCTTTTGATCTGCTGGCCGTGCTGCAGCGAACAGGCCGAATGATAGGCAACGCGCAGCGCCTGCCCCGTCGACTCGGGCAGCCCGTGCGTGTCTAGAAATTCGGTCACGTCGCGCGCCAGCCTGGCCACGCGTTCGGCCTGGGCCTGCATCGTGTCGCCCGCGAAGATCTTGCCGTAATCCTTGACCGTGGTCCCGCAGCCCGAGGTGTTGATGATGATCGCATCCAGTGCGCCGGCGGCATCCGCCGCCAGAAAGCCGCGGACCGTGGCCCGGGCAGAGTGCAGCGCGTCCTCTTCGCGGCCCATGTGATGGGTCAGCGCGCCGCAGCAGCCGAAGCTTTCGGGGATCACCACCTCGCATCCGGCACGGCGCAGCAGCCGGATCGTCGCGTCGTTGATGTCGGTGTTCAGCGCCCGCTGCGCGCAGCCCGGCATCAGCGCCACCCGCGCGCGCTTTTCCCCGATCGGCGCGAAGACCTGACCGCGGTCATTGGCGCTGGCGCGGGGCAGCGATTTCGGCGCCATGTCCAGCATCGCCCGCAGCCTTCGGTCGGGCATCAGCCCGGCAAAGGGACGTGCCATCCTTGCCCCCATCAGCGCCAGCCTGAACCGACCCTGATGCGGCAGCACCTTGGCCAGCATCCAGCGCAGTGCCCGGTCGCGCCAGGGCCGGCGATAGGTCTTTTCGACATGGATGCGCGCATGGTCGATCAGGTGCATGTAATCCACCCCCGAGGGGCAGGTCGTCATGCAGCTGAGGCAGCTGAGACAGCGGTCCAGGTGCTTGACGGTCTTTTCGTCCGCGTCCCGCCCGCTTTCCAGCATGTCCTTGATCAGGTAGATTCGCCCTCGCGGGCTGTCCAGTTCATCGCCCAGCACCTGATAGGTGGGGCAGGTCGCGGTGCAGAATCCGCAATGGACGCAGGCGCGCAGGATCTTGTTGGACCGCGCGACCAGCGGATCCTTCAGCTGTTCTTCTGTAAAATTGGTTTGCATGAACTTTCGCTGGCAAAGATGCCGCGAGGATCGAACCGCTCGCGGAGGCTGGCATTCAGCCTTGCGACCACCGGGTGGGGCGCAGGCAGGGTCAGGGGGCTTTCGCCGGTGACGCGGGCGGCATGGCCCGACCATTGCGGCAGGCGCGGCACCTCGCCCGAGGGCAGTGCGACCCAGATCAGCCCGCCGCCCCAGTCAAGGGCCAAGGGCTGCGGCAGGGCGGCAAGCAGCCGTGCCACCTCGGACGGATGGCAGACGATGCGCCACAGGTCGCCCTCGGCCACGCGCGGGATCATGTCGGACCAACACGCGCCGTCGCCATCGGCCACCTCGCCGAAGGGGGCAAGCCGATCGCTCAGGGCGCGGCGGCGGATACCGACCGATCCCTCGAGCCCTTCGATGCGGATCAGCGCGCCCTGCCCCGGCAGCCATGCCGCGCCCGAGACGTCATAGGGACCGGTCAGGGCCGAAGTCAGTGCCGCGACTGCCTGCGTCGCGTCAAGCCCGGGCAGGGCCAGCGTCGCGGCACAGGGCGGGATCGGCGCGGTCTTGAAGGACAGTTCGGTCAGCACGCCCAGCCGTCCGCGCGATCCGGCCAGCAGCTTCACCAGATCATAGCCGGTGACGTTCTTCATCACCCGTCCGCCATTCCTGACGATCTCGCCCTGACCATCGACATAGCGCAACCCGATCAGCGCATCGCGGCAGGCCCCCGACTGGACCCGGCGCGGGCCCGAGGCGTTGGCCGCGACCACGCCGCCGATGGTCGAGCCGGGCCGGGCATCGGGTTCAAAGGCCAGCATCTGACCTTCGGCGGCCAGAACGCGCTGGACCTCGTCCAGTTGCGTGCCGGCGCGGACCACCAGCGTCAGTGCGGCAGGTTCGTAAAGCGTCACCCCGGCCAGCCCCGAGACGTTCAGCCGCTCTCCCTGCCCCTCGCCCGGTCGCAACCGGGTGCCGCCACCAACGGGCGAAAGGGGTTCGCGCGCGGTGCGGATCAGCTGGGCGACATCTTCCTCGGTCTCAGGCCGCATTGCGGATCCCTTCGCGCCGGGGGGCCGAGACGGCCAGCGGAAAGACCTTGGCCGCGTTCAGCAGCCAGCCGGGATCGAAGACGTCCTTGACCCGCATCTGTGCCTCAAGATCGGTGGTGGTGAATTGCGTCGACATCAGCTCGCGCTTTTCAACACCGACGCCATGTTCGCCGGTCAGGCAGCCGCCGACCTCGACGCAAAGCTTCAGGATCTCGGCCCCCAGCGCCTCGCAGCGTTCAAGGTCTCCGGGCGTGTTGGCATTGTAAAGGATCAGCGGATGCATGTTGCCGTCGCCCGCGTGAAAGACGTTCGCGACATCCAACCCATATTCGCCGGAAAGCCGGGCGATCCCCGCCAGCACCTGCGGCAGGGTCGAGACGGGGATGGTGCCGTCAAGGCACATGTAGTCGTTGATCTGTCCCATCGCGCCAAAGGCCGATTTGCGGCCCAGCCAGATGCGGCGGGATTCGTCCTCGGACTTGCTTTCGCGGAACTCGATCGGATCGAAGGCCTCGGCAATGCCCCGGATCAGGCGCAGCTGTTCGTCGATCTCGGGCGCGGTGCCTTCGACCTCGATGATCAGCAGCGCCTCGCAATCGGGGTAGCCCGCGCCGGCAAAGGCCTCGGTCGCGCGGATGCAGGGGCGGTCCATGAACTCGATGGCGACGGGCAGGACGCCCGCGCGGATGATGGCGGCGACGCAGGCACCCGCGGTTTCCGAGGCGTCAAAGCCGACCAGCACCGGGCGCGCACCCGCGGGTTTCGGCAGGATGCGCAAGGTCGCCTCGGTCACGACGCCAAGCTGGCCCTCGGACCCGCAGACGACGCCCAGCAGATCCAGTCCCGCCGCTTCCCCCATCGGGCCGCCAAGCTCGACCACCGATCCGTCCATCAGGACGACGGTCACACCCAGCAGATTGTTGGTGGTGACGCCGTATTTCAGGCAATGCGCACCGCCTGAATTCATCCCGATATTGCCGCCGATCGCGCAGGCCAGCTGGCTGGAGGGATCGGGCGCATAGAAAAAGCCAGCGCCGTCCACGGCACCGGAAACGGACAGGTTCGTGCGCCCCGCCTGGACCCGGATGAAACGGTCGTCCAGATTGGTGTCGACCACGGCATTCATGCGGGCAAGACCCACGATCACCGCGTCGGCGGTGGGCATCGAGCCACCTGCAAGACTGGTCCCTGCCCCGCGCGGCACAACCGGCACGCCTTCGTCATGGCAGATCCGCAGGACCGCCGCGACCTCGTCGGTCGTTGCGGGCAAGACCACAGCCAGCGGCGGGCAGCGATAGGCGGAAAGCGCGTCGCATTCATAGGCGCGGGTTTCGGCGGGATCGTCGATCACAGCCGCGGGAACGGCTTCGCGCAGGCGCGCGACGATGCTTGCGGCGCGCGCGATGACGCGGCGGTCGGGCTCGGGCATCTGCATCAGACGTGCGACCCCTGCAGGATGCGGGTTGCTGCCATTGCTTCCTCCACCGCAAAGACGACGCCCCTTGGATAGCCGCGCCGCAAGTCTCTGGCAACCGCCCTGCACCGCCGTTAGTCTTGCGGCATGGAAAGCAGCATCGTCACCCTTCCCCAAAGTTTCACCACGGCCGATGCCGCCGCGGTGATCTGGCTCTTCGGCAGTTGGCTTGCGATCGGCTGGCTGACCGAGCATCCGCCGCGCCGCCATCCTTCGGTCTCGGTGCTGATGAAGGAATACCGGCGGGAATGGATGCGGCAGTTCGTGACGCGCTCGCCCCGCATTTTCGACGGCAATATCCTGTTCTCGCTGCGCGAAGGCACGTCGTTCCTGACCTCCGCCTGCATGATCGCGATCGGGGGCGGGCTGGCGCTGATCGGCAATACCGACCAGTTGGCCGGGGTCGCCCGGCAGTTCGACATGGACCATGTCCCGGCGCTGATGTGGGAAATCAAGATCGTGGTCGCGCTGTTCTTCGTCGCCAATGCGATGCTGCGCTTCATCTGGTCGCATCGCCTGTTCGGCTATTGCGCGATCATGATGGCCGCAGTCCCGAACGAGATCGACGATCCCCATGCCGTGCCCCGCGCCCTGCAAGCGGCCGAGATCAACATCACCGCCGCGAAAAGCTACAATTCCGGGCTGCGCTGCGTCTATTTCGCGCTTGGGGCGCTGGGATGGCTGGCGGGCCCGCTTTGGCTGTTCATGGCGACGACCGCGGTGCTGGCCGTCACCGTCCGCCGGGAATTCGCCTCAGGCTCGCGCCGTGTAATTCTGGCGCGACTGCCCTGACACGCGTGCCTGCCAGGCCGCGAGCGCCAGCACAAGAAGGCCCGCGATAGACAGCGCGATCCCGACCAGACCCGAGGAACGCCAGCCCCAGCCAGCCCCCAGCGCCATGCCCGCCAGCCAAGGGCCCAGCGCGTTGGCGGCGTTGAAGGCGGCATGGTTCATCGCGGCGGCCATGGATTGCGCTTCGCCCGCGACCTCCATCAGCCGTGTCTGCAACGGCACCGCCATCGAGGCGCCGACCCCGATGATGAAGGACGAGCCGATCATCAGCACCCAGTTGCCCACGGCCAGCGAAGCCAAGCCCTGCGTCACCGCCATGAAGACCATCAGCACGAACGAGGCGCGGAATTCTCCCAGCCGGATCGTCAGGCGGGCGGACATGATGCTGCCCAGCGTCATCCCGACGCCAAAGGCCGACAGCAGTGCCGCCACCGCCCAGGATGGCGGGTTGGTGGTCGCCAGCATCGCGGCCGACAGATAGGAATAGACCGCAAAGACGCCACCGCAGCCGACCGCGCCGACCAGCAGCGTCAGGATGACCGCGGGGTTCTTCAGCGCCCGCAACTCGGCCATCGGCCTTGCGTTCGGAGGGGCGCCCACGCGCGGCGCAAGCCGCAGGATCAGCCAGCCCGCGATCAGCGCCAGCACGCCCGGCAGAGCAAAGCCCCAGCGCCAGCCCAATCCCTGCCCCAGCACCCCCGCCAGTGGCACGCCCGCGATATTGGCGATGGTCAGGCCCAGCAGGATCTGCGTCACCCCCTTGGCGCGCTGCTCTTTCGGCAGGGCGTCGGCGGCGAACAGCATGGCCACGCCCAGAAAACCACCATGCGGCAGGCCCGCCAGGAAACGGGTGAAGACCAGCGTGCCATAGCCGGGCAGCACTGCCGCCAGCAGGTTCATCAACCCATAGGCCGCGATCAGCCCCGCCAGATACCGCCGTCGCGGCAGCTTTGCGCCCAGAAGCGTCGTGATCGGCGCGCCAACGACGACGCCCAGCGCATAGGCGCTGATGACGTGACCGGCCTGCGGCTCGGTGATGCCCAGATCGCTGACATACCAGGGCAGCAGCCCCATGGCCGCGAATTCGGACGTTCCGATGGCAAAGGCACCAAGCCCAAGGGCCAGGATCGCGAGTTTGAGGTTCGGCGGGGGCGGCATGACGTCACGTTCCGGGCTGAGGGGGAGTTGTGATGGCGATAACAGATCGCCCCTTCTCCTGTCAGCATCACCCCAGCACAGTCCGGCCATGCGCTCAGCGCAAGGCTAGACCTGCCAGTGCGGCTTGCGCTTGTCGAAAAAGGCGGCAATGCCCTCGGGCGCCTCGTCCCCTTCCCAGACGCGGACCAGTGCTTCGACCGTGTGGTCGATCACCTGCTGGTCCAGACGCGGACCAAGATCGCGGACAAGACGCTTGGCCGCGGCAACCGCGCCGGGCGCGCAGGACAGATAGGGCGCAACCTCGGCCTCGACCGCGGCGTCAAGCTGATCTGCCCCGGCAGTGCGGGCCACGAGATCAAGGTGCATCGCCTCATCCGCGCCAAAGGCGCGACCGGACATGAAGACGCGGCGTGCCCTTGCCTCGCCCAGCCTGGCGACGACATAGGGACCGATGGTCGCGGGGATCAGGCCCAGCCGCGTCTCGGTCAGGGCAAATCGCGCCTCGGGCACCGAAATCGCCACGTCGCAGACAGAGATCATGCCGATCCCGCCGCCGAAGGCATTGCCCTGAACCCGCCCGATCAGCGGCTTCGGCAAGGTGTTCAGCGCATTCAGCATTCCCGCCAGCTCGCGTGCAGCGGCGCGACGGGTATCGGCATTGGCGCGCATCTGGTCCTGCATCCAGCCCAGATCGCCACCCGCGCAGAAGCTTTTCCCCTCGGCCGCCAGCACCACCACGCGGACCGCGCTGTCATCGGCCAGAAGGGCCGCGGCCTCGGTCAGCGCGTGGATCATCTCGGCCGACAGGGCATTGTGCTTGTCGGGACGGGCCAGCCACAGATGGGCAACGCCGCGCGGGTCGACCTCGATCCGGATCGTCTGCATCATTCCCCTCCTGCCCGCATGGCGCGGGCCATCATGGCGGCACTGTCGATCACCGCCGGATCAAGGCCGGTCTGATACCCCCGTGCGGCAAGATGGGCGGCCACGGCCTCGGTCGCGACATTTCCCTTGGCTCCGGGGGCATAGGGGCAACCGCCAAGCCCGCCCACCGCAGCGTCGAAAACCCTCAGACCGCGCGCAAGACTTGCATCGACATTCGCAAGCGCGCGGCCCGCCGTGTCGTGGAAATGCCCGGCAAGGCGCTCGGGCGGCAGTTCCTGCAGAACGGCTGACAGCATCGCGTCCACCGTTTCGGGGCGGCCCTGCCCGATCGTGTCGCCCAGGCTGATCTCATAGCAGCCCAGGTCGCGCAGCGCCGCAGCGACGCGGGCGACATTCGCGGGTGGCGTCGGCCCGTCATAGGGGCAATCCGTCACGACCGAGACATAGCCCCGGACCGGAATGCCATCGGCCCGCGCCGCCGCCGCCACCGGCGCAAAGCGTTCCAGGCTTTCGGCAATGCCCGCGTTCAGGTTCGCGCGCGAGAACCCTTCCGAGGCCGAGGCGAAGATCGCGACCTCGTCGGCGCGGGCGGCCCGCGCGCCCGCGTATCCCTTCATGTTCGGGGTCAGGACGGCATAGCTGATGCCGGGTGCGCGGGTGATGCCAGCCATGACCTCGGCCGCGTCGGCCAGCTGCGGCACCCATTTCGGGGAAACGAAGCTTGTCACCTCGATCCGGCGAAAGCCGGCGCGCGACAGCAGGTTGACCAGCGCGATCTTTTCGGCTGCAGGGATGCGACGCTTTTCGTTCTGCAGCCCGTCGCGCGGTCCCATTTCAAAGATTTCAGCCCTGGACATCGGGCACCTCGTAGAAATCGCGGTCATAGATCACGCGTGTTCCCGGCCCCGGCAAAGCGCGTCGAAAGGCGGGGCGGGCCGCGCAGCGCGTCGCATAGGCCGCAAGCAACGGACGCTCGTTCAGCCGCACGAAGCGCGTCGAAAGCCACACGGAATAGCCGATCTGGCAATCCACGCCCGAAAACTCGCCCAGCAGCCAGTCGCGGGTCTCAAGCGCCTGTTCGACCAGCCCCAGTGCGCGCGCAAGCCGCGCCGCCTCCAGCTTCATGACGGTCGGCGAGCGCTGCCAGTCCTCGCGCAGCATGATGTGATGCTGGGTCAGGTTCGCCAGATGCTGGCCCAGCGTCTCGCCGAAATGCAGCCAGTCCAGCCATTCGGCCCGTCCCTCGGTTCCCGGTGCGCGGCCCAGATGCGGGGCGCGGGTCTCGCACAGCCATTCGGTAATCGCACCGGATTCATGAAGCGTGACCCCGCCATCGCGAAGGGCGGGAACCCGGCCCACGGGATGGACCCCGGAATAAGGGGGCTTGCGCATCGAGCCGTCGAAGAAATCCAGCTCTTTCAGGGTGAAGGGACAGCCGATCTCGTTCAGCAGCCACAGCGCCCGCATCGACCGGGACAGAGGCACATGCCACAGCGTCAGGTCAGCCATCCTCATCCTCCAGCCGGATCAGGGGCGCGCCCGCCTCGACCTGATCGCCAGCGCGGGCCAGCACTTCGGCCACGCGGCCATCGCGGGCGGCGGTCAGGGTATGTTCCATCTTCATCGCCTCAAGGATGGCCAGCCGGTCGCCGCTCGCGACCTCCTGCCCGGCGGTCACGAAAACCGCCTTGACCAGCCCCGGCATGGGCGAAAGTGTCAGGCCCCCGCCCACCTCTGCCCCGCCGCGCGCCAGCGGATCAAGCGGCACCAGCGTCAGCGAGCGCCCGCCAAAGACGCTGGTTCCCGCCGCGTGGGTCACGATGCGAGAGCGGCGGGGGCTGCCATCCACCCACCAGCGCCCGCCTTCATATCCGATCTCATGGGTGCGGCCGTCCAGCGTGACGCGGGCGGCGCCGGGGCCAAGCACCTCCAGCACGGCGTCGCCGCCTTGCCACGCGATCGTGCGGCGCAAAGGCTGCCAAAGGGTGATGCCGCCGCGCACCATGGGGTCGTCCAGCCCGGCAAGCCCCAGCACGGCCAGGGCACGCGCGCGGGGATCAGGCTCGGCCGCGCGGATCAGATCGTCAAGATCGCGGCCGATCAGTCCGGTATCGACCTCGCCGCGGCCAAACCCCTCGTGCCGGGTCAGGGCGATCAGGAAATCGACATTGGTGACAGAGCCCGCGACCTCGGTTTCGGCCAGTGCGGTTTCCAGCGCACGCAGCGCGATGGCCCGCGTCGCACCATGCGTTACGACCTTGGCGATCATCGGATCATACCAGGGGCTGATCGTATCCCCCGCGCGTACGCCGGTTTCGATCCGCGCGGTATCGGGAAAGCGCAGATGGGCCAGCGTCCCGGTCGCAGGCAGGAACCCGGCGGGCACATCCTCGGCGTAAAGCCGCGCCTCGAAGGCATGGCCGGTGATGTGCAGATCTTCCTGTCGAAGGGGCAGATTCTCACCGCTGGCGACGCGCAATTGCCATTCGACCAGATCGATGCCGGTAATCGCCTCGGTAACGGGATGCTCGACCTGCAGGCGGGTGTTCATCTCCATGAACCAGAAGCGGTCAGGGCGCAGCCCGTCCGAGCCGTCGACTATGAATTCGATGGTTCCCGCCCCGGAATATCCGATCGCCTCGGCCGCGCGCACCGCCGCCGCGCCCATGGCCGCACGCATCGCACGCGTCATGCCGGGGGCCGGGGCTTCCTCGATCACCTTCTGGTGGCGGCGCTGCAGCGAGCAGTCGCGCTCGAACAGGTGGACCGCCCGAATACCGTCGCCAAAGACCTGCACCTCGATGTGGCGAGGCTTGGGGACGAACTTCTCGATCAGCACGGCGGAGTTGCCGAATGCGGTCGCGGCCTCGCCCTGGGCCGAGGCGAGGGCGGCAGCGAAGTCCGCCGGGCTTTCCACAAGCCGCATCCCCTTGCCGCCACCGCCGGCGACGGCCTTGATCAGCACCGGATAGCCGATGCCGTCGGCCTGCCGGGCCAAATGCGCACTGTCCTGATCCGCGCCGTGATAACCCGGCACGACCGGGACGCCCGCGCGCTCCATCAGCACCTTGGCCGCGTCCTTCAGCCCCATCTTGCGGATCGCCGCCGCCGAAGGGCCAATGAAGACAAGGCCGGCCGCCGTCACCGCATCAACGAAATCCGGGTTCTCGCTGAGGAAGCCATAGCCGGGATGGATCGCCTGCGCGCCGGTTTCAAGCGCCGCGCGGATGATCGCGTCGCCCCGCAGATAGCTTTCGCGGGGCGCGGGGCCACCGATATGGACCGCCTCGTCCGCCAGCGCGACATGGCGCGCGCCACGGTCCGCATCGGACCAGACGGCGACGGTGCCGACGCCAAGCTTGCGGGCGGTGTCGATGACGCGGCAGGCGATTTCGCCGCGATTGGCGATCAGGATCTTGCGGAACATCCGGCACCTCGGGTGGCGGGGGCGGCACCGGGGGTTTCACACCCCCGGACCCCCGTGGGGTATTTGGCAAACAGTGAAATCATCCAAGCGCCCCCTGCAGGATCCGCGCAGTGGCGTCATCGAAGGCGACAAGCGTGACCGACAGCCCCGCCCCATGCCCGCGGATGGTCGCGACCGCGATATTCGCCGCGCGCTCGGCCGGGAAGCCGTAGATGCCGGTCGAGATCGCGGGAAAGGCAATGGTTGCAAATCCGTTGGCGCGGGCCAGGTCAAGCGCGCTGCGATAAGCCGAGGCAAGATGTGCGTCCTCGGCCCTGTCGCCGCCTTGCCAGACCGGACCGACAGCATGGATGACGTGGCGCGCGGGCAGATGGTAGCCCCCGGTGATGCGCGCCTCTCCGGTCGGACAGCCGCCCAGCTCACGGCATTCCTCCAGCAGGCCGGGACCTGCGGCGCGGTGGATCGCGCCATCGACGCCACCCCCGCCCAGCAGACTGCGGTTCGCGGCATTGACGATGGCATCCACCCGAAGCGTGGTGATGTCGCCTTGCCAGACGCGGAGATCGGGTTCGCGCTCCATCCCGCCTACATCCTGAAGACGCCGAAGCGCGTCGGCTGGATCGGAGCGTGCAGACTGGCGCGCAGGCTAAGGGAGAGCACGTCGCGGGTCTTTCGCGGATCGACGACGCCATCGTCCCAAAGCCGGGCCGAGGCATAAAGCGGATGGCTTTGGCGGTCGAACATCTGGATGGTGGGGCGCTTGAACTCGGCCTCTTCCTCGGGCGACCAGGTGCCGCCCGCGCGCTCGATCCCGTCGCGACGGACAGTGGCGAGGACGCCCGCCGCCTGCTCTCCTCCCATGACCGAGATGCGGGAATTCGGCCATGTCCACAGGAAGCGCGGCGAATAGGCGCGCCCCGACATGCCGTAATTCCCGGCGCCGAAACTGCCCCCGACCAGCATCGTAATTTTCGGCACATTGGTCGTCGCGACTGCCGTCACCATCTTGGCGCCGTGGCGGGCGATGCCTTCATTCTCGTATTTGCGGCCGACCATGAAGCCGGTCACGTTCTGGAGAAAGACCAGAGGGATGTTCCGCATCGAGCAAAGCTCGATGAAATGCGCGCCCTTCTGCGCGGCCTCGGAGAAGATCACCCCATTATTGGCGACGATGCCGACCGGACACCCCTCGACATGGGCGAAGCCGGTCACCAGCGTCTCGCCGAAGCGGGCCTTGAATTCATCGAAACGCGAGCCGTCGACCACGCGGGCAATGACTTCGCGAATGTCATAGGGGATGCGCAGATCGGCGGGCACGACGCCCAGGATATCGTCGGGGTCATGGGCGGGTGCTTCGGCCGCTTGCCACTGCACGCCTGGGGGCAAAGCCCGGTTCAGGCTGCCGACTGCGCGGCGGGCCAGGGCAAGGGCATGGGCGTCATCCTCGGCCAGGTAATCGGCAACGCCGGAGAGACGGGTATGGACATCGCCGCCGCCCAGATCCTCGGCGCTGACGACCTCACCGGTCGCGGCACGGACCAACGGCGGGCCGGCCAGGAAGATCGTGCCCTGGTTGCGCACGATGATGGTCACGTCCGACATCGCCGGGACATAGGCGCCCCCCGCCGTGCAACTGCCCATCACCACCGCGATCTGGGCGATACCCTTGGCCGACATGCGGGCCTGATTATAGAAGATGCGGCCGAAATGGTCGCGGTCGGGAAAGACCTCGTCCTGATTGGGCAGGTTCGCCCCGCCGCTGTCGACCAGATAGATGCAGGGAAGGTGGCATTCCTCGGCGATCTCCTGGGCGCGCAGGTGCTTTTTCACGGTCATCGGATAATAGGTGCCGCCCTTGACGGTCGCGTCATTGGCGACGACCATCACATCCTGTCCGTGAACGCGCCCGATCCCGGCGATGACGCCCGCTGCGGGTGCCGCGCCATCATACATCTCATGCGCCGCCGTCGCCCCGATTTCCAGAAAGGGCGATCCGGGATCCAGCAGGTTCGCCACCCTTTCGCGCGGAGGCATCTTGCCACGGGCGACATGCCGTTCCATCGCCTTCGGCCCACCCCCCTCGGCGGCGGCTAGGGCCGCTTCGCGCACGGTGGCCAGCATCGCAAGATGCGCCTCGCGATTGGCGCGGAACGTGTCGGATGAGCGGATGGCCTGGGTGGCAAGCTTCATCTTGCGATCCTCGTGACGGGTGGGCTTGCGCGGCGCGGGCGGGTCATTCGGCATCGCCCAGGGAAAGCAGCAGCGCAACCTGCCGGGCGGTTTCGTCGCGAATGCAGCGCGCCCCGGCAAGCTTGGCCTTGTCCTCACCCGCGGCATCTCTGGCCTGGTTGCACAGGTCGTCGCGAAAGGCGATCCAGCTGCGTTCGGCCTGGCGCAGCATCTCGGCAGGCTTGATCCCCTTGGCGGACTGGTCCTGAAGCGCGGCTTCATAAGTCGCGGTCAGCTTCGCCTCCCAAGCCTGATGCGACGCATCAAGGCAGTTCGCCAGCGGGAAATCCGGATCGTCGCCCGAATATTTCCCCTTGGCATAGGTCAAGCAGGCCTCCATCCCGGTTCCGGCGCAATCGGCGCGGGCACCCTGGGTCGCGGCATCCTTCAGGCATTGGTCGATCGCCAAGGGGTCGAAACCCGAGGCGTCGCCCGCGTAAGCAGGAACAGACAGCGCCATCAGGACAAGGCCCGCGCGGATCATTGAGCACCCTCGTTGTCCCGGCCCATGTCGCGCAGCCGCAGGGCCTGTTCCCCCGTCAGCTGCATCATGCAATTTGCCGACGCGGGACCACCGGCGGTGCCGCCCTGAAAGCGCACGGCTTCATAGCGGCAGCTCGAATCGCGAAAGGCGATCCAGTCGCGCTGCGACTGCTTCAGGACCGGCGCGGCGGGATCGGCGGCCGAGCCAAGCTTGACCAGGTCGGCATCGGCCTCCTCGGCCCTCTTCAGCAGGCGGGCGTATTCGCGGTTCAGAAGCGCGTCCCAATCCTTCGTCTCGGCCGCAAGGCAATTTCCCATGCCGACAGTCGTATCGCCGCCCGGCTTGGCCATGCAGGCGGTCGACGCCTCGCCGATGCAGACGCGGGCATTCCCGGTATCCCCGGCGGTGCGGTCCAGACAGGCGGTCAGGATGTTCGGGTCATAGGCGGGTTCGTCCGCGACTGCCGGGGTTGCCAGCAACAGGGCAAGGGCCAAAATGCGCATCACGCAATCTCCATCAACTGCCGCCCGATCAGCATCCGGCGGATTTCCGAGGTTCCGGCGCCAATCTCCATCAACTTGGCGTCGCGGAACAGGCGGCTGACGGTGCTGTCATTCAGGAAGCCCGCCCCGCCCAGCGCCTGCACGGCCTGATGCGCCTGCACCATCGCCTGTTCGCTGGCGTAAAGCACCGCGCCTGCCGCATCCTGCCGCGTGACCTTGCCCGCATCGCAGGCGCGCGCGACCTCATAGACATAGGCGCGGGCGGTATTCAGCGCGACATACATGTCGGCGATCTTGCCCTGCATCAGCTGGAACGAGCCGATGGGCTGGCCGAACTGCCGGCGTTCGCGGACATAGGGCATTACCTCGTCCAGACAGGCTGCCATGATGCCGGTGCCGATCCCCGACAGCACAAGGCGTTCGTAATCAAGCCCGGACATCAGGACGCGCACGCCCTTGCCCTCGGCCCCCAGCACGTTCTCGAACGGCACTTCGCAATTCTCGAAAATCAGTTCGCCCGTGTTCGAGCCGCGCATCCCCAGCTTGTCGAAATGCGGGCTGGTCGAGAACCCCGCCATGCCGCGCTCGACAATGAAAGCGGTGATGCCCTTGCTGCCCGCCTCGGGGTCGGTCTTGGCATAGACGACCAGCGTGTCTGCATCAGGGGCGTTGGTTATCCAATATTTGTTGCCGTTCAGGACATAGCGGTCATTGCGCTTTTCGGCCCGCAGCTTCATCGAGACGACGTCGCTGCCCGCCCCTTCCTCGGACATGGCAAGGGCACCGACCGCCGTGCCGCTGCACAGGCCTGGCAAGTATTTCGCGCGCTGTTCATCGGTGCCGTTCAGCTTGATCTGGTTCACGCAAAGATTCGAATGCGCGCCATAGGACAGGCTGATGCTGGCGCTGGCGCGGGCGATTTCCTCGGTCGCGACGACATGTGCCAGATAGCCCATGCCCGCGCCGCCCCAAGCCTCGGGGACGGTTATCCCCAGAAGGCCCAGGGCGCCCATCTCGTGCCAGAGTTCATTCGGAAAGGCGTTCGTGCGATCGACATCCGCCGCAATAGGCTTCAGCCGGTCCTGCGCCCAGCGATGCACCATGTCGCGCAGGGCATTGACGTCCTCGCCCAGGTCGAACTGCATCCCGGTGGTGAACATCGGCGCCTCCCTTCCGATTATTGAACAAATGTTCATTTCTATTGTTTATGCGTCGCATGCCGCGCGCGCGTCAAGCCCCGACACCCGCGATGCTGGCGGCAGGGCCCGAGTCGGGCAAGCGGGAAGCGTGGTTGACATGGGCAAGGCCGCACGCGATCCATGCCCCGCAAACGCCCCCCGTCCCCGCTTCGCGCCGAGGAAACGCATGGACCGCCCTGCCCGCCTGCTCATCGCGCGTCACGCCCCGCTGGCGGTTGCCGGGCTTGCGGGGCGTCGGGACGTGCCCGCGGATTGCACGGATCGGGGCGCGCTCGACTGGCTGCGCGGACAGTTGAGCGGGGTCGATCACATCTGGTCCAGCCCCGCATTGCGTTGCCGCCAGACCTGCGCGGCGATGGGGCTCGCGCCAGAATTCCTGCCGGACCTGTGGGAACAGGATTTCGGGGTATGGGAACAGGACGGCATTCCCGATCTGGGCATCCTGCCCCCCGAACGGCTGGCCGCGCAGCAACCCCCACAGGGCGAAAGCTTTCTGGACATGGCCGCGCGAGTGCAGCCCCTGCTGGCGCGCGCGACCGGCACCACGGCCATTGTCGCCCATGCGGGAACCGTGCGCGCCGCGCTGGCGCTGGCGGTGGGACCAGCGGCCCTGTCCTTTGCGGTGGCGCCCTTGTCCCTGACCATCCTGTCGCATTCGTCCGGCGGCTGGGCGGTCGAGGCCGTGAACAGGATCGCGCCATGATCCTGTCGCCCGAGACCCTGACCGTGGCGCTGGTCGCCCTGCTGATCGATGCCGCCATCGGTTGGCCGGATGCGCTGTATCGTCGCATCTCGCATCCGGTGGTCTGGATCGGGGCGCTGATCGCGTGGCTGGACCGGCGGCTGAACCGGGGCGGCCACAAGATCATGCGCGGCGCCTTGGCCGTGGCTGTAACGCTGGGGGTCACGATTGCGCCCACGCTGCTGCTGGTCCGGCTGTTGGGCGACCTCCCCCTTGGGCCGGTGCTGCTGGGGGTGCTGGCGTGGCCGCTGGTCGCCGCACGCTCGCTTCACGATCACGTTGCCGCAGTGGCGCGCCCCCTGCAGCAGGGCGACATGGCGCAGGCGCGTCAGGCCGCCGCGATGATCGTCGGGCGCGACCTGTCCGATGACCCCGCCCCCATCGCGCGGGCGGCGCTGGAAAGCCTGGCCGAGAACAGTTCGGATGGGATCATCGCGCCGCTGTTCTGGGCCGCCATGGCGGGATTGCCGGGGATCGCCGCCTACAAGGCGATCAATACGCTTGATTCCATGATCGGGCATATGAGCCCGCGCCACGCCCTGTTCGGGCGCGTGGCGGCGCGGCTGGACGACGTGGTGAACCTGCCGGCCTCACGGTTGACGGGCGCACTGTTCGTGCTGGCCAGCGGCTCGCGGCGGGCGTTCCGGGTGATGTGGCGCGATGCCCGCCGCCACCGCTCACCCAATGCCGGCTGGCCCGAGGCGGCAATGGCCGGCGCACTCGACATCCGCCTGTCCGGGCCGCGCAGCTATCACGGGATCGAGTCGGTCGAGCCGTGGCTGAACCCCGGCGCGTCGGATCCCGACGCGGCAGATCTTGGGCGCGGGTTGACGCTTTACCGCCACATGGTGCTGCTGGCAGGGCTGGGGCTGGTCCTGCTGCTTCTGGCCTAGCGCCAGTCGAAGAAGCCCGCGGGCGCGCGCCCCAGCAATTCCCCGGCCAGGTCGGTGCCCATCGCCGGACCGTCCGCCAAGGTGCCGCGACGTTCGCCGAAGATGACCTCGCCGCCATCGGGGCGCAGGATCTCTCCCCGCAAAAGCAGTTCATCACACCTGATCTCGGCCAGCCCCGCGATGGGTGTCTGGCACGACCCGTCAAGCCGCGCGAGGAACGCGCGCTCTGCCGCGACCCGCACGGCCGAGGGTACGTGGCTGATCGGCGCAAGAAGCGCGGCCACCCGGTCATCCGCCGCCCGCCGTTCGACCCCGATGCAGCCTTGCGCAACCGCGGGAAGCATTTCTTCCGGCTCGATCGGGCTTTTCGCGACATGCGCCATGCCCAGTCGCGACAGGCCCGCCATCGCAAGGAAAGTCGCAACCGCGACGCCTTCTTCAAGCTTTTTCAAGCGCGTCTGGACGTTTCCACGAAACTCGACCAGCTGCAGATCGGGCCGCCGCGCCGCAAGCTGCGCGCGACGGCGCAGGCTGGACGATCCGACGACCGCGCCTTGCGGCAAGTCTGCGACAGACCCGAAACGGGACGAGACGAAGCCGTCCCGCACATCCTCTCGGGGAAGATAACAGTCGATCAGCAATCCTTGGGGTTGAAGCGTCGGCATGTCCTTCATCGAGTGGACGGCAATGTCGATCCCGCCGTCGGTCAGCGCATCCTCGATCTCGCGGGTGAACAGGCCCTTGCCGCCGATCTCTTTCAGCGGGCGGTCCTGCACGCGATCTCCGGTGGTCTTGATGACCACGATCTGGAACGCATCCTGAGGCAGGCCATGCGCTGCCATCAGCCGGTCGCGGGTCTCATGCGCCTGCGCCAGCGCCAGCGCCGAGCCGCGCGTGCCGATGCGAAGGGGGGTCTGGGGGTCGGGCATCTGGGTCATGCCACCGGGATTACCGAACGGCCGCGCCCTTGACAACGGGGACGCGCGCGCCATGAAGGCCTGAACGAGGTGAACATGACACAGAAGACCATTCTGCGTGCCCTTGCGGGCGAGCGACTGCCGGTGCCTCCGGTCTGGATGATGCGGCAGGCGGGGCGTTACCTTCCCGAATACCGCGCGACGCGGGCGCAGGCGGGCGACTTCCTGTCGCTGTGCTATACGCCCGATCTTGCGGCCGAGGTCACACTGCAGCCGATCCGGCGCTATGACTTCGACGCGGCGATCCTGTTCGCGGACATCCTGCTGATCCCGCAGGCGCTGGGTCTGGACCTGTGGTTCGTGACCGGCGAAGGCCCGCGCCTGTCCACAGTCACCAGTGCAGCCGAGGTCACGGCACTGAAACCGGTCGACGCCATCCACGAGACCCTGTCGCCCGTCTATGAGACGGTGCGGATCCTGTCCCGCGAACTGCCGGACAGGACGACGCTGATCGGTTTTGCGGGCGCGCCCTGGACGGTTGCGACCTATATGATCGCCGGGCGCGGCACACCCGACCAGGGTCCGGCCCACGCCTTCAAGGATGCCGATCGCGAGGCGTTTTCCGCCCTGATCGACCGTGTGACAGAAGCCACCATCGCCTATCTTCTGGCGCAGGTCGCCGCCGGGGCCGAGGTCGTGAAACTGTTCGACAGCTGGGCCGGGTCGCTGCGCGGACGGGACTTCGACGATTTCGCGCTGAAGCCCGCGCAAAGGATCATCGCGGCGCTGAAGGCCCGGCACCCGCACCTGCCCGTCATCGCCTTTCCGCGCGAAGCGGGGCCGCGCTATGCCGGCTTCGCCCGCGCGACTGGCGCCGATTGCGTGGCGCTGGACAACTCGGTCAGTGCCGACTGGGCCGCGGCCGAGGTCCAGAAGGATGGTTGTGTGCAGGGGAACCTTGACCCCCGCCTGCTGGTTCAGGGCGGCGACGCGCTGGAGACCGAGACCCGCCGCGTGGTCCGGGCCTTTTCCGGCGGGCCGCATATCTTCAACCTTGGGCATGGCATCACCCCCGATGCCGATCCGGACAATGTCTCGCGCATGATCGCGGCGATCCGGGGCTGAGCCATGTGGATCATTGCGACGCTCATCGCTTCAGCCGCGCAGACGGCGCGCAATGCGGCGCAGCGCAACCTGACGGTCGAAATCGGGACGATGGGCGCGACCGCCGTGCGTTTCCTGTTCGGCCTGCCCTTTGCCGCGGCGTTCCTGCTGCTGTGGTCGCTGATCTCTCCGATCCCGATGCCAGACGCCGCCGTGCTGGGCTGGGTCGCGCTTGGCGCCTCCAGCCAGATCGCGGCGACGGCGCTGATGCTGGTCATCATGAAAAGCCGGGGCTTCGGCGTCACGACGGCCCTGATCAAGACCGAACCGGTCAGCCTTGCCCTGATCGGCGCGGTCGTGTTGGCCGAGCCGATGGGCGCGGGGCGGCTGGCCGCCATCGCCACCGCCACGCTGGGTGTCATCCTGATGTCCGGGACCGACTGGCGCAGCGGTGGCTGGCGCGCCGCCGTGACCGGGCTGATCGCGGGCGGGCTTTTCGGCCTTTCGGCGATCGGATTCCGGGGCGCGATCCTGGCGCTGCCGGATGGCGGCTATGTCACGCGGGCCGGAACCGTTCTGGTGCTGGGCCTGCTGGCCCAGACGCTGGTGATGCTGGCCTGGCTGGGCCTGGCCGACCGTCCGGCGCTGCAGGGCATTGCACGGCACTGGCGCGGATCGCTTTGGGCCGGGTTTCTTGGCTCTTTCGCGTCGCTCTTCTGGTTCCTGGGCTTCGCGCTGACCGCGGCTGCCAATGTCCGCACGCTGGCGCTGATCGAGGTCGGCATGGCGCAGCTTGTCTCGCGCAAGGTGCTGCGTGAAGGCGCCAGCCGCAGGCAGCTTTTCGGCATGGCGCTGATCGTGCTGGGGGTCGGCGCGCTGATCGCGCTTAATGCTGGCTGAGCACCGGCAGCATCGAGCCGACCAGCAGCAGGGCCATCGTCCAGTTGAAGATGCGCAGGCGGCTCGGGTTCTGCAACCAGCCCCGCAGCCCCTGCCCCATTGCCGCCCAGACGGCGACTGACGGCAGGTTCACCAGCGTGAAGACCAGCGCGACCCCGATCGCGCCCCCGGTCCCGACCGCATAGGCCGAAAGCGCGCCCAGCGCCATCATCCACGCCTTTGGGTTGACCCATTGGAACGCGCAGGCCGCGACGAAACCCATCGGCCGCGAAGAAGAGGACGCCCCCTTTGCCTCCGGCGGGGCGGAATGGGCGATTTTCCACGCCAGCCAAAGCACATATGCGAGACTGATCCACTTCAAGCCTTGCGCAAGGACGGGCGAGTTGGCGATGATCCGGTCGAGGCCAAGCCCAAGCACCGCCACCATGGCTCCGAATCCCAGCGCGACCCCCAGCATATGCGGAAGCGTTCTGCGCATCCCGAAATTCGCTCCCGATGCCATCAGCATCAGGTTGTTGGGTCCAGGGGTGATGGAGGTGACAAAGGCAAAGGCGACAAGCGCCAGGAAGACTTGGTGCGACATGAAGGGATTACCTGAGAATTTCGCGGCAATAATATTCTGAATCACTCGCAATTTCTGACCTATTATCGCAATATGAGGCGAAATGTCGCAACCAGACGCCGAATCTGATCACACTTCCGCGCGGATATTGCAGATCCTTTCGCGCAACGGCCGCATCCCGAATCAGCAGCTTGCCGCGGAAATCGGGCTTTCTCCCTCGGCCTGCCTGCGCCGGGTGCAAGAGCTGGAGCGCCGTGGCGCAATCACCGGCTATCGCGCCGTCATCCATCCTGCGGCGCGCGATGCCGGGTTCACGGCCTATGTCACCGTGGGGCTGTCGCGGCATTCGAACGAGGCACAGCAGGCTTTTGAGCGGGCCTGCCTTGCCGCGCCACAGGTCCGGGAATGCCACAACATCACCGGCTCGATCGAGTATCTTCTGCGGGTCGAGGTTCGCGATC
Source organism: Paracoccus sp. KR1-242 (assembly GCF_049446195.1). Classification (NCBI taxonomy): domain Bacteria; kingdom Pseudomonadati; phylum Pseudomonadota; class Alphaproteobacteria; order Rhodobacterales; family Paracoccaceae; genus Paracoccus; species Paracoccus sp. KR1-242. The sequence goes on from NZ_JBMSED010000004.1 coordinate 27,769, forward strand.
TGGAGGCCTATCGCCGCTTTCACAGCGACGTGCTGGGCGCATTTCCCCAGATTTCCACCATTACCACCCATGTCGTGATGAACTCGCCCAAGGACGACCGCGCCTGATGGGCCAGGCTTCGCGCCCCTCCGACACCTCGCAGGGGTATTTGGAAAACGGTGAAACCCAGAATCCGCCGGAATTTCACCGTTTCTTAAATACCCAAAAAACGGCTGACGCGACAAACGGCCTTTCCGGTCGCGCGAGGCATGGTTAACAAGGCTCCATGACCCTTCCCACCCTTTCCCCCGATCAGGCCGACGCCTGGGACGCCCTTTCTGCGATGCTTCAGGAAGCGGGCGTCGACCTGCTCTCCGAGGAGGTCGCGCCCCTGACCGCCGGCAAGGGACGGGTGATGGCGGTGATCGGCAAGGCCGGCTCCGGCAAGACCCTGCTGCTGGCAGAACTGACCAAGACGCTGAAGGCGGCGGGCGTCGACATCATCTCGGGCGATTACGAAGGCCGCAAGCGCAAGGACCGGCGCACCGCCGCCATTCTTGCCCCGACGAACAAGGCCGCCTTCGTGCTGCGCATGCGCGGCGTTCCCGCGACGACCATCCATCGCATCCTGTATACCCCGGTCTACGACCCCGATTACGAACGCATCGCGGATTGGCTGACCGGCGTTGGCGACCGCCCGCAGGTCGAAGGCGTGATCGAGGGGCTGACCGACGCCGCGCTGGACCGCGCCAAGGCCTTCTATGACCAGCATGCCTCGATCCCCGGCGCGTTGGCGGCCGCAGGCCTGCGCGGTTCGGATTTCATCCAGGGCTGGAAACGGCGCGAGGAAGGGCTGGACATCGGCCTGATCGACGAAGCCTCGATGCTGGACGAACGGCAGTTCAACGACCTGCGCGAGATCTTCCCGATCCTGGTCATCTTCGGAGACCCGGCACAGCTGGCCCCGGTCGGGGAATCCGGCGAAATGGTCTTTGACCGACTCGCGAAATCGCAGCGGCTGGAACTGTCGCGCATCCACCGCCAGACCGGCGACAGCCCGATCCTTGACCTTGCCCATGCGCTGGCCGATCCGCAGCTGGATTTCGCTTCTTTCGAACGCATGGTGCAGGACGCCGCGCGCCGCGATGACCGTGTGGTCTGGGCCGAGCGTGTGGAAAGCGACCTGATGGCGCGAAGCCCCGTCCTGGTCTGGCGCAACATCACGCGGATCAAGCTGATCCAGGCCTTTCGTTCCGCCTATGGCGCGCCGGGCGATGCGTTGCTGCCGGGCGAACCGCTGATCTGCGACGGGATCGAGCTGCCGCTGAAGCACCGCAAGAAGCGCATCGACCTTGAGGCGCGTGGCCTGATCAAGGGCGCTCAGGTGATCTATCTTGGTCCGGGCCGCAAACCCGGCTTTTCCCGCCTGCATGTCGTGGGGGCCGAGGATCCGCGCCTGTCCGCCGCCTCGATCGTCAAGATCGAGATGCCGGACGTCGAGGAGCCGTTCATTCCCTTTGCCGCCCGCATGGGCGCGACCTTCCTGCATGGCGCGGCGGTGACGATCCACAAGGCCCAAGGGTCACAATGGCCAGACGTGCAGGTCTTTGGCCCCGATATCAATGCCGCCGCCTGGTCGAACCGGACCGAGGCCGGGATCCCCTTGTGGAAGCGCCTGACCTATGTCGCGATCACCCGCGCGCAGGAACGGCTGTTCTGGATCGTGCGCTCTCGGCTTGCCCGGCCTTCGGCCCCCTTGGGCATCGATCACCTGGAGACCGGGCCCGCGCCATTGGCCCTGACCGCCGAAGCGGTCGAGGACTAACGCGCCGCCTGCCGTCGCGCGGTCTTGGCAGTCGATCCGGGCCGGACTTGCTCCATCCGCAGCAGCAGCGCCTCGACCAGAGCCTCGCGCGGCAGGCCGGTTTCCTGCGACAGCCGCAGCAGGCCGAACTGGACTCGCGCGACCTCCTGGTAATAGCGCGTGAAGTTGTAATTGATGGCTGCCCCCGCGAACGCGCCAAGGATCGGCACCGTCTGTGCCGCCAGCTTTTGCGCCAGCGAGGCCGAAAGCTTCGGCGCGACCTTGGCGATCAACCCCTGGATCGTCTGGCCGGTGATCGTCATCCGAGCCGTAACCAGGCCAAGGTCCGCGCCTTCGTCATCGGCAAGCGGACCGGCGCTGGCGAAGACATGCAACGCCTCGCGCCGGGCAAGATCACTATCGGGATCAAAGCCATGCTCGGCCGCGATGTCCATGATCGCCCGCAAAAGCAGGGTGATCGTCACCGGAAGCTCCAGCGTCGCCCCTGCAATCCCCGCAAGGCCGCCGACCGCGCCCGACGTGGTCGACAACATCCGGTTGAACCAGTCGCCCCGGTCGGCAAGCACTCCGCGCGACCGCGACGCCGCACTGAAAGAGCGGTCAAGGACCCCCAGCGTGATCCGGTCCATGCGCGACCGCACCGGTTTCGGCAAGCGGTCGAGCAGGTTTTCGGCCTTCCCTCCGACCGCGTTCATCAACTCCATCGCCATGCCGCCCGCATTCAGGTAACGGCGCGCCAGCCGGTCAAGCTCGGCATGGACGGTCGGGTCGGTGATCGGAGGCAGCACGGACTGCCGGGTTGAAATCGAGCTTTGTTCGGTCATCCCTTGGACACCTGATCATTCGGTCGGTCTTAGGGAAACCAGATAGGAAGCGCGGGGTTCCGTTTCAGCGGGCACTGTCCTTATTGTGACACGGGATGCCAGACACATGAGGGAGCACGGAATGGCGCTGATCGACAAGGCAATGGGCATGATGGTTGCGGGGGCGATCCTGCTGGCCGCGCCGCTGGCATATGCCAAGGAACCACCGACGCTGGACGATCTGGACCAGAACGCCGCGCTTTCCAAGGCGTTCAAGGGGATGGCGGGGAAAGCCCCGATGCCGGACTGGGTGCAGCAGGGCATCGTGGTCACCCCGACCCAGACCGCGCGCTTTGACGGCAAGTCCTGGCTGGTCATGTCGGGCTGCAAGCAGCATGACTGCGCCTCTCAACAGATCGCCGTCATCTATTCGCCCGAAACCGGCGCCATGCATGGCGTCCTGTCGGAAACGGCCGAGGATGAGCCGGTCCAGACGCTGCGCTGGCTGAATATCGGCGGCGGCGCGGAATCGATCGACGGGCGCACGATCCTGTTCGCCGCACTGACCGGCAGCCTGGCCAATCACACCGAATCCTTTGACTATGGCACCGAGTGACGTGCCCTAGCCCTTGTGGGCAGGATGCGCCGGCTCGGATTCGATCTCGACGCAGGTCTGGCTTTTCGGCGGGTCCCGGCGCATCTCGGCAAGGCCGGCGGCGACATCGCCCCCGGTTTCGCGTGTGACCGCGCCGGTCACGCCCTGCCATGCACCTTCGACCAGTTCCAGCCCCAGCACGCGGTCGGGGTTGGTGGGTGGTGGCATCTCGACGCCGTCCAGCTTCCAGAAACCGAAGCGCCGGTAATAGGGCAGATCACCGACCAGCATCACCCGCGCCCAGCCCAGCGCCCCGGCCCGCGACAGGCTTTCCTGCATCAGAAGCCCGCCCAGTCCCTCACCCTGTGTCGTCGGGTGAACGGCCACCGGTCCCAGCAGCAGCACCGGCCTGCCCCCCACGCGCACCGGCCAATAGCGGATCGACCCCAGAAGCACGCCCGAAGCGTCGCGCAGGACGAGGCACAGGGCCGAAACCGCAGGCACCCCGTCGCGCAGCCGATACGAGGACAGAGCCGTCCGTCCCGGTGCAAAGCACAGGTCCAGAAACGCCTCGACCTCGGGCGTGTCCTCGGGGGTTTCAGGGCAGAGTTCGTACATTGAGTCTCCCGGTCATGGCGGCGGGCTGCGGTCTGATCCGCTTGGGCGCGCCCCCTAACATGCATGTTCCCGCACGAAAACATCCGATGGGAAACCGGGCCGAAAAAAATCGCAACCGACGCCGCGTCCCGCCCTTTGCACGCAGGAATTTCCGGTCCGTGCGCCCCACCGGCGCTTGACGTGAAACGGCCACGCGGGCAGACCGTTCCCCGACAAGCGGCGCGGACCGGTCGCGCCCGGCAATTCGGACGCGAGGATACCGATGTTCTATCGACCCGAGGCCGGCCACGGCCTGCCCCATAACCCTCTGAACGCGATCGTGGCCCCCCGTCCCATCGGCTGGATCTCGACCCGTGGCGCGCAGGGCGACAACCTGGCCCCCTATTCCTTCTTCAACCTGACGGCCTATGTGCCGCCGCAGGTGATGTTTGCGTCGACCACGGCCAAGCCCGACCGTCCGGGAACCAAGGACAGCGTGGCCCAGATCGCCGAAAGCCGCGTCTTCTGCGTCAATATCGCCGACGGCGCGATGCGCGACATGGTGAACGCCAGCTCGGCCGCCCTGCCCGCCGGCACCAGCGAGTTCGAGGCTGCGGAAATCGAGGCCGCCGAATGCGAGACCATCGACTGTCCCCGCGTCGCGCAGGCGGCCGCTTCGCTTGAATGCCGCATGACGCGGATCATCCGGCTGGCCGGTGCGACCAATGTCATGGTGCTGGGTGTCGTGACCGGCATCCACCTTCGCCCGGATTGCGTCATCGACGGCCGTTTCGATCTGCGCCGCAACGGATGGCTGTCGCGCCTCGGCTACAAGGATTACACGGTCACGACCGAGACTTTTGAAATGGAGCGACCCTGATGGAACAGCCGGCCAAGCGCAGCCGCGACACCCGCGAGGTCCGGGACTATATCCGAACCATCGTGGACTTTCCCAAGGAAGGGATCATCTTCCGCGACGTGACCACGCTTTTCGCGGATGCGCGCGGCTTCCGCATGGCGGTCGATCAGCTTCTGTCCCCCTATGCGGGCGAGGCGATCGACAAGGTTGTGGGGCTTGAGGCGCGCGGGTTCATCCTGGGGGGCGCGGTGGCGCACCAGCTTTCCGTAGGCTTCGTGCCAATCCGCAAAAAGGGGAAGCTTCCCGGCGCAGTCATCAGCCAGGCCTATGCGCTGGAATATGGCGAAGCCGTGGTCGAGATCCATGATGACGCGCTGAAAGCGGGCGACCGGGTACTGATCGTGGACGACCTGCTGGCGACGGGCGGCACCGCCGCGGCCGGGATTTCGCTTTGCGAGCGACTGGGTGCCGAGGTGATCGGCTGCGCCTTCGTCATCGACCTGCCCGAACTGGGTGGACGGAAGCTGCTGGAAGGCATGGGGCACGAAGTCTATGCCCTGACCTCGTTCGAAGGGGCGTGACCTTGCGGTGCGCGGGTCGGAAGGCTAGGTGATGGGCATGGACAAGAAACCGCCTTTGACCCTGTACCTTGCCGCCCCGCGCGGCTTTTGCGCCGGCGTCGACCGCGCCATCAAGATCGTCGAGATGGCGCTGCAGAAATGGGGCGCCCCGGTCTATGTCCGCCACGAGATCGTCCACAACAAGTTCGTCGTCGACAGCCTGCGCGACAAGGGCGCGGTCTTCGTCGAGGAACTGGACGAATGTCCCGACGACCGCCCGGTGATCTTTTCCGCGCATGGCGTTCCCAAGGCCGTCCCGGCCGAGGCGCGGCGGCGCGAGATGGTCTATGTCGACGCGACCTGTCCCCTTGTCAGCAAGGTCCATGTCGAGGCCGAACGCCACCATGCCGCCGGTTTGCAGATGGTCATGATCGGCCATGCCGGCCACCCCGAGGTGCTGGGCACGATGGGCCAATTGCCCGAGGGCGAGGTGCTGCTGGTCGAAACCGTCGATGACGTGGCCGGTATTCAACCGCGCGACCCTTCGCGGCTGGCCTTCATCACGCAGACGACGCTGTCGGTCGACGACACGGCCGCCATCGTCGCGGCGCTGCAGGCGCGCTTTCCGGCCATTATCGGACCGGCCAAGGAAGACATCTGCTATGCCACGACCAACCGTCAGGCCTCGGTCAAGGCCATTGCCGGACAGATCGACGCGCTGTTCGTGATCGGCGCGCCGAACAGTTCGAATTCGCGCCGGCTGGTCGAGGTCGGCTCGGCCGCGGGCTGCGCCTATTCCCAGCTTGTCATGCGTGCCGACCAGATCGACTGGCGCGCCATCGAGGGCGTGCGCGCCGTCGGCGTCACCGCCGGGGCCAGCGCCCCCGAAGTGCTGGTCGACGAGGTGGTCGATGCCTTCCGCGCCCGTTTCGACGTGACCGTCGAGATGGTGGAAACCGCGCGCGAGAACGTCGAATTCAAGGTGCCCCGCGTCCTTCGCGAACCCGTCTGATCCGGCGTTTCACGGCGATTTCGGGATCAGATCGTTTCTGCTATGCTGACGGCATCGTCCGCGACCACGCGGGTCGCGGCCCCAATGGGGGAGTGATCCGACATGACCGTCTATCTGATCGCAGAACTCAAGGTGACCGACGAGGCGTGGCTTCCCGAATATGTCACGCATGTCCATCGGATCGCCGCGCGGCACAATGGCCGCTACTTGTCGCGCAGCACCAATGTCGAGACGCTGGAAGGCGTTCCGCGCGATGTCACGGGAATCGCGCTGCTGGAATTTCCCTCGCGCGATGACGTGATGGCCCTGATCGGCGATCCCGAATACCGCCCCTATCGCGAGGCGCGGCGCAGGGGCTCGATCTGCCATTACCGCCTGATCGACGATACCGACATCGCGGGCAGCATCCCCTATCTCGGCAAGCCCACTGGCATCTGACGCATTGCCCCAATGCCATGTTGCCGGGGCAGAGCTTCCGCACTTATCCTGCGCACGCTGGCCGTCGCCGATCCGGCCGCGGCACATGCCCGAGGGAGGATGAACCGAGAATGACTGTCTTTCTGATCGCTGAAGTCAAAGTCACCGACGACGCCTGGATTCCCGACTATGCGGCCAAGGTCCATGACATCGCCGCCAAGCATAATGGCCGCTATCTGTCGCGGAGCGGCAATATCGAAACGCTGGAGGGCGAAAAGACCGACGAGACGCTGATCGCCCTGATCCAGTTCCCGTCGCGCGAAGATGCCTTGGGCTTTGCCAACGATCCCGAATATGCCCCCTATGGCAAGGCGCGGCAGGAAGGCTCGGTCAGCCATTTCCGCCTGATCGATGACAGCGACATCGCGGGCGCGATCGAGTATCTGCCGAAACCCGCCTGATCGCTTGATCCTGCGTGATGCAAGGTGGCCAGCTTGCGCTGGCCGCTTCCGCCCTTCCCGCCTATAGTGCCCGCGACATACCGCCCGGCCCCAGCGCGCCCGGCCAAACCTTGCGAGAGATCTGCAAATGCGTCTTTATTCCATGCCCTCCTCGGGCAACAGCTACAAGGTGCGGCTGCTGCTGTCGCTTCTGGGCCGCGACTGCGAGATCATCGATGTCGAGGACAGTTCCGATGCGCTGGCCAAGGCCAAGGCCGAAGGGCGCCTGCCCTTTGGCAAGGCCCCCGTGCTGGAACTGGACGATGGCCGCCTGCTGCCGGAATCGAACGCGATCCTGACATGGCTGGGGGAAGGCACGGCCTTTGTCCCCACCGACGGGTTCACCCGCGCCGAGATGCTTGGCTGGATGTTCTGGGAGCAGAACCAACATGAAGGCGTCATCGCCGTGCGCGCCGCGCTGCTGTTCTATCCGCAGCGCCGCCACCTGGCCACGCCCGAGCGCCTGGCCGAGCTGCTGGAGCGCGGCCACGCGCTGCTGCAGATCATGGAAGACCGACTGACGAAGCGCGACTGGCTGGTCGGCGACGCCGCCAGCCTGGCCGATATCTGCCTTTACGGCTATACCCACAGTGCCGGCACGCGCGGCGGCTTTGACATGACCCGCTTCCCGGCAATCAACGCCTGGCTGGACCGCGTCGCCGCTTTGCCCGGCCACAAGGGGCTCGACGGATGAGCTGGGACTATCTACTGACCGTCCTGATCGTCTGCGTCGCGCCCGGTCTCGGGGTCGTCTATACCCTGTCCGCGACGCTGGGCGGGGGGATGCGCGCCGGGGCATGGGCCTCGGTCGGGTGCACGATCGCCACCATCCTGCACATGCTGGTCGCGATGGCCGGGCTGGCGGCGGTGCTGCACACCAGCGCGGTGCTGTTCCAGGCGGTCAAGCTGCTGGGCGTCGCCTATCTGCTGTGGACGGCATGGGCGGTCCTGCAGGATCGCGGCAACATGGCGGTCAGGCCCGCTGCGCCGGTCTCAGCCATGCGAATCCTGTGGCGCGGCGTCCTGCTGAACCTGCTGAACCCCAAGCTGCCGCTGTTCTTCATGGCCTTCCTGCCCCAGTTCATGCCCGCCGGGTCGGGCCTTGGCGCACTGGCCCGACTGGGAGGCATCTTCTCGCTGGTCACGCTTGTGGTGTTTCTTGGCTATGCCGCGCTGGCGGCCAGCGGACGCGATGCGCTTCTGGCCTCGGACCGAGCAATGGCCTGGCTGCGGCGGGCATTTGCGGCCTCGTTCGCGGCACTTGGCCTGAAGCTGGCTTTGGCTCGCGCATGACCCGCCTTTTCGCATGGACCGACGGCGCGTGCAGCGGCAATCCCGGCCCGGGTGGCTGGGGCGTCCTGATGCGCGCGATGGATGGCGACAGCATCCTGAAAGAACGCGAGTTGTCGGGTGGCGAGGCCGCGACGACCAACAACCGCATGGAGCTGATGGCCGCGATCTCGGCATTGGAGATCCTGAGCCGCCCCAGCACCATCACCGTGACCACCGACAGCGCCTATGTGAAGAACGGCGTGACCCAGTGGATCCACGGCTGGAAACGCAACGGCTGGCGCACCGCCGACCGCAAGCCGGTCAAGAATGCAGAGCTGTGGCAGCGCCTGGACGAAGCACAGGCCCGCCACAAGGTCAGCTGGGAATGGATCAAGGGCCATGCAGGCCACCCCGAAAACGAGCGCGCCGATGAACTGGCCCGTGCAGGCATGGCGCCCTTCAAGCCCGCAAGGGCAGCGGGGTGACGCCGGAAGTCACAGTTCCGGTCCTCGACTATGCCAGCGTGCTTGTCTTTGCCCTGACCGGCGCGCTGGTTGCCAGCCGGGCGCAGCTCGACATCGTCGGCTTCTTCTTCTTTGCCACGCTGACGGGGATCGGCGGCGGCACGCTGCGCGACTTGTTGCTGGGACAGGATCCGGTCTTCTGGGTCCAGCGGCCGGGGCTGCTGATCCTGACTTCGCTGGCCTCGATCCTGGTGTTTTTCACCGCCCACCTGCTGGAAAGCCGGTACAGCGTGTTGCTGTGGCTGGACGCGCTGGCGCTGGCGATTGCGGTCCCGGCGGGGGTGGGCGTCGCGATGGATACCGGCGCAAGCCCGATCGTCGTGGTCGCAATGGGCGTCGTCACCGGCACCTTCGGCGGGCTGCTGCGGGACGTGGTCGGAAACGAGCTGCCGCTGGTCCTGAAACAGGGAGAGCTTTACGTCACCGCGACCTTCGGCGGGGCCGTCGTCGCCGTGGTGCTGATGGAGATCGGCTGCCCGCGTATCTGGGCTTTAGCGGCCTGTGCGGTCAGCGTCTTTGGCCTGCGCGCGGGAAGCATGGTTTTTGGCTGGAAGCTGCCCACCTATCGCGCGCGCCCTCCCCGGAACTAGGCTTCGGACCAGACCGCCATCTCGGTCCCGCCGGGCTCGCGGAAGTGAAAGCGGCGACCGCCGGGAAAGGCAAATATCGGCTTGGTAATCGTGGCACCGGCCGCGGTCACGCGGGCCAGCGCGGATTCCAGGTCTTCGGCTTTCAGGATCACCAACGGCGGTGCCAGTGGCGCGGCGGCGATACCCCCGGATATGCCTGCATCGGCAAGTTCCTGATACTCCGGGCCATAGTCATTGAAGCTCCAGCCGAAAGCGCGGCCAAAGAAGTCCTTCGTCGCAGCGATATCGGGGGAACTGAATTCCAGATAGTCGATCTGCATGGCAACCTCCGGGCAATGTTCCCGTTTTGTTTACGGCGAAACGGCCTTTAACGCAAGACCGGAGGGTTGCGGCGGACGGGCTGCATGTTCTCAACCCCCATCCGCAGGCCCGCGCCGATCCGATGGGCCAGCGCCGACCAGCCGGCGGCGGCTTCCTCGGGCAGCGTGCGGCGCAGGGTTTCGTCAAAAAGCATCAGCCAGACCGGGAAATGCTCAGGCTCGACATCGCCCGCACGCATATGGGCATGCATCGGGCTGCCGTCATAGCTACGTTCGTAAAGAATCGCGTTGCGCCAGAACGCGGCGATCTTGGCCTCATGCGCGGGCCAGTCGGTGACATGGCCGCTGAAGATCGGCCCCAGCAGCTCATGACGGCGGATGGCGGCATAGAAAACCGCGACGACGCGGTCGATCTGTTCGGGGGTCACGGGAAATCGAGCGGGGATCATGCCGCCGATATGGGTCCGCCTGCGCGCGCGCGCAAGGCGGCAGCTTGTCGCGCTTGCAGCACCCGCACCCGTTTCCTATAACCCGCCCATGTTCAGTTTTCGATCGGTCTGGGCAGGCCGGGACTTTCGAATTATCCGCCCGGCGGCGTAGGGGTTCCTCGCCGCCGGGTTACACATGTCTGCCCTGCTACCCCGAAGGATCCCCGCCAGATGAGCGACACGACCTCGACCGCGCCCGACTATCGCGACACCGTTTTCCTGCCCCAGACCGATTTTCCCATGCGCGCGGGCTTGCCCCAGCGCGAGCCGGAATGGCTGGACCGCTGGGCGCGCATGGGCATCTATGACCGCCTGCGCCGGAAAGAGGGGCGCAGCCCCTTCATCCTGCACGATGGCCCGCCCTATGCGAACGGCCACCTGCATATCGGCCACGCGCTGAACAAGGTGCTGAAGGACTTCATCACCCGCAGCCAACAGATGATGGGCCGCGATGCCCGCTATGTTCCCGGCTGGGACTGCCACGGCCTGCCGATCGAGTGGAAAATCGAGGAGCAGTATCGCCAAAAGCAGCAGAACAAGGACGATGTCGACGTCGTCGAGTTCCGTCAGGAATGCCGCAAGTTCGCCGAGGGCTGGGTCGAGACCCAGCGCGATGAATTCAAGCGCCTTGGCATCATCGGCAAATGGGAAGACCCCTACCTGACCATGAACTACCACGCCGAGGCGGTGATCGCGGCCGAGTTCATGAAGCTACTGATGAACGGCGCGCTCTATCAGGGTTCCAAGCCCGTGATGTGGTCGCCGGTCGAAAAGACCGCTCTGGCTGAGGCCGAGGTCGAATATCATGACCATACCAGCCACACGATCTGGGTACGCTTCCCCGTGCTGGGCGGCGCGCTGGACGGGGCCTCGGTGGTGATCTGGACGACGACGCCCTGGACCATCCCGCAGAACCAGGCCGTCGCCTACAACCCCGAGATCGCCTATGGCATCTATTCGGTCGATACCGCGGCCGAGAATGCCACAGCGAAACCGGGCGAGAAACTGGTCCTTGCCGATGCGCTGGCCGAGGCGGTGATGAAATCCGCCAAGGTCGAGGGCTTCACCCGCCTGCGCGGCGTGACCGCCGATGAACTCGACGGTGTGCTGCTGGCCCACCCCTTCCGCGCTGTGGAAAATGGCGATGGCGAATGGGACTATGACGTCCGCCTGCTGCCCGGCGATTACGTCACCGATGACGCAGGCACGGGCTTTGTCCATTCCGCCCCCAGCCACGGCGAGGACGACTATCAGCTTGGCCTGAAATTCGGCCTGCGCATGACCTACAACGTCGAGCCGGATGGCAGCTTCCGCCCCGACCTGCCCCTGTTCGGCGGTCAGGCGATCCTGACCCCGGAAGGCGCCGAAGGCCCGGCCAATGTCAGCATCATCAAGCAACTGGCCTATTCCGGCGCGCTGCTCGCCAAGGGCAAGATCAAGCACAGCTATCCGCATAGCTGGCGCTCCAAGGCGCCGCTGATCTATCGCAACACGCCGCAATGGTTCGCCGCCATCGACCGCAAGCTGGAAGACGGCATGGGCGAGTACGGCGATACGATCCGCTCGCGCGCGCTGACCTCGATCGACAAGCTGGTGCGCTGGACGCCGCAGACCGGGCGCAACCGACTGTATTCCATGGTCGAGAACCGCCCGGACTGGGTGCTGTCGCGTCAACGCGCCTGGGGCGTGCCGCTGACCTGCTTCGTGAAAAAGGGCGCGCGCCCGGACGATGCCGATTTCCTGCTGCGCGACCAGCGCGTCAATGACCGTGTCATCGAAGCTTTCGAGAAGGACGGCGCAGACGTCTGGTATCACGCCGATTTCAAGGCAAAGATGCTGGACGGCGTGGCCGATCCCGAGGCCTATGATCAGGTCATGGACGTGCTGGATGTGTGGTTCGATTCCGGCTCGACCCATGCTTTCGTGATCCGCGACCGGGCCGATGGCTCGCCCGACGGAATCGCGGACCTGTATCTGGAAGGCACCGACCAGCATCGCGGCTGGTTCCATTCCTCGCTGCTGCAGGCCTGCGCGACCAAGGGCCGCGCCCCCTACAAGGGTGTGCTGACCCACGGCTTCACGCTGGACGAAAAGGGCATGAAAATGTCCAAATCGCTGGGGAATACCGTCGCGCCCGCCGATGTCATCAAGGAATATGGCGCGGACATCCTGCGCCTGTGGGTTGCGCAGTCCGACTACACCACCGACCTGCGCATCGGGAAAGAGATCCTGAAGGGCACGGCAGACAGCTATCGTCGCCTGCGCAACACCCTGCGCTTCGTTCTGGGCAACCTTGACGGCTTCTCGGATGCCGAGCGGGTCGAGGTCAAGGACATGCCCGAGCTGGAGCAATGGGTGCTGCACCGCCTGGCGCAGATCGACCACCAGCTGCGCAAGGGCTATGACGCCTATGACTTCCAGGGCGTCTTCCAGACCGTGTTCCAGTTCGCAACCGTGGATCTGTCGAGCTTCTATTTCGACATTCGCAAGGATGCGCTTTACTGCGACGCGCCGGACAGCCTGCGCCGCCGTTCGGCCCGCACCGTGCTGGATATCCTGTTCCAGCGCCTCGTGACCTGGCTGGCGCCGATCCTGCCCTTCACCATGGAAGATGTCTGGCTGAGCCGCTTCCCGTCCGAGGATGACAGCGTGCATCTGCACGACTTCCCGGTGACGCCTGCGGACTGGCTGAACGAGCCCCTGGCCCGCAAGTGGGAGGCGATCCGCCGCACCCGTCGCGTCGTCACCGCCGCGCTGGAGATCAAGCGCAGCGACAAGACCATCGGGGCCAGCCTTGAAGCCGCGCCGGTCGTCCATGTCGAGGATGCCGAGGAACTGAAGGCGCTGAAATCGGTCGCCTTCACCGATATCTGCATCACCTCGGACCTGAGCCTGACCGCGGACCCCGCGCCGGGCGAAGCCTTCCGCCTGCCCGACGTGGCGGGTGTGGGCGTGGTCTTCGAGGCCGCAGATGGCGAGAAATGCCAGCGTTGCTGGAAGATCCTGCCGGATGTCGGAACCCACAAGCACGCGGGCACCTGCGCCCGCTGCGACGAAGCCCTGAGCCGCTAGGCCAGGACGTGAAGCGGTCCCGGCCTACGCCGGGACCCACCCCCTATCAGCGAAACCACAGGCCCGCGCGCTTCAACTGATGGCGGATCGGCTGTTCAGGCTGGTCTGCGGCCTGCGGGAACATCGGCCGGATCACGCCACGCCCTTCTCCGTCCCGCACAAGCCGGTTCGCGGCGTCGTCCTGCGCAAAAAGCGGGGCGATCATCGGATCGGCGATCAGCTCCTCGACCATTGCCACCGTATCCTCGGCCTCACGCGCGTAAAGCAGCGACAGGTTGCGGTAATGGCAGGTCACATCGCCATCCAGTCCCGCCAGTGCGGGACCCGGCCTGCCGCCCCCAAGCGAATGGATAACCAGCGGCAGCACCACCTGATCCAGCCAGGGGTCCAGGCTTTGGCACGCCAGCGCCTCGCCCGGGGCGTCGCGCACCTGCTGAGACCATTCCAGGAAACGCCGACCGAATTCCTGCGGATCAGGCCCGAAGAACCAGCCCGCGTTGAAATACAGATACCGCTCCCAGTGGTTGTCGTGGTGGTCAAGATCCAGCGAACCCGCAAATTCAAGCCCGAAACGATCATAGAGTGACTTCCAGATCGCGTTGAAATCGGGGCCGTAAAGCGGCGGCTCGGGCCATGTCCCCGTGCGACGCATCGACGCGGACGGGCGCGAGAAGTCGAAGCCGACACGATCCAGCCGCCCGGTGACGATGGTGTCACTGTCGAAGAAGACAAACGGCTCGCCCGCGGGAAGCAGCTCCAGCGCCTCGATCTTGTTGCCATGGGGATAGGCCGCGCCGAAATGCCGGGCGGTAAAGGGCAAAATCTCGGCGCCGAAGCCTTCCAGCGCCTTGCGCTCGTTCGGATCCAGAAGTGTCGCCATGCCCGCCCAGGCGCCCTCCGGGCGGGGCTCGGCCACGATCAGACGCCCCTTCCAGTCCGGCGCGTTCCGCCGCAGGCTGGCGGCAAACAAGGACGCTTCACGGGCAAGGCGTCCGTGCTGCGCGACAATAAGGATGTTGAAGCGTTGAGGCGCGAGCGGTTCCGTTTTCGGAGCCTTCTCTGACTGCGCGGACTTCTTGCCCCGATCCCGCGTCGCGGCGTCGACACGGATCGCCTTGCTGGCCTTGGTCGGCGCGTCGGAAACGGTCCTTGCCGCCTCCGGCTTTGCGCGGGCGGCACGGCGCGCCTCTCGTTCCGCCTGGCGTTGCGCCTGACGTTGGGCGCGCTCAGCCTCGCGCTCGCTACGCTTCTCGGCTTGTCGGGCTAGACGCTTGGCAATCTTGTCTTCGGCATCACTGGCGCGGGGCAGAACCTTATCGTCCCCGGATGTTTTCTTTTTGCCCGACTCAGCCAATTCAATCACCTCGGTCATTCTTGCCCGGACAAATCCGACGCAAGGCAAGTTCACCGAATCGAGGCCGGAGTTGCAAGCCCATAGATGGAGTTTATTAATGGGCTGCAATTCAAAGTTGAGCACCATCCAATAGCTTGCATTAAGCACGGCGAACTCGCGCCACGAATGCAGGAAACGCTGAAAAACTTCACCAAAAAGTCAGGTTTCAACATTACGACTTTCGGGGCAGTTTTATCCCGCCAAGTAACGATTGCCATGTTGTTTGTATGGCCAGACCGGGTGAGGCTGGGAGCGGTTCTCACCCGGTCGTGATTTTCGAAGTATATTCCAGACCTTCGCCAAGCTGTCGATAATTACGCAGCGTGCCGGCGTCAATTCGCCGACTGGCTTCGGAACTTCACCAATTCAATTCAATCGAACGCTTGTTCCAATCCTGAATTTGTCGGACACAATTAGGTTTATGGCACAGTGCATGAAAATTGGGCAGAGCCGTTGGCTCTGCTTGTTTTTCGGATTGAGCAGGGAAAGCGCGTCTTTCGCCAAGGCAATTTCGAATCGCCGTGACGGATTTCGTCAGACCGCGATGCCTTGCCGACCGGCCAGATCGGTGAAGAATTGCCAGGCCACCCGCCCCGAGCGCGAGCCACGCGTGGCCTGCCACTCGATCGCTTCGGCCCGCAACTGGTCCTCGGCGACAGAAACGCCATAAGCGTCGCAATAGCCGCGTACCATCGCCAGATATTCGTCCTGCGAGCAGGGATGGAAGCCCAGCCACAGCCCGAAACGGTCCGACAGCGAGACCTTCTCCTCGACCGCCTCGCCCGGATGGATCGCGGTCGAGCGCTCGTTGTCGATCATGTCGCGCGGCATCAGGTGCCGCCGGTTCGAGGTCGCATACAGGATGACGTTCGCCGGCCGCCCGGAAATGCCGCCATCCAGCACCGCCTTGAGCGATTTGTACTGCGTATCGTCATGGCTGAAGGACAAGTCATCCGAGAACAGCACAAAGCGCTTGTCCTGCGCTTGCCCAAGGATCGCGAGCAGCCGCCCGACCGATCCCAGATCCTCGCGCGCGATCTCGACCAGGATCAGCGGCAGCCCCTGACGCACGGCCTCGGCATGGACGGCCTTGACGAGCGAGGACTTCCCCATCCCGCGCGAGCCCCAAAGCAGCGCGTTGTTTGCCGCGTGACCCCGTGCGAATTGCAGCGTGTTGGCCAGCAATGTGTCCCGGGACCGATCAATGCCGATCAGCTGGACCAGATCCACGCGGCTGACCTCGTCCACCGGAACCAGCCGGTCGGGGTCGGGCTGCCAGATATAGGCGGTGGCTTCGGAAAAGCTGGGCGCGGGTGCAGGCGCCGGGGCCATGCGTTCCAAGGCCTCGGCGATGCGAACCAGAAGATTACTCGACATCGGCTTCCTGTTCTTCCAGCTCGCGCTTCTTCTCGATGCGACGGACTAGGTAGATCGAGATTTCGTACAGGCCATAGATCACGGTGAACAGCACGACCTGACTGATGACATCGGGCGGTGTGACCATCGCCGCGAGGATCAGGATCACGATCACCGCATAGCGGCGGACGCTGGCCAGCCCCTCGGACGAGACCAGCCCCGCCTTGCCCATCAGGGTCAGGGCGACCGGCAACTGGAAGGACAGACCGAAGGCCAGGATGAACTTGGTCGTCAGTGTCAGGTATTCCTCGACCGAACCCTGGAACACGATCCCGGCCCAAGGCTCGCCCGCTTTGGCCTGTGTCGCCGCTCCTGCGGCCGTCGCCGCAGCTCCTGTCGGGTCATCCGGCAATGCCAGAGGCCCCTGCTGGAAGCCCAGGAAGAAGTCGAAGGCCCAGGGCAGGATGACGTAATAGGCGAAAGCCGCGCCGATGATGAACATCACCGGCGATGCGATCAGGAAAGGCAGCAGCGCATTCTTTTCCTTGCGATACAGCCCCGGCGCGACAAAGCGCCAAAGCTGGTAGCCCACCACCGGGAAAGCCAGCACGAAGCCGCCGAAAAAGGCGATGCGCATGGCGACGAAGAAGCCCTCCTGCAGTTTCAGCAGGATCAGGCCGCAGGTCTGGCCGCGCTTTTCCAGCGCATAGCAGATCGGCTGGGTCAGGAAGTCGAAGATCGGGTTCCAGACGAAATAGCAGACGATCATGGCCACGACGAAGGCCAGGACCGACCAGATCAGCCGCGTGCGCAGCTCGGCCAGATGTTCGATCAGGGGGGCAGAGGAATCTTCGATATCATCCTGCTTGGCAGATTTCGTCGCCACGCGGCAGCCTTTCGTTCTATTGATCGAGATCCGAGCGTCGGACCGCGTGCAGGCGCCGTTTGCCGCCCGCCGTATCGCTGCCCGCATCATCGGCAGGCAGGGGGGCCTTCACACCGGGCGGATCGGGCAATGCGGCTTCGGCGGTGGCCGCCTTGGCCGGATCCGAAACTTCGGGGAAGTTCTTCGGCGCCGACGGTGCCGACGGATCGGGAACGGCCGAGGCCTTGCCCGACTGCTCCCGCGGGTTCAGCGGATCCCATTTTTCGAAACGCTCGGTCGCGCGCTCCAGCGCGTCCAGACCCAGCGCCCGCTTCGAGGTCAGCGAATTCACGTCTTTCAGCGCCTTGCTGGCCTCTTCAAGACCAGAGGACTTGGCAGCGTCCTCCATTGCACTGGTGAATTCCCGCGCCATGCCCCTGGCACGCGCAGTCAGCCGTCCCAGCGTGTGGAACAGCTTTGGCAGATCCTCGGGACCAATGACGATCAGCGCCACAACGCTGATCAGCAGAAGCTCGCTCCAGCCGACATCAAGCATGGCCGTTCGTATCGCGCCGGATCAGAGTTTGGTCTGATCGGCGGGCGTGACGTCGCGCAGACCCGCATCAGCGGTCATGCGGGCACGCTCGGCCTCAAGCTTGGCGCGCTCGGCGGCCAGCTCGGCACGGGCTTGGGCGATCTCGTCGACCGAATTCAGCTCCAGCTCCTTGGCTTCGGCCTTTTCCTCTTCAGCGCCATCCTTGACGCCTTTCTTGAAGGCCGTGATTCCCTTGCCGACCTCGCCCATAAGGGACGAGACTTTGCCACGTCCGAAAAGGACAAGAACGACGATCGCGATGAGCAACAGCGCCATGGGGGAAGGTGCGTGCATGTGTTTACCTCCGTGGCACGACATATCGCTGCCGTGCATAGCATAGACTGCCACTGATATAGGGCGCACCGAACCGCCGCGAAAGCCCCAAACGCGTGATCACGGACCTCGGGGGTCCGGCTTCACAGTCGCGTGCTTCCGCGACATACTGGGCTAACCCATGGACATGACACAGACCATCAGCGCCTTCGTGACCCTTTTCGTCGTCATCGACCCGATCGGTCTGGTGCCGCTTTTCATTGCGTTGACGCAAGGCATGACCCCCGCAAGACAGCGGCGAATCGGGTGGCGCGCGCTGGCCATCGCCGCGTCTCTGCTGACGCTTTTCGGACTTGCGGGCGATGCAATCCTGTTGGGCATCGGCATCTCGCTGCCCGCGTTTCGCATCGCGGGTGGCGCGCTGCTGTTCCTGACCGCGCTTGACATGCTGTTCGAGCGCCGGACCGAACGGCGCGAAGGGCAGACGCGCGAAGATCCGGCCCGCGAGGATCATAATGATCCTTCTGTCTTTCCGCTGGCGACGCCGCTGCTGGCCGGTCCCGGTGCGCTGGCCAGCATGATCCTGCTGGTGAACCAGAACCCCAGCGCGGCCCACACCCTGACGATCCTTCTGGTGATGGTGGCGGTGCTGGCGATCGTCGCGGTGCTGTTCGCGCTGGCCGCGCCGATCGCCCGGCTGCTGGGGCGGACGGGCACGATGGTGGTGACGCGGCTGTTCGGAATGCTTCTGGCGGCGCTGTCGATCCAGTTCGTGATCGACGGCCTCAAGGGATCGGGTCTGGTCTGATGAATGACGGGTTCATGCGCTTTGCCTATCTCATGCTGCTGCTTGTCGCGGTCGGGGGCTTCCTGCTGGTCGAGCTGCGGACACGGCCGGGGCGCACGCTGCGGTTGGCGGCGGCCTGGGGCATGATCTTTCTGGGCGTGATCGCGGTCGCGGGCCTGTGGGGTGACATTCGACGCAGCGTCCTGTCCGAGGCCCGCTTCGTCGGGGACGAGCGAATCGAGGTTCCGCTGAGCGAGGATGGCCATTTCCATCTGACCGCCCAGGTGAACGGAACGCCGCTGCGGTTTATCGTCGATACCGGCGCGACGACTTTGGCGCTGGGACAGAACGACGCCCGCAAGGTCGGCATAGATCCCGCGCGTCTTGGCTATGCCGGTCAGGCGCGGACCGCGAATGGCGTGATCGAGACAGCGACCGTCATGCTGGATTCGGTCGAAATCGGCAGCATCCACGACGCGCGCGTGCCCGCGCTGGTCCTGCGCTCGGACCTTGACCAGTCGCTGATGGGAATGTCCTACCTGTCGCGCTTCGCAAGGGTCAGCATCGAGGGAAACCTGCTGATCCTTGAACGATAAGGACCAAGGGCGGCGCTATTGCTTGCGCTCCCATCGGCCATCAGCCTCGGACCAATATTCGGCGGCGACGCCTGCGGCCTTGAACTCGCGCCACTGGGCGCGCGCGGTGTCCAGCGCCTCGGGGTCGTTCCCGTCGAAGATGATGCACACCCGGTCCAGGTCGTTGCATTCCTGCCCGCCGACTGGCGCGCCGTCCAGCGCGATCAGGCAGCGGGGCGCGTTGGTCGCAGGTTGCCCCGCGACCGTCAGCAGCACCGGCTGGCGCGGATCATGCACCCCGCCGGCAAGGCCGTGCGGCAGGAAGCCATCGCCCTGCCACAGGGTCTCGTCCAGCCCGGCCTGGCGGGCCCGGTCCCCGCCCCGCACCTCGACCCGCCACCCGGCCTGCAGACTCTTGCCGATCAGCATCGGCAAAAGTTGCGCGGGCCCCGAACGGGTCAGGTGATAGAACAGGGCCGAGCCCATCAGGCCTTGGCCTCGAACCGGTCGCGGACCAGACGGTTCAGCGTGGCGACACCCCAGCCGCTGGCCCCCTTGGGCGCCATCGCCGTCGCAGCCGGCGGCAAGGCCACCCCCGCGATATCCAGATGGATCCACGGCACGTCCTTTTTCACGAAGCGCTGCAGGAACTGCGCCGCCGTGATCGAACCTGCGGCCCGTCCGCCCGAGTTCTTCATGTCGGCCAGACGCGAGTTCATCAGCTCGTCATAGGCCGGGGACAGCGGCAGGCGCCATGCGCCCTCGCCCTCGGCCTTGGCCGCGCCCAGAAGCTGGTCGGCGAAACCGTCGTTGTTCGAGAAGACTCCGGCGTTCTCATGGCCCAGCGCCACGATGACGGCCCCGGTCAGCGTCGCAAGGTTGACCATCGCCTTGGGCTTGAAGCGCTCCTGCGCGTACCAGAGGACATCGGCCAGCACGAGACGCCCCTCGGCGTCGGTGTTGATGACCTCGATCGTGTCGCCCTTCATGGACTTCACGATGTCGCCCGGACGCTGTGCCTTGCCGTCGGGCATGTTTTCGACCAGCCCGACCAGCCCGACCACGTTCGCCTTGGCACGGCGCAGGGCCAGCGTGCGCATGACACCCGCCACGACGCCCGCCCCGCCCATGTCCATCGTCATCTCTTCCATTCCCGCAGCGGGCTTGATCGAGATGCCGCCGGTATCGAAGACGACGCCCTTGCCAACCAGCGCCAGCGGCGCTTCGTCGCCGCCGCCGTTCCAACGCATCACCACCACCTTCGAGGGGCTTTCCGACCCCTGCCCGACGCCCAGAAGCGCGCGCATTCCAAGGCTTTCAAGTTCCGGCTCGTCCAGAACCTCGACGTCCAGCCCAAGCTCGCCCATCGCCAGCAGACGATCCGCGAAATCGCTGGTCGTCAGGACGTTCGCGGGTTCGCTGACCAGATCGCGGGTGAAATGGACGCCCTCGGCCAGGGCTGCGCCTTCGGTCGCCTTGCGCGCAATGGTCTCGGGATCGGCATGCAGGAAGGCGACGCGGCCGCGCTTGCCCTTTGCCACGGAGTCATCCGCCGGCTCCGAATCGACATCCGTGCCCTCGCTGCCCTCCGTGGAGGACTTCTTCGTCTTGTAGGCGTCGAAGTCATATGCGCGCAGCGCAAGGCCCAGGGCGATCTCTGCACCCTGCGGATGGTTGCTGGCCACGACCAGAGCATCCTTCTTGCCCAGCTTCGCGCCGATGGCGGCACCCGCCTTGCGCGCGGTCAGCGCATCGGTGCGCCAGGGCAGTGCGACCAGCTGGATCGCATCGGCCTGAATCCCCGCGGGAAAGGCGATTTCCAGCGAACCGCCGGGTTTCACCTCTTTCCACGTTTCGGACTGGATGGCCCGGATCAGGGCCGTGCGCAGGATCCGCGGCAGGCCCGCAGGCAATCTTCCGGTTGGCGGCACGAGAATGGCGATGCGCCCCCCATGTGCGGCCAGATCCGCGCTCTCCATTGAAGTGAAAGAGATTTCGACCGGTTGGGCCATCAGGCTGCTCCCTCGCATTGATCCGTCTGAGCGGAAACTAGTCGGCAAGGGGCACCTTGACCAGAGCCGGGGCTTTCACAAACGCGATCCAAGGGTTAAGCAAATCCGCAGCACTACAGTGAAAGTTCCATGGCCCGGATCGACCGCTATATCCTGTCGCAATTCATGACCCTTTTCGGGTTCTTTGCGCTGGTGCTCGTGTCGGTCTACTGGATCAACCGCGCCGTCTCGCTTTTCGAGCAGCTGATCTCGGATGGGCAGACCGCACTGGTGGTGCTGGAGTTCACGGCGCTGACCCTGCCTCTGGTGATTTCGGTGGTGCTGCCGATTGCGGCCTTCACTGCATCGGCCTATGGTACGAACCGCCTTTCTTCGGAATCCGAACTGGTGGCGATGCAGGCCGCGGGCATGTCGCCCTGGCGGCTGGCGCGCCCTGTCCTGGTCTTCGGCGTGCTGGTCGCGCTGATGGTGGCGCTGCTGGTCCACGCCGTCGTGCCCATGGCGCGGGGACGGATGGCCGACCGACAGGCCGAGATTGCCCAGAACGTCACCGCGCAATTCCTGCGCGCCGGGGCATTTCAGTATCCGGTCAAGGGTGTCACGCTGTATATTCGCGACATCGCCTCGGATGGCAGGCTTGAGGATTTCTTTCTTGAGGATGCGCGCGATCCCCAGAACCAGACCACCTATACCGCGACCGAGGCGCTGGTCGTGAAGACCGAAGCCGGCCCGCGACTGGTCCTGATGCACGGCATGGCCCAGACGCTGCGCGTGCAGGCGGATCGCCAACAGCTTTCCATTACCCGCTTCGACGAGCTGGCCTATGACCTCGCATCGCTTGTCCAAAGCGACGAGGCGCGCAAGCGCGACCTGCGGGCCTATTCCACCATGCGCCTGCTGAACCCCGACCCCCAGCTTCTGGCCGATACGCAATCGACCGCCGACAAGGCATTGGCCGAGGCGCATGAACGCCTGGCAAAGCCGCTGCAATCGCCGATCGCAGCGATGCTGGGCTTTGCCATGCTGCTTCTGGGCGGCTTCAGCCGTTTTGGCGTCTGGCGTCAGGTGATCTGGGCGGTGGTCGCGCTGATCGTGGTCCAGTTCCTTAGCACCGCGGCCGAAAACCAGGTTGCGCAGGACGCCTCGCGCTGGCCGCTGATCTATCTGCCGCCGCTGATCGGGGGGTTGATCTGCGCGGGCATCCTGTGGATCGCGGCCCGGCCGCGCCGCCTGCGCCGAACCCCAAGGCCGGAGACCGCGACGTGATCCTGTCCGCCTATGTCGCCCGCCGTTTCCTGCGCACGTTGCTGATGATCGCGGCGATCTTTGCCGCGATCCTGTTCCTGATCGACATCGTCGAGCAGATCCGCCGCTTCTCGGGCGAGGGAATCGGGCTGAGCGGCGCCGCGGGCCTGTCGGCGCTGAACATCGCCTCCAGCTTCTATTCGATCCTGCCGCTCATCACGGTGCTGGCGGGGATCGCGCTGTTCCTGAACCTGTCGCGCAGTTCGGAACTGGTGGCGATCCGCGCGTCGGGCCGGTCGGGCATCCGCGTTCTGGCCGCCCCGGCAGTCGCGGCGGCGCTGGCCGGAATCCTTGCGGTCGCGATCATGAACCCGGTCGTCGCAGCCACGACCAAACGCTATGACGATGCGGTCACGCGCATCCGCAGCGACGGCGGCCAGACGGTCAGCCTGGGCGACAGCGGAGTCTGGCTGCGCCAGGCCCTGCGCAGCCGTGCCGCCGACGGGACCGAGACACTGGGCCAGGTCGTGATCCGCGCTACTCGCGCCAACCCCGAGGCGACGACGCTTTACGACGCGACCTTCATGGTCTTTGCCCCCGATCAAGGCCCGATCCGCCGCATCGACGCCGCCGAGGCGCATCTGCAGCGCGGTGCCTGGTTGCTGAACGACGTCAAGGAATGGCCCCTGACCGATCCCAACCCCGAGGCGACGGCGCGCACGATCCAGACCATGAACCTGCCGACCGACCTGACCGCCGCGCGCATCCGCGACAGCTTCGGCCGCCCCGAGGCCGTGCCGGTCTGGCAATTGCCCGCCTTCATCAACGGGCTTGAACGCGCGGGCTTTTCCGCCCAGCGGCACAGGGTCTGGTTCCAGATGGAACTGGCCCGTCCCCTGCTGATGGCGGCCATGGTGGCGATCGCCGCGGTCTTCACCATGCGACACATGCGCGGGCGCAAGATGGGGATGCTGGTGCTGGGCGCCTTTGGCTGCGGGATCGGGCTGTTCTTCCTGCGCAATCTGGCGCAAGTGCTGGGCGAGAACGGCGAAATCCCGGCGGCCTTGGCCGGTTGGGCGCCCCCCATAGTGGCCCTGCTTTTCGCGCTGGGGGCACTTCTGCGTCTGGAGGATGGCTGATGGCTGCGCGTAAGGTTTCCAAGGGGTGCGGCGCGCATCCCGCCCGGCGCGCGGCCCTGATCGTCGCCGCCTGTGCGGGCATCGGCCCGACGCTGACCACCGCTCCGGCGCTGGCGCAAAGCCTGATGGCCGATGGCCAGACCCTGCCCGCCTATGACGGCAACGAGGGGTTCTGGACCGACAAGGACCAGGGCCCCGCGCTGGCCCCGACCGAGTCGCCCGATGGCAATACCCGCATGGCCGACGGGACCGAGGCGACGCAGGTTTCCTCGGTCGCGAGCCCCAGCCAACAGGTGCGGATCGCGCCCAGCGTCAACGCGCCCCAACGCGGGACGGCGGCGACGGTGCTGGCGGATAACGTGACTCTGGACGGGAACAAGCAGCTGACCGCCTCGGGTGGGGTCGTGATCTGGTATCAAGGCACCAGGCTGATCGCTTCGCGCGTGATCTATGACGGCCAGAACGGCGGGGCCATCATCGAAGGGCCGATCCATCTGACCCAGCCCGACCGGCGCGGCACGCGTGACGAAACCATCGTCATCGCCGACAGCGCGCAGCTTGACCCGAATCTTCAGGACGGGATCCTGCGCGGCGCGCGTCTGGTCCTGGCCCGAGAGTTGCAGCTTGCCTCGCGCGAGATGCGACGCGAACAGGAAGGCCGCATCACCACGATGGACAATGTCGTGGCCTCAAGCTGCAATGTCTGCGCCTCGGACCCGGTGCCGCTATGGGAAATCCGCGCGCGCCGCATCACCCATGATGCGCAAACCAAGATGCTGCATTTCGACCAGCCGCAGTTCCGCGCCTTTGGCGTGCCCTTGGCAAGCCTGCCGTCGCTGACCGCACCCGACCCCACGGTTGAGCGGATGACCGGCTTCCTGCGCCCGCAGTTCCGCACGACCTCCAGCCTGGGCGTCGGGATCAAGCTGCCCTATTTCATCACGCTGGGCGACCATGCCGACCTGACGGTCACGCCCTATGTCGCCGCCAGCCGCACCACGACGCTGGAGCTGCGCTATCGTCAGGCCTATTCGAATGGCGAGATGGAGTGGAACGGCGCGCTCAGCCGCGACGATATCGAGCCTGGCGAAACCCGCGGCTATCTGTTCGGCGCTGCCCGGTTCGAACTGCCGCGCGGCTATCAGCTGGGTGTGCAACTGCAGATGGCGACGAACCGCGCCTATCTTCTGGATTACGACATCACCGATGCCGACCGGTTGTGGAGCGGGCTGACGCTGGACCGGGTCAAGCGCGACCGCATGGTCATTGCGCGGATCGGCAATTACGAATCCCTGCGCGACGACGAACCCGACGACATCACCCCCTCGGTCGTGGCCGATGCCTTGTGGGAACGGCGCTGGCAGCCCGATCGCATCGGCGGCATCGCCAGTCTTGAATGGTCGATGCACGCCCATCGCCGCCAATCGAACGAGGATATCATCGGTCGCGACATGGCGCGCGCCTCGGTCATGCTGGACTGGCAGCGCAACGAGATCCTGCCGGGCGGCGTGGTCGGCACGGTCGAGACGCAGCTGAACACGGATTTCTATACCATCAACCAGGACAGCCGCTACGAAGACTTCGTCGCGCGCGCCGACCCGACGCTGGCGGCCGAGCTGCGCTGGCCCCTGGCCCGCCACGCGGGCGGCGTGACGCAAATCATCGAGCCGGTCGCCCAGCTTATCTGGTCGCCCGAGCGCGATGCCGAGGACGAGGTTCCGAACGAGGACAGCCGCCTGATCGAATTCGACGAGGGCAACCTTTATTCGCTGGACCGTTTCCCCGGCTGGGACGCCCGCGAATCCGGCCTTCGCGCGAACCTTGGCGTCAGCTGGACGCGGATCGATCCGACGGGCTGGCAGCTTGGGGTGACGGCGGGACGCGTCCTGCGTTCGCAACCCGACAGCGCCTTCGACGGCACCGGGCCGCTGGGCGGGAAACGCTCGGACTGGCTGCTTTCGGCCAACTATTCCGGCACGAACGGGCTGGCGCTGGTGAACCGCGCGCTGTTCGACGACAGCTTCACGATGAGCAGGAACGAATTGCGGCTGGGTTGGCTGAAACCGGGGCTGCAGGTTTCAGCCGGGTATCTGTGGATGGATTCCGACCCGCGCGAGGACCGGATGGAAGATGTCTCGGAACTGACGGCCGTCGCGGGCTGGCAGATTCGGGATGGCTGGTGGGCCAGCGCGGAAACGCGATATGATTTTGCCGAGAACCGCGCCCAGAAGGCCGAGCTGGGGCTGGAATACCGCAACGAATGCGTCACGGTCGAAATGTCGGTGAAGCGCCGCTTCAGCTCGTCCGAAACGCTGCGCGAGGATACCAGCCTTGACCTTGGCGTCCGGCTGGGTGGCTTCGGCAAACAACAGTCCGGTCCGGGAACGGTGGCGCGTCGCGCCTGCCTGCGATAAGGTCCGGCGAAACCAAACGGCGAGGGAGCTGATGCGGCGAATTCTTCTGGGGGCCTCCGTGGCCGCAATGCTGGCGGGAACGGTCTTCGTGCCCGGCTTCGGCACGCATCCGGCTTCGGCCCAGTCGGGCAGCGGTCTGTTCAAGCCGGTTGTCTATGTCAACGACTCGGCCGTCACCCGCTACGAGATCGACCAGCGCGTGAGATTCATGCAGCTTCTGCGTGCGCCGGACGCTGAACCCGCCGCGGCCGAAAAGGCGCTGATCGATGAACGCCTGCGTTCGTTCGCCGCTAAGCAGGCTGATATCCGTCCCAAGGAAGAAGACGTCAACAAGGGGCTTGAGGAATTTGCCAGCCGCGGCAACCTCAGCGTCGACCAGTTCGTGCAGCTGCTGCGCCAGAACGGCGTCGACCGGCAAACCTTCGAGGACTTCGTGGTCGCGGGCATTGTCTGGCGCGATTACGTGCGCCAACGCCTGGTCGGACAGGTCCGCGTCACCGATGCCGAGATCGACGAGGAAATGAAGAAGATCATCGAGACGCCCCAGACCTCGCATGTCGGGCTGTCCGAACTGATCATCCCCGCCCCCGAGGGGCGGGAGGACGAGGCGATGGCGCTGGCCGAACGCATCGTCTCGCAGACCCATTCCGAAGCCGATTTCGCCTCGTTCGCGCGCCAGTATTCGGCGACGCCCTCGGCCGAAAACGGCGGACGGCTGCCGTTGACGCCGCTGGCGAATCTGCCGCCGACGCTGCGCCCGATCCTGATGCAGCTGCAACCGGGCCAGACCACGCAGCCTCTGCAGGTCAAGGGCGCGGTCGTCCTGTTCTTCCTGCGCGAAACGCGGGGCACCCTGCGGCCCGGTGCGACCCAGCAGGTCATCGAATATGCCCGCCTGCGCCTTGCCACGGCCGAGGAAGCCGCGCGCATCGCCGCCGTGTCGCGAACCTGCAACGATCTTGAGGTCCAGTCGGGCCGCTATCCCGCCAGCCAGTGGATGCGTCAGACGGTCCCCGAAGGCCAGATCCCGACCGGAGAGGGGGTTCGCCTTGCAGTCCTGGACGACAACGAGTCGACGATCGTGAACTATGGCGGCGGGATCGACCTGCTGATGCTGTGCAAGCGCAGCCCGGCGCTGGCCGCAAATGCAGGCGAAGCCCCGGTCGCGACCAGCAACGAGGGTGACCAGACGCGCGCCCCTGACGCGCTGCCCGGTCGTGACGAGGTGCGCAACCAGATCTTCAACCGCAAGGTCGGCGAGGCGGCGGAAACCTATCTGGCCGATCTGCGCGCGAACGCGATCATTCGCCGGCCCTGAACGGGCCTGACGGGCGGTTCGGCCGCCCGTCGCGCCACCGTCTGCCAAGGATACGAACATGACCGGAACTCGCCCCATCATCCTGACCTGCGGCGAGCCCGCTGGCGTCGGTCCAGAGCTTGCGCCGAAAGCGCTGGCCGCCGGCGTCCCCTTCGTCTTTCTGGGCGATCCGCGTCACCTGCCGCCCAGCACCCGCTGGGCCGAGGTGGCGACACCTGCCGACAGGGTCGAGGATGGCGTGCTGGCGGTCCTGCGTCATGACTTTCCCGCCCCCGCCGTGCCGGGTCGTCCCGACCCTGCCAATGCCGCCGCGGTGATCGAAGTCATTGCCCGTGCCGTCCACCTGGCGCAAAGCGGCGCGGCAGGTGGCATCTGCACCCTGCCGATCAACAAGGAGGCGCTGAAGACCGGCGCCGGTTTCCCCTTCCCCGGCCATACCGAGTTTCTCGCGCATCTGGCGGGCGACGTGCCGGTTGTGATGATGCTGGCCTCGACCACGGTTTCGCCGCCCTGCCGCGTGGTGCCCGTCACCATCCATATCGCGCTGAGCGAGGTTCCCCGCGCCCTGAACCCGGTCGCGATGGAGCAGGCGATCCGCATCACCGATGCCGCCCTGCGCCGCGACTTCGCTATCGCCGCGCCGCGCATCGCCGTGGCCGGGCTGAATCCCCATGCGGGCGAGAATGGCGTGATTGGAACCGAGGAGACTGCCTGGATCGCCCCTCTGCTGGAACATCTGCGCGCCGAGGGGCTGGATATTTCCGGGCCGCTGCCCGCCGATACCATGTTCCATGCCCCGGCGCGGGCGCGCTATGATGCGGCGATCTGCGCCTATCACGATCAGGCGTTGATCCCGATCAAGACGCTGGATTTCGCGGGCGGCGTCAACGTCACGCTGGGCCTGCCCTTCGTGCGGACCTCGCCCGATCACGGCACGGCATTCGATATTGCAGGCCGCGGCATCGCCGACGCGGGCAGCGTGATCGCCGCCTTGCGCATGGCCCATGACATGGCAGGAAAAAGATGAGCGCGATTGACGGTTTGCCCCCGCTGCGCGAAGTGATCGCGCGGCACGAGTTGAAGGCCAAGAAGCAACTGGGCCAGAACTTCCTTCTGGATCTGAACCTGACGGCCAAGATCGCGCGTGCGGCGGGCGACCTTGCCGGCTGCGACGTGATCGAGGTTGGTCCAGGCCCCGGCGGCCTGACCCGCGGCCTGCTGGCCGAAGGCGCGCGCCGCGTGCTGGCGATCGAAAAGGACGCCCGCGCCATGCCCGCTTTGGCCGAGATCGCCGAGGCTTATCCGGGCCGGCTTGAGGTCATCAATGGCGACGCGCTGGAAATAGACCCGCTGCAATATCTGACGCCGCCGGTCCGCATCGTCGCGAACCTTCCCTATAATGTCGGGACCGAGCTTCTGATCCGCTGGCTGACGCCTGCCGAATGGCCGCCCTTCTGGCAGTCCCTGACCCTGATGTTTCAGAAAGAAGTGGCCGAGCGGATCGTCGCGAAGCCCGGCGGCAAGGCCTATGGCCGTCTTGCAGTGTTGGCGCAATGGCGTTCGGACGCGAAGATCGTGATGACGCTGCCGCCCGAGGCTTTCGTGCCGGCGCCCAAGATCCACTCGGCGGTCGTGCATCTGACCGCTCTGCCCGGCCCCCGTTATCCCGCCGATCCCAAGGTGTTGAACCGCGTGGTCGCCGCTGGCTTCAACCAACGGCGCAAGATGCTGCGGGCTTCGCTGAAAGGGCTGCATCCGGCCATCGAGGACATCCTGCTTGAGGCAGGTATCGCGCCCACCGCGCGGGCCGAGGAAATCGGGCTGGAGCAATTCTGCGCGCTGGCGCGGGGTCTGGCCGCCGCGCCGCGCTGAATGGCCGGGCGATTACTCGCCCGAGGCCTTTTCTGCAACTGCCGGGGTATCGGCCCCGTTTTCTGCCTTGGGCTCGCTGGTCGTGCGGCGGCGCGAACGCGTCGGCGTCGTGCCGGCTGCGGCCGGCGCGGCGGCTGTGCCGGTCGCGGCCGTGGTGCTGCGGCGACGACGCGGAGCTGCGACGGGCGCCTCTTCCGCCGGGGCGGCCGCAGCGGGGACCGCAGGCTCAACAGCGGCCGGGGTTTCGGCCACGGGCGCGGTTTCCGCGGCAGCTTCGGGCGCGGGCTTGGCACGGTTGGTTTCGGGCGTATCGACCGGGCCACGCTCTTCCTCAGCGGAAATCGCAAGCGGCAGGCCGCGTTCCTCGGAGGCTTCGGCGGCAGGGGCCGGACGCTCCTCGCGACGGTCGTCCTTGCGGTCGTCCTTGCGATCATCCCGACGGTTTTCGTCACGGCGATCATCACGGCGGTTGTCGCGACGGTTCTCCTGGCGGCCTTCACCGCGCTGTTCGTCCCGTCGGCTGTCGTCACGACGGTTGTCGTCACGACGGTTGTCTTCCCGGCGGCTATCGTCCCGACGATTGTCGTCGCCGCGGTTGTTGCCGCCCTGGCCATTGCCATTCTGAGACTGGCCGTAATCGCCCGACACATCGTCGCGGTCGTCGTCGCGACCACCGTTCTGATGCTGCTGGCGTTCGGCCTGCTCGCGCTGCGCCTCGCCCAGCATGCGGGTATAATGCTCGGCGTGCTGCAGGAAGCTCTGCTCGGCCACGCGATCGTTCGAAAGCTGAGCGTCGCGCGCAAGCGTCAGATATTTCTCGATGATCTGCTGCGGCGTGCCGCGCACCTTGCCCTCGGGGCCCGAGCTGTCAAAAACGCGGTTGACGATGTTTCCCAGCGTCGTGCGCTGGCGGTTCGACTTGTTACGCGAACGGGATTTGGATGATCTCATCAGCTTGCTGTCATTCGTGGACCGGCAATGGCCGGCTCAGGTTAGGGTCATCTCTTGCAGCGGTTGCCAGTTCAGGATTGGCCCTGAGGCTTTTCCTGTGTGACCAGTTTGAGGCTGGGAGTGCAACTGACCCGTGCGTGGGCGCTACGCCCCCGTCACAAACGCCACTAAGCATCCCGCAACGGTGCTGACAAGCAAAAATTTCACAGGATGCAGGGTTTTTGGCGATTAAGTGCTCTGCAATCCGGCTTTCCGGCCCCAGACGACGCGATCGCGCCCGTCAAGGTCGCGACAGACGGTAACACCCGCCAACCCCGCCCGGCGCATCAGCTCTGCCACCGCGTTGCCTTGGCTGGGCCCGATCTCGACCATCAGCCGGCCTTGGGGCCGAAGATGGGCGGGCGCGGCGGCACAGATGGCGCGATAGGCGGCCAGCCCGTCGCCCTCATCCGTCAGCGCCATGCGCGGTTCCCACTCCCGAACTTCGGGGGCCAGTTCCGGCATCTCGCTTTCGGCGATATAGGGCGGGTTGGACAGGATCAGGTCGAAATCGCCCGAAATCACCGCGAACCAGTCGGAAAGAACGAAATCCGCTTGTACTCCGATCATCTGGGCGTTCTGGCGCGCCACATCAAGGGCGACGGGCGAAAGATCCACTCCGAGCCCGGCAACGCCCGGACGTTCGGCCAGAACCGAGATCAGAATTGCCCCCGTCCCCGTCCCCAGGTCCAGGACGGAGCGGAATCCTTCGGTCAGTGCAAGTTCGACCAGCAGTTCGGTTTCCGGGCGCGGATCCAATGTGTCGGGCGTGACGCGGAAGTCATGCTTCCAGAAGGCGCGCCGCCCGGTGATCTGGCTGACGGGCTGGCGCGCCTCACGCGCGGCGACCATCCGGGCAAAGGCGTCCACAACCGCCTGGGGAACAGGCGCAGCCAAGTGATCACGCAGGGCGTGGCGCGGCACCGGCCAACCCAGCGCGGTTGTCAGCGCATGCAGAAACAGCGCGCGGACATCGCCGGCCGCCCCCTCGATGCCAACGGATTGCAGGCGCTTTTCGGCAGCCGAACAAAGCACGCTGCCCGTCGGATGGTCCGGCCGACCCTCGGAGGCGGTCATTCCAGTTCCGCCGCCAGCCGCGCCGCCTGGTCATGGGCGATCAACGCATCGGTGGTCTCGCCCAGATCACCCGCAATGATTCGATCCAGCGCGTAAAGCGTCAGCCCGATGCGGTGGTCCGTCATCCGACCCTGCGGGAAGTTATAGGTGCGGATACGCTCGGACCGATCGCCCGATCCGACCTGCGACCTGCGATCTGCGGCCCGCTCTGCATCGGCCCGGCTGCGTTCCAGGTCGTAAAGCCGCGCGCGCAGGACCGCCATCGCATTGGCGCGGTTCTGGTGCTGCGACTTTTCAGAACTGGTGACGATGATCCCGGTGGGCAGGTGCGTGATCCGCACGGCCGAGTCGGTGGTGTTGACGTGCTGCCCGCCCGCGCCGCTGGCACGCATCGTGTCGATGCGGATGTCGCCGGCCGGAATGTCGATATCCACCTCTTCCGCCTCGGGAAGAACGGCGACGGTGGCGGCACTGGTGTGGATCCGCCCGCCGGATTCGGTTTCGGGCACGCGCTGGACGCGATGGACGCCGGATTCATATTTCAACCGGGCAAAGACCCCCTCGCCCTCGATTCTCGCCACGGCCTCGCGCACGCCGCCCAGCTCGGATTCGGAAAGCTCGAGCAGCTGGAAGTTCCAGCCCTGCGATTCCGAGAACCGGCGATACATGTTCAACAGGTCGCCCGCGAACAGCGCGGCCTCGTCGCCACCGGTGCCGGGCCGGATTTCCAGGATCGCGGGCCGTGCGTCCGCGGCATCCTTGGGCAAAAGCGCGATGCGCAGGCGGTGCTCCAGGTCAGGCAACTGCGCGCGCAGGCGCGACAGCTCATCCTCGGCCAGCTCGCGCATCTCGGGATCGGCAAGCATGGCCTGCGCCTCTCGGATGCCGTCCTGGGCTGCGCGCCATTCGGCGATCTGGGTGACGACCGGCTTCAGCTCGGCATATTCGCGGCTGATGCGCGCGATTTCGTCAGGGGCGGGTCCGGCGTTCAGCTTCGCCTCGAGAAACTCGAAACGCTGAACGATCTGGGAAAGTCTGTCCTGGGGCAGCATGTCAGCGGGATTATCCGCTGCGCTGCCTTGCCGCAAGGCCGATCGCTTGGCCGCCAAAGCGAACACGGCAAGCGGCCGCAGAAAATCCATGATTGGCAGACGGGCTTTGCCGGTCTACACCTAATCTTACGAAGACAGAGGGTTACGGGAACGAACACAGCCCGTCGACGTTCTGATGCGGGATGACTTAACCGCCCGAATGCAACTGACTGCAGAGCCGACCACTGGAACAGCACAGGAGCACGATCGTGAAATCACCTCTTATCCTCGGCGCAATGGTACTTGTTGCAAGTGCCTGCGCCAACCAGACCCCCGAGCAACAGCACGAGGTCGCCTGCATATCGGGCAGCTTCATGGGCGCGGTGCTGGGCGGCGCAGCGGGCAGCCTGATCGGCGGCGGTGTCGGTCGCGATGTCGCCATCGCGGCAGGCTCGGTCGCTGGCGGCTATGCCGGTCAGCGTTATTCTTGCGGCTAAGGAGGAAAGCCATGAACAGAACATTTTCTGCCGTCGCCGTCTTCCTGCTTGCCGGCACCCCGACCTTCGCCCAGGTTTCGGGCAATTATCTTGCGGCCATGGACACCAACGGGGACATGTCGGTCGACGCCAACGAATTCGCGGCGTTCACCGACAAGGTCTTCACGACGCTGGACGCAGACAAGAACGGCGCGCTGTCGCAGGCGGAAGCCGGCACCACCGTTTCTGCGGAGCAGTTCACCGCGGTCGACACGAACCGGAATGGCAGCCTCAGCAAGTCCGAGTTCGCTGCCGCGGCCAAGGCCGACTTCGCCGCCTCGGATCTGGACAAGAACGGCGCGCTGAACTGATCTTGCGCGCCGCCGGACAGAAACAGGAAAAAGGGCCCGACGGGGCCCTTTTTTGTGTCGATCCGCAGGCTGAGATTACTCGGTCTTCACGGCCTCGACAGTGATCATGACCGCAACCTCGTCATCGACCGCCGGGGCAAATTTTCCGAGGTTGAATTCCGAACGTGCAATCCGGGTTTCGGCGTCGAAGCCGGCGGCGTCCTTGCCGGTCATCGGGTGCGCGCCGATCTTGTTCAGGTCAACTTCAAGCACGACGGGTTTCGTCACGCCGTTCAGCGTGAAATCGCCGGTGACTTTCGCTTCGTCATCGCCGTCCTGCTCGACCTTGGTCGACTTGAAGGTCGCGACGGCCTCGCCCTGGTCGGCGTTGAAGAAGTCAGCGCCGAACAGGTGCTTGTCCAGTTCGCGCGAGACTGTCCGCAACCCGGCCAGTGGGATCGTCGCCTCGACACTGGAATTCGCGGGATTCTCGTTGTCCAGAAGCAGCTTGCCGGTCACGCCATTGACGATGCCGGTGCTGGTCGAAAAGCCCATGTGGCCATATTCGAACACGACCTGGCTGTGCGAGGGATCGAAGTCATAGGCAACAGGCTCGGCCAGGGCAGCCGAAGCACCAAGAACAGTGAGAACGGCGACGGGGGCGACAAGGGACTTCATGCGGAGACTCCTGATTGAATTCGTCATGTTTGGCTATGTGCTGGTGAAATGCGTCAATCGCAACAAGGGTTTGACCACATCTTCCTGACAATTTCGTGTTGCCGCGCAGCGTGGAAACAGTGTCGCCGCCACGGCGATTTTCCCAGCAAACGGTCGGTTTTCCCTTGCTCCCCCGGATTTCGCCGCTATAAAGCCGCATCCTTCCGCAAATGCGAAACCGGCGCAGCCTCTCGTGGCGGGGCGCGGAGGGATTGTCCCGCCG
Organism: Paracoccus sp. KR1-242; assembly: GCF_049446195.1. Taxonomy (NCBI): domain Bacteria; kingdom Pseudomonadati; phylum Pseudomonadota; class Alphaproteobacteria; order Rhodobacterales; family Paracoccaceae; genus Paracoccus; species Paracoccus sp. KR1-242. The sequence continues at coordinate 61,890 of NZ_JBMSED010000004.1, forward strand.
TTGAAATGCGCCCTGATATAAAGGTAGCAGTCATGCCGCTTTACGAGCATGTGCTGATCGCCCGCCAGGACCTGTCGAACACGCAGGCCGAAGGGCTGATCGAACATTTCTCGACCGTGCTTGCCGATAACGGTGGCAAGGTCGTCGAAAACGAATACTGGGGTGTCCGCACCCTCGCCTACAAGATCAACAAGAACCGCAAGGGCCACTATGCCTTCCTGCGTTCGGACGCGCCCTCGGCCGCCGTGCAGGAAATGGAGCGCCTTGCCCGCCTGCATGACGACGTCATGCGCGTGCTGACCGTCCGCGTCGACGAGCACAAGGAAGGCCCCTCGATCCAGATGCAGAAGCGCGACGAGCGCGAGCGTGGTGATCGCGGCGACCGTGGCGACCGCGGTGATCGTGGCGACCGTGGTGGCGAACGCCGCGAGCGTCGTGACCGCGACGACCGGAACTAAGGGATAGGAACCAGAGAAATGGCTAACAAACCCTTCTTCCGCCGCCGCAAGGTCTGCCCGTTCTCGGGCGACAACGCTCCTGCGATCGACTACAAGGACACGCGCCTTCTGCAGCGTTACGTTTCGGAACGCGGCAAGATCGTGCCCTCGCGCATCACCGCCGTCTCGGCAAAGAAGCAGCGTGAGCTGGCCCGCGCCATCAAGCGCGCCCGCTTCCTCGCCCTGCTCCCCTATGCCGTGAAGTAAGGAGAGACGATCATGCAAGTCATCCTGCTGGAACGTGTGGCCCGGCTTGGCCAAATGGGCGAAGTCGTGAAAGTCAAAGACGGCTTCGCGCGTAACTTCCTGCTGCCGCAAGGCAAGGCGATGCGTGCCTCGGACGCCAACGTCAAGGCATTCGAAGAGCGCAAGGCCGACCTGGCGGTTCGCAACGACGAGACCCGCGCCGAAGCCCAGAAAGTCGCCGAGAAAATCGACGGCCAGACCTTCGTCATCATCCGCTCGGCCTCGGACGCCGGCGCGCTTTACGGCTCGGTCACCCCGCGTGACGCCGCCGAAGTCGCCAATGCCGAAGGCTTCTCGATCGAGCGCCGTCAGGTTGTCCTGACCGCCCCGATCAAGGAGCTGGGCCTGCACGACGTTCGCGTGCACCTGCACCCGGAAGTCGACGCGACGATCCACCTGAACGTCGCCCGTTCGGCCGAAGAAGCCGAACTGCAAGCTTCGGGCAAGTCGATCCAGGAACTGGCCGCGGAAGAAGATGCCGCCGCCGATTTCGAAATCGCGGAACTCTTCGACGAGATCGGCTCGGCCGGCCGCGACGAGGACGAAGCCGCGAACTGATCGCTGCTTCACCACGAAGACAAGGAAGAACGCGCCGCGAACCGGCGCGTTTTTTCATGCCTGCTGGCTGGCAAGCGGGGAACTCGGTCACGGAACATTCGCCGCATTGCGGGGTTGAGGCTGCGACCGCGCGTTTCGCACAAGGATCCGAAGATGAGCCAAGAGCCGCCCTTTGACGAACTGGACACCCCCCGCACCGAAGCGGACGTGACCAGCCAGACACGCTTTGGCCCGCGCCCGGTTCCCGAGGGTCACCACCACCCTTCGGAGCGCCCCGAGCCCCGGCGCATCCCCCCGCATGGAGATGTCTCACCCGACGGGTTGCGCGCCTATCCCCGGCCGTCGCGCCTAGCGAAATGGGTGGTCTGGGGGGGCACCGGGATCGCAGCGGCCGCCCTGACTGCCGGCACCGTAATCGCCGCGCGCCACCTGAGCGACCTGATCTCGGGTCGCGACGATGACCGCCCGCGCCCGCCGCGTCCCACGCGCCACCGGCGCGACCCCCAGCCGCCTGCGCCGCGCTTTGCCGCGCCCCCTGCGCAGGAGCCGCAGCCCCCCCGGCCCCGCCCTGCGCAGCCCCAGCCCGCACGGCGGAACCTGATGGAGGAAATCGAAGCGAATACCGCCACGCTGACCAGCAGCGTCGACAATGTGGTCAAAAGCGTGACCGCCGCCGTCGCGGGTTTCCACGGCGTCGCTTCACAAGCCAGCGCGATCATGCGTGAGTTCGGGGATGCCGCCGATCTGGTGCGCGACATTCTGGACCGGCGCGAACCTGAAGGCGACGCCACACGCGAAGCCAATGCCGAAACCGGCCCTGCCGATCACGACCCGCGCACCCACAGGCTTTAGCGCCATACCCAAACGCCGCAAGGCCGCTCAAGGCGGCCGCGGCGCGTCGACGCTTTCTGTCAAGCGTCCGTCAATTCACTGAATTGGAAAGATATTTGGTGGAGCCAAGGGGAGTCGAACCCCTGACCTCTTGAATGCCATTCAAGCGCTCTACCAACTGAGCTATGGCCCCACCGGAGGTCCAGATGACGTTTCCGCCGTCTGCGTGGGGCGTCGTATATGGGGGGTACCGGATAGGCGCAAGCGGAAAAAACATCTTTCGCGAAAGTTTTTTCCAATGCCTTGAATTTACTTATGAAACGTCGGGAACTCCACCTGTCTCACGGCACTCCAGGTGCGGCTGGCTTGGCAGCCGTGGCACAATGCGGCGCGGGGGACGTCGCGGATGGCCCGACAAGCCCTCTCAAAACCGCCTTGGTTCTTGCTATGGGACGCAAAATCCCCTAGCTAGCGCGCTGAAACACGGCGGGGGCGCGGCCTTTTGGGCCACTGCGCCACAAGGGCTATGATTGCCTCTCCCGCGCTCAGGTTGGATGAAGGAAGTCAAATGCAGGTCAAGGAAACCCAGAACGAAGGGCTGAAGCGCGGCTATCAATTCACCCTGCCCGCATCGGATCTTGCGGCACAGGTCGAAGCGAAGCTGAAAGAGGCCCAGCCCGAGGTCGAAATGAAGGGCTTCCGCAAGGGCAAGGTGCCGATGGCGCTGCTGAAGAAGCAGTTCGGCCAGCGCGTCATGGGCGACGCCATGCAGGAAGCGATCGACACCGCGCTGCGCGGCCATCTGGAGACCTCGGGCGACCGCCCGGCGCTGCAGCCGAAGGTCGAGATGGTCAACGGCGAAAGCTGGAAGGAAGGCGACGACGTGGTCGTCACCGTTTCCTATGAAGCCCTGCCCGCGATCCCGGAAGCCGATCTTTCGGGCGTCGAGCTTGAGCGTCTGGTTGTCGAAGCTGGTGACGAGCAAGTGACCGAAGCGCTGGAGAACCTTGCCAAGAATGCGCAGTCCTTCGAGGACCGCAAGAAAGGCACCAAGGCCAAGGACGGCGACCAGGTCGTGATCGACTTCAAGGGCATGGTCGACGGCGAAGCCTTCGAAGGCGGCACTGCCGAGGATTATCCGCTGGTGCTGGGCTCGAACAGCTTCATCCCCGGCTTCGAAGCGCAGCTTGTCGGCGCCAAGGCCGGTGAAGAAGTCAAGGTCGAGGTCAAGTTCCCCGAGGATTACGGCCACCCGACCCTGGCCGGCAAAGACGCGATCTTCGAGACCACCGTCAAGGCCGTCAAGGCCCCCAAGGCGGCCGAGCTTGACGACGAGCTGGCGAAGAAATTCGGTGCCGAAGACCTGGAAGCCCTGAAGGGTCAGATCCGCGAGCGTCTTGAGTCGGAATACAAGGGTGCGTCGCGCCAGATCCTCAAGCGCGCGCTGCTGGACAAGCTGGACGCGCTGGTCAAGTTCGAGCTGCCGGAATCGCTGGTCGAAGCGGAAGCACAGCAGATCGCCCACCAGCTGTGGCACGAAGAGCATCCGGAAGAGCACGGCCATAACCATGGCGAGATCGAGCTGACGGACGAGCACAAGGCTCTGGCCGAGCGCCGCGTCCGCCTGGGCCTGCTGCTGGCCGAAATCGGTCAGAAAGCCGAGATCACCGTCTCGGATCAGGAAATGACCCAGGCCGTGCTGCGCCAGGCCCGCCAATATCCGGGCCAGGAGCGTGCTTTCCTGGAATTCATCCAGCAGAACCAGCAGGCCCAGCAGCAGCTGCGCGCCCCGATCTTCGAAGACAAGGTCGTCGACCACATCGTCGAAGGCGCCAAGGTCGCGGACAAATCCGTGACCAAGGAAGAGCTGGAAAAAGCCATCGAGGCGCTGGATCAGTTCTGATCCGGCACTCGCCGCGACCGGCATCAGGGCCGCCCTTCGGGGCGGCCTTTTTCATGGCCGTGGACGGCCGTTGAGGTGGCAACCGCCCCTTCCCTGCCGCCTTCCCAATCGGGCATCAGCGCATAAAAAAACGCCCCCTCGGAAGGGGGCGTTTTCGACTGAACCAGAGGTTCTATCAGAAGCGGTAGGACGCGCGGATCTGGAACAGATCCGTGTCGAGGTCCGCGTTGTCGACATCAGCAACGTCTTTGAAGTCGTTGCGGGTGTATTCGGCACCCACGGTGAACTTGTCGTTGATCATGTAGTCAGCGCCGAGGCCGTAGGTGATCCCGGTTTCCGACAGATCACCGGCTTCCAGCTGAGCGACGCCCAGCGTGGCGTAGGGCAGGAACTTGCCCATGTCGTAGCCAGCGCGGCCACGCAGACGCCACAGATCGCCGTCCTCGTCGGTTTCGTCGAGGCTGATGCGGTTGTAGTCCAGTTCGCCACCGAGAACGAAGTTCCCGAAGTCGTGCATGTAGCCACCATGAAGGCCGTAGCCGTCCATGTCGCTGTCGCCGGCATAGTTGCTGTCGGCGCTACCTTGGCCGTACTGAACACCGGCGTACCAGCCGGTCCAGTCAACACCCGGAGCGACAGGCTCGACCGGTGCAACAACCGGCGTCTCGACGACCGGTGCAACATAGCCGCCCGCGGACGCCGCGGTCGCAGTCAGACCGGCGAGGATCGCGTAACATGCCAATTTCATGTTGTATCTCCTGTAGTAAAGGAGACACCGGCTATCAACTATGGGATTGAGACAAAAGCCAATTAATTGTGATGGAAAGTTGTATGAATAGTGTGGAACTACAACCGCACGCAGATTTCCATCGCATGCATATACGACAAATACCCGGCCCCTGCTGGGGTCGGGCAACGATCACGAAACGACTGATTTCAGATGGTGCGGGTGGAGGGACTTGAACCCCCACGCCTTGCGGCGCCAGAACCTAAATCTGGTGCGTCTGCCAATTTCGCCACACCCGCATCCGTCCCGCCGCGCCGCTTCGGCGCGCAGGGCTCGGGTCTATTAGCAAAGCCGTCTGGCAGAGGCGAGAGGGAAAATGCAGTCCCTATGCCCCAAGGTCGCGCAGCACTGCGGGCAGGGTTTCGGGCAGATCCTCGGCGATCAGGCCGGGTCCGAAACGGCGCGCGGCCTCGGCGTGAAGCCAGGCTCCGGTCCGGGCAGCGTCGGGCACGGGAAAGCCCCGTGCCATCAGCCCCGCGACCAGACCGGCCAGCACATCCCCCGATCCTGCGGTCGCCAGCCAGGGCGCGGCTTCATCACCCGTCGCCGCCGCGATCGCCGCCTGCCCATCCGGCGCGGCGATGATCGTATCCGGCCCCTTCAGCAGCACCGTCGCGCCCGTCCGCGCCGCAGCTTGCCGCGCCGCATCCAGGCGTGAATAGGCCGGGCCGCGAGCCGGGGCATCCTGCAGTCGCCGCGCAAGATCGGGAAACAGCCGCGCAAACTCTCCATCATGCGGCGTCAGCAACACCCGGTCGTGTAGCTGGCCGAACAGGCGCTCGGGCGCCTCGGCAAAAGCGGTGAGCGCGTCGGCATCAAGTACGGTGGCCCGCTTTGCCGCCAGTGCGGTGGGAACAAGCCGGGCGGCACGGTCAAGCCCCAGCCCCGGGCCAAGGCAAAGCGCGGTGATGCGCGGATCACGCAGGCGGCGGGCAAGGTCTTCCTCTTCCGCCAGGGCTTCAAGCATGATCGCGTCAAGCCGGGCCGCGTTCTCGGGCATCGCCTCGGCCGGGACGGCCAGGCTGACCAGCCCCGCCCCGATCCGCAGTGCGGCACGCGCGGCAAGGCGCGCGGCCCCGCCCCGTCCCGGACCGCCGCCAAGGATCAGGGCGTGGCCGTGGCTGTATTTATGCCCCGCGCGCTTGGCCAGCCTTGGGTCCGGCCCCGCGGAAAGGATGGCCTGCCCCGCGGCGTCGCGCCAAGGCTCCAGCCCGATGTCGCAGCAGGTTACGCTGCCGCCAAGTTCACCCCCCTCGGCCAGCACATGGCCCAGTTTGCGGCGGTGGAAGGTCACGGTCAGTTCCGCCGCGGGCAGGACGCGATCGCCCAGGACCCGGCCGCTGTCCGCACAGATGCCGCTGAGGATATCGACCGCCACGATAGGGCAGCCCGAGGCTGCGATGCCCCGCAAAAGGCCGGCCAGCTCAGCATCCAGTGGGCGCGAGATTCCTGTCCCGAACAGCGCATCGATGCACAGCCCGATCCGCTGTTCGGGCATGGCCGAAACTGCCCCGATCTCGGACACGTCGCCACGCCACAACTGGGCCGCGCCCTGCGCCTCGGACGTGGTGGGCAGCACCAGTGCTGCGACCCGGACCGACCAGCCACGCCCCGCCAGGTGCCGCGCAATGACATAGCCGTCGCCGCCATTATTGCCCGGACCGCACAGGATCAGCGCCACCTGCCCCGACGCCGCGAATCCCGGCCAGCGTGCTGCCAGAACCTGCGCCGCGGCAGCACCCGCACGCTCCATCAGGCTGCCGCCCGTCTCGACGCCGGACGCAATCGCGGCCATTTCGACCGCGCGCATCTGGCGAGTCGTCAGGATCGGCGATGTCGCGCCCATGATCGTTGCATACCTCTTAGGCTTGCTGCACAATAAAAGCGCAGTTCATTCTGATTAAGCGTTTCCATGCCGCTTTCCCCATCATGCCGCATGGACGATCTGCATCAAACCCGCCAATCAGGTCGCAGGCAAGTCGCGAGGAAGGATCAGGCGATGAAGAAAGTCGAAGCCATCATCAAGCCCTTCAAACTGGATGATGTGAAAGAAGCGCTTCAGGAAGTGGGCGTCCAGGGTCTCTCGGTCACCGAAGTCAAGGGCTTCGGCCGTCAGAAAGGCCATACCGAACTTTATCGTGGCGCCGAATACGTCGTCGACTTCCTGCCCAAGGTGAAGATCGAGATGGTGCTGCCCGACGATCTGGTCGAAGTCGCGGTGGACGCGATCATCTCGGCCGCGCGCACCGAAAAGATCGGCGACGGCAAGATCTTCATTATCCCTGTCGAACAGGCGATCCGCATCCGCACGGGTGAAACCGGCGACGACGCCGTCTGACCTGCCTGACCGGCCCAGCGGCCTTACCAAGTTTTTCCAACCGGCCGCGGCGGCCGGTCCGACTGAATGGAGGAAGGAATCCAATGCAAGTCAAAGACGTTCTGGATCTGATGAAGGACGAGGAGGTCGAATATGTCGACATCCGCTTCACCGATCCCAAGGGCAAGCTGCAGCACGTGACGCTGGTTGCGGACCTGGTTGACGAGGACTTCTTCGAAGAAGGCTTCATGTTCGACGGTTCTTCGATCGCCGGCTGGAAATCCATCGACCAGTCCGACATGAAACTGTTCCCGGACCCCTCCTCGGTCTACATCGACCCGTTCTATGCCGAAAAGACGCTTTGCGTGCATTGCAACGTGGCCGAGCCCGACACCGGCGAAGCCTATTCCCGCGACCCGCGCGGCACTGCCGTCAAGGCCGAGGCCTATCTGAAATCCTCGGGGGTCGGCGATACGGCCTATTTCGGGCCGGAAGCCGAATTCTTCCTGTTCGACGACGTGAAATACCAGATCAGCCCCCAGAAGGTCTCGTTCGAGATCGACTCGGTCGACGCCGCCTGGAACACCGACACCCATTATGAGGACGGCAACCTTGGCCACCGCGCGCCTCACAAGGGCGGCTATTTCCCGGTGAACCCGATCGACGCGGCCCAGGATCTGCGCGGCGAGATGCTCAGCACGATGAAGCGCATGGGCATCAAGGTCGACAAGCACCACCACGAGGTCGCCTCGGGCCAGCACGAGCTTGGCATGATCTTCGGCGGGTTGGTCCAGCAGGCCGACAACATCCAGAAGTACAAATACGTCATCCACAACGTCGCTGCCGCCTATGGCAAGTCCGCGACCTTCATGCCGAAGCCGATGAAGGGCGACAACGGCTCGGGGATGCATGTCAACATGTCGATCTGGAAGGACGGCAAGCCGCTGTTCGCCGGCGACAAATATGCCGACCTGTCGCAGGAAGCGCTGTATTTCATCGGCGGCATCCTGAAGCATGCGAAGGCGCTGAATGCGCTGACCAACCCGTCGACCAACAGCTACAAGCGCCTGATCCCCGGCTTCGAAGCCCCGGTCCTGCGCGCCTATTCGGCCCGCAACCGCTCGGGTTGCGTCCGTATTCCGTGGACGGAATCGCCGAAAGCCAAACGCGTCGAGGCCCGTTTCCCCGATCCGGCCGCGAACCCCTATCTCGCCTTTGCCGCGCTGCTGATGGCCGGCCTTGACGGGATCAAGAACAAGATCGATCCGGGCCCGGCTTCGGACAAGGATCTGTATGATCTGCCGCCGGAAGAACTGGCCGAGATCCCGACCGTCTGCGGTTCGCTGCGCGAAGCGCTGGAAGAGCTTGAGAAGGACATGGACTTCCTGCTGGCCGGTGACGTGTTCACCCGCGACCAGCTTGAGGCCTATATCAAGCTGAAGTGGGAAGAAGTGTACGCCTACGAGCATACCCCCCACCCGATCGAATACGCGATGTATTACAGCTGCTGATCGGCAAGGTTCGACAGGGAGAATTGGGAAAGGGCGCCGAATGGCGCCCTTTTTCGTTGCCATTGCGGTCGGACGCCCTGAACCGGGCGCCAACCTGATCAGGCCAGTTCTTCGGCCAGCGGATAGTCGGTATAGCCCTTGGCTCCGCCTCCGTAGAAGGTCGCAAAGTCGATCTCGTTCAGCGCAAGCCGTTCGCGGAAGCGGTGCGGCAGGTCGGGCGTCGCGATGAAGTCCTTGCCAAAGGCCACCGCATCGGCGCGGCCCGCCTCGACCAGCTTCTCGGCGGATTCCTGGGTCAGCCCCTCATTCGCGATAACGACGCCGCCGAAAGCCGCCTTGATGTCGGGCAGAAGGCTATCCTCGGCCAAGTGCTCGCGCACGCCCAGGAAGGCGATCTTGCGCTGGCCCAACTGGCGCGCGACATGGGTGAACAGGGCTTTCGGATCGCTGTCGCTCATGTCGTGGCTGTCGCCGCGCGGGGCCAGGTGAACGCCCACACGATCCGCGCCCCAGACGCCGATCACGGCATCGGCGATTTCTTCCAGCAGGCGGGTGCGGTTCTCGATCGAGCCGCCATACTGGTCGGTGCGGTGATTGGTGCCATCCTGCAGGAACTGGTCGATCAGATAGCCGTTCGCGGCATGGATCTGGACGCCGTCAAAACCCGCGCGCTTCGCGTTCTCGGCACCCAGGCGATAGGCTTCGACAATGGCGGGGATCTCGTCCGTTTCCAGCGCACGGGGTGTGACATAGGGACGCTTCGGCCGCACCAGGCTGACGGTGCCCTCGGGCTGGATCGCGCTGGGGGCAACCGGGGTTTCGCCATCCAGGAACTCCGGATCCGAGATGCGCCCGACATGCCAAAGCTGCAGGAAGATCACGCCGCCCTTGTCATGCACGGCTTTGATGGTCTGTTTCCAGCCTTCGACCTGTTCGTCGTTCCAGATGCCGGGCGTATCCGCATAGCCAACCCCCATCGGGGTGACGCTGGTCGCCTCGGACAGGATCATGCCGGCTTGCGCACGCTGCCCATAATACTTGGCCATCAGGGCATTCGGGACGCGGTTGTCGACAGCGCGGCTGCGCGTCAGCGGTGCCATGACGATACGGTTCTTCAGCGTCAGTGCGCCCAGCTTCAGGGGGTCGAAAAGCGTCGGCATCATATGCCCTCTTGCTAATTGCATGTCGTTTCTAGGTGTGCGCGCCCCCGACCTGCCGCAATCGCGCCAGATGCAATCCAGTATCCCGCCCGACGCATGGCTGAATGCGCGACAGCAAGGATGCGGTAAGCCGGTGCCGAGGCTCCAGTCTTTCGCTGCCTTTCCAGTTGTTTGCCGCCAAATTCTCGACCTTGCGATCTCCATGATCGCCCGCCCCTGTCGCGGCGCTGTTGCGGGCAAGGGGGCAAGCCGCTAGAACCCCCGCAAATACAGGAGAATCCGATGATCCCGCGCTATTCCCGCCCCGAAATGGTCTCCATCTGGTCGCCCGAAACCAAGTTCCGCATCTGGTACGAGATCGAGGCACATGCCTGCGACGCCCAAGCGGATCTGGGCGTGATCCCGCGCGAAAACGCCGAAGCGGTCTGGAAAGCGAAGGATGTCGAATTCGACGTCGCCCGCATCGACGAGATCGAAGCCGTCACCAAGCATGACGTCATCGCCTTCCTGACCCATCTGGCCGAACATATCGGCAGCGACGAGGCCCGCTTCGTCCATCAAGGCATGACCTCGTCCGATGTGCTGGACACCACCCTGAACGTCCAGCTGGTCCGCGCCGCGGACATCCTGCTGGCCGACATGGACCGCGTTCTGGCCGCGCTGAAAAAACGCGCGTTCGAGCACAAGGATACCGTTCGCATCGGCCGCAGCCACGGCATCCATGCGGAACCCACGACGATGGGCCTGACCTTCGCCCGCTTCTATGCCGAGATGGACCGCGGCCGCGCACGTCTTGTCGCCGCGCGCGAGGAAATTGCGACCGGCGCGATCTCGGGCGCTGTCGGCACCTTCGCCAATATCGACCCGCGCGTCGAAGAGCACGTCTGCGCGAAACTGGGTCTGAAGCCCGAGCCGATCAGCACGCAGGTCATTCCCCGCGACCGGCACGCGATGTTCTTTGCCACGCTGGGCGTCATCGCCTCGTCGATGGAAAACGTGGCGATCGAGATCCGTCACATGCAGCGCACCGAAGTGCTTGAGGCCGAGGAGTTCTTCAGCCCCGGCCAGAAGGGCAGCTCGGCCATGCCGCACAAGCGCAACCCGGTCCTGACCGAAAACCTGACCGGTCTTGCCCGTCTGGTCCGCATGGCCGTGGTTCCCGCGATGGAAAACGTCGCGCTGTGGCACGAGCGGGACATCAGCCATTCCTCGGTCGAGCGCGCCATTGGCCCGGATGCGACGATCACGCTGGATTTCGCGCTGAACCGTCTGGCCGGCGTCATTGAAAAGCTGGTCATCTATCCCGAGAACATGTTGAAGAACATGAACAAGTTCAAAGGCCTGGTCATGTCACAGCGGGTTCTTCTGGCGCTGACGCAAGCCGGTGTCAGCCGCGAAGATGCTTACCGCCTGGTCCAGCGCAACGCGATGAAGGTCTGGGAACAGGGCGCCGACTTCAAGACCGAGCTGCTGGGTGATGCCGAAGTAACGGCCGCGCTGTCTCCTGCCGAAATCGAAGAGAAGTTCGATCTTGGCTATCACACCAAGCATGTCGACACGATCTTCGCTCGTGTCTTCGGCGAAAACGGCGCGCATTAACCGCCCGTTCGGCATTTGATGCAAGACTGCCCCCGAACGGAAAACGGGGGCAGTCCATGACGGCAAATCCGGCGCTGAGCGCAAGGCAGAAGGCGGCGATCATCGTGCGCCTTGCTCTGGCCGAAGGCGATGACCTGGACCTGTCCGGCCTGCCTGCCGCGGCCCAGACCGACCTGGCGCAGGAAATGGCCCTGATGGGTCTGGTGGACCGCGAGACCCGCAATGCGGTGGTTGCCGAATTCTGCGACCGGCTTGAGGCGATCGGGCTTAGCTTTCCCGGCGATATCGACGGCACGCTGAACCTGTTGGACGGCCATTTGTCGGCCGAGACCAGCGACCGGCTGCGCCGACTGGCGGCCCTGAACGGCACCGGCGATCCCTGGGACCGGATCGCGATGCTCTCTCCCGTTCTTCTCGCCGAACTTGCCCGGACCGAGGCGGTCGAAATCGCCGCCGTAATGTTCTCCAAGCTGCCGGTGCCGCGCGCGGCCGAGGTCTTTGGCCTAATCGAGCCCGACCGCTCGCGCCAGATCGCCTATGCGATGTCCCTGACCGGAACCATCGAATCCCCGGCGCTGAACCGGATCGGGCTGGCGCTGATCCGCGCGGCCGATGCCATCCCCCGTCCCGCGATCGAGGGCAAGGCCGCCGAAAAGATCGGCGCGATCCTGAACGTGTCCTCGGCCCAGACCCGCGACGACGTCCTGTCCCGGCTTGAGAATGAAGAGCCGGAATTTGCGGGCGAAGTGCGCAAGACCATCTTCACCTGGCTCAACATCCCCAACCGCGTGGACAGTCGCGACCTGCCCCGCATCATCCGCGAGATGGATCCCGCCGTGCTGGTCAGGGCCTTTGCCGGTGCGAAGGCAGAGTATCGGGCGACCATGGACTTCTTCCTGCGCGGTCTGTCGACACGGCTTGCGGAATCCATGCGCGACGAGGTCGAGGTTCTTGGCAATGTCGCCGCGCGCGACGCGGAAGAGGCGATGGACGCGGTGGTGGCCACGATCCGCAGGATGGAGGCGGCGGGCGATCTTTTCCTGATCACCCCATTGGCCAGCGAAGATCAGGACGGCGAACTTTCCTGAGCTGCACGCACCTTGGTCCGCCCCTTGCCCAGCCCCGCCGACTGGCCTAGCTCTATCCCCCGACGGCCCGCGCGGGCCCGGTGACGGAGACCCCGATGACCAACGCCATCGCCCTTGGACTGGGGCTCGTGATTCTCGCAGTCTTCCTTGGGGATGCGATCTTCCTTCAGGGAAACCTGCCGCTTTTCCTTGGTAAGGAGTTCGCGGCGCTGATCGAGTATCTCAGCTTCTGGCGCTAACGGCACGGCCTTGGCGGATTGCCGCGCGAACTCAAGGCGCTAACATGGAAATTTCGGAGAGTTTTCGTCCCCGATCGCGCCCCAGCCATTTGCATTTCCAGATAAATGCGGGCTATCTGCCAGCCGAACATCATCAGCGGCGGAGGAAAGCCCATGGCTGTTAAGGTGGCAATCAACGGCTTCGGCCGGATCGGCCGGAACGTGCTGCGCGCAATCATCGAATCGGGACGCACCGATATCGAGGTCGTGGCGATCAACGATCTTGGCCCGGTCGAGACGAACGCGCACCTGCTGCGCTACGATTCGGTTCATGGCCGCTTCCCGGCCAAGGTCACCGTGTCGGGCGACTCGATCGATGTCGGCCGTGGGCCGATCAAGGTCACCGCGGTCCGCAATCCTGCCGATCTGCCCTGGGGCGACATCGACGTCATCATGGAATGCACCGGCATCTTCACGTCCAAGGAAAAGGTGCAGCCGCACCTGTCCACCGGCGCGAAGCGCGTGCTGATCTCGGCCCCCGGCGACAATGCGGACAAGACCATCGTCTTCGGCGTGAACGACAACACGCTGACCAAGGATGACCTGGTCGTGTCGAACGCCAGCTGCACCACCAACTGCCTGTCGCCCGTCGCCAAGGTGCTGAACGACTCGATCGGCATCGCGCGCGGCTTCATGACGACCATCCACAGCTATACCGGCGACCAACCGACGCTGGACACGATGCACAAGGATCTGTACCGCGCCCGCGCCGCCGCGCTGTCGATGATCCCGACCTCGACCGGTGCAGCCAAGGCCGTGGGCCTGGTGCTGCCCGAGCTGAAAGGTCGTCTGGACGGCGTGTCGATCCGCGTGCCGACGCCGAACGTGTCGGTCGTCGACCTGGTCTTCGAAGCCGCCCGCGAAACCTCGGTCGCCGAGATCAATGACGCGATCCGCGCCGCAGCGGATGGCCAGTTGAAGGGCATCCTGGGCTATACCGATGAGCCGCTGGTTTCGTCGGACTTCAACCACGACCCGCACAGCTCGGTCTTCCACATGGACCAGACCAAGGTGATGGAAGGCAAGCTTTGCCGTATCCTGACCTGGTACGACAACGAATGGGGCTTCTCGAACCGCATGTCGGATACCGCTGTCGCGATGGGCAAGCTGATCTGATCCGGTCCGCAGGATTGCAATGAAAAACGAACGCGCCCCGATATGGGGCGCGTTTCGCATTCAGGGGGCTGAAGCGCAGGTCAGGACTTGCGCGACAGTCGTTTCACATTGGCCTTGGTCCGCCGGCGATAGGGGCGCAACGCCGCCGCCATGACCTTGTCCGCCCGCTCGCCACGCCCGGCGGCACGCAGCGCCGCCAGCATCGCCTCGGACGCCGCATCGGCCTTTTCCACGACCATGCGCGCGGGCTCACCCACGTCTTGGGGCACCAGCCCCATCATCCCCGCCGTGCGCATCGCGATCACCATCTGCGATTCCCAAGCGATCCGCGTCATCTGCTGCCACAGCAGAAAAGGATTGCCCACCGCGAACGGATCCGGCTTGCCATTCGCCATCTCGATCTCCGATCTTTAGTCACAGGCCAAGAAATTTGCGCCCTTGATCCCCGCTTGCCAAGTCATTCTTTCCGACAGGGCCTGCAGGCTATTTTCATGGCAACCCGCCCGGTATACAGGAACCCCATGACAAACTCCGTGACGCTCCGACGCCCCGACGACTGGCATCTGCACCTGCGTGATGGCGAGATGCTTGCTGCAGTTGCAGCATATTCCAGCCATTTCGGCCGGGCCATCATCATGCCGAATCTTGTGCCCCCCGTCGTGACCGGGGCGCAGGCCGCCGCCTATCGCGATCGCATTCTTGCTGCATTGCCGCAAAATGTGACGCTGCGTCCGCTGATGACGCTGTACCTGACCGAAGCCACAGATCCGGCTGATCTGGTCGCGGCGCACGCGCAGGGAATCATTACGGCGGTTAAGCTTTACCCGGCCGGCGCGACCACGAACTCGGCCTCGGGCGTGCGCGACTTTGACAAGGTCCGTCCCGTGCTGGAGGCGATGGCCGAAGCGGGCATCCCGCTTTGCACGCATGGCGAAGTCACCGATCCCGCCATCGACATCTTCGACCGCGAGGCCGTGTTCATTGACCGGGTGCTGGATCCGATCCGCCGCGCGACCCCCGGCCTGCGCGTGGTGATGGAACATATCACCACCTCGGACGGGGCGGATTACGTCAGCGCGAACGACAATATCGGCGCGACCATCACGACCCATCATCTGGTCATCAACCGCAACCACATCCTAGTGGGCGGAATCCGGCCGCATTACTATTGCCTGCCAGTCGCCAAACGCGAAAGCCACCGGTTGGCACTGCGCAAGGCGGCAACCTCGGGGGATGCGCGGTTCTTCCTTGGGACCGACTCGGCGCCCCATCCCGACCGCGCCAAGGAATCGGCCTGCGGCTGCGCTGGCTGCTTCACGGCGCCGAACACCATGTCGATCCTTGCGCAGGTCTTCGAACAGGATGGCGCGCTGGACCGGCTTGAGGGCTTTGCCTCGCTTCACGGACCGGCTTTCTATGGGTTGCCCCCGAACGAGGACCGGATCCGTCTTGTCAAGCGCGACCAGCCGGCCTCATACCCGACCCATATCTCTGCCGGAGACGAGACCGTGACCGTGTTCGACCCCGGCTTCCCGCTGTATTGGCATGTCGAGGATCCCGCATGACCCTGCCCTTCCCCCCGCGCGAGGAAATCGCCCGGCTGACCGCCCGGATGCTTCTGGAAATCAAGGCCGTGCATTTCAACGCGGCCGAGCCCTTCACCTATGCATCGGGCCTGAAGGGGCCGACCTATATCGACTGCCGCAAGCTGATCTCGTATCCGCGCATCCGCTCGACCCTGATGGATTTCCTGGCCGCGACCGTGCTGCGCGACGCAGGCTTCGACGCTTTCGACAATATCGCGGGCGGCGAGACGGCGGGCATTCCCTTTGCCGCATTCATCGCGGAGCGCCTGCAACTGCCGATGACCTATGTGCGCAAGAAGCCCAAGGGTTACGGCCGCAACGCCCGCATCGAAGGCGCCATGACCGAAGGACAGCGCGTCCTGCTGGTCGAGGATCTGACCACCGATGGCGGCTCGAAGCTGAGCTTCGTCGATGCGATCCGCGAAACGGGCGCCAGCTGCGGCCACACTGCGGTGATCTTCTATTACGGCATCTTCCCGGAAACGACCCAGCGCCTGGCCGATCACGGCGTCCAGCTTCACCACCTGTGCACCTGGTGGGACGTGCTGGCCGAGGCACGCCAGCAGGGCTTCTATGACCAGGAAACGTTGGCCGAAGTCGAAAGCTTCCTGACCGATCCGCGCGCCTGGCAGGCCGCCCATCCCTGAACGGCGGGGCGCAAGCGTCCTGCTTCATCGTTTTGCAAATACCCATGCTGCCCCCGCCACCTGCGCAGGGGCAGCATTTTGTCCCCAGCTTATCCACAGCATATCCAGATGGACCCCCGCCGTCATAAGGTGGATAAGAACCCACACCCCCAGTCGAACATCCGGAGTCATCAGGGATGAGCGAGCTACGCGCCGTCGAAATCAGGAACCCCAGCGAAATCGCCGAGGCCGCAGCCAGTCAGGCCGTGCCCTTCTCGATCGAGGCCGAGCAGCAGCTTCTGGGCGCGCTCCTGACCAATAACGAGGTCTATGACCACGTTTCGCGCATCATCCAGCCGCGCCATTTCTATGATCCGGTCCATCGCCGCATCTATGAGATCTGCATCGAGCGCATCGCCAAGAACGCGCTGGCCAGCCCGGTGACGATCAAGGCCTTCATGGAAAACGACGCGGGACTGAAGGAACTTGGCGGCCCGGCCTATCTTGCGCGGTTGGCGGGGGCGGCGATTTCGTCCCATGCTGCGCGCGACTATGCCCAGATGATCCGCGAATTCGCGCTGCGGCGCGACCTGATCTCGCTGGGGCAGGATATCGCCGCGCGCGCCACGACCGTGTCCGTCAGCGACTCGGCCGAGGACCAGATCAAGGAAGCCGAACAGACGCTTTACAAGCTGGGCGAACAGGGCGTGGCCGAACGGGGCTTTCAAAGCTTCCTGTCCGCCGTCAGCGGCGCGCTGACCGCCGCGAACGCGGCTTTCAGCCGGGGCGGCGGGCTGTCGGGCATATCGACGGGCCTGATCGACCTTGATGGCAAGATGGGCGGCCTGAACCGCTCGGACCTGATCATCCTGGCGGGTCGCCCCTCGATGGGCAAAACCTCGCTGGCGACCAACATCGCCTTCAACGTGGCCAAGGTGCACCGCATGGGCGAGATGCCCGACGGCACCCACGGCACCGTCGCCGGCGGCGTCGTCGGCTTCTTCAGTCTGGAAATGTCGGCCGAGCAGCTTGCCGCGCGGATCCTGTCCGAAGCGGCCGAGGTGCCCAGCGAATCCATCCGTCGCGGCGATATGACCGAGGATGAGTTCCGCCGTTTCGTCAAGGCGGCGCATGACCTGCAGAACTGCCCGCTTTACATCGACGACACCCCGGCTTTGCCGATCAACCAGCTGGCCGCGCGCGCGCGCAAGCTGAAGCGGACGATGGGCCTCGACGTGCTGATC
Source organism: Paracoccus sp. KR1-242 (assembly GCF_049446195.1). NCBI lineage: Bacteria > Pseudomonadati > Pseudomonadota > Alphaproteobacteria > Rhodobacterales > Paracoccaceae > Paracoccus > Paracoccus sp. KR1-242. The sequence goes on from NZ_JBMSED010000004.1 coordinate 79,237, forward strand.
GTCGACTATCTTCAGCTTCTGCGCGCCGCATCTGCCAAGGACAGCCGGGTGAACGAGGTCTCCGAGATCACCCAGGGGCTGAAGGCAGTCGCCAAGGAACTCGACATCCCGGTCATTGCGCTGTCGCAGCTGTCGCGCGCCGTCGAAAGCCGCGAGGACAAGCGCCCGCAACTGTCCGACTTGCGCGAATCCGGCTCGATCGAGCAGGACGCAGATATCGTGATGTTCGTCTTCCGCGAGGAATATTACCGCGAACGCGAAAAGCCCGCCGACCACGAACTCGACAAGATGGCCAACTGGCAGCAGATCATGGAGGCCTGTCACGGCAAGGCCGAGGTCATCATCGGCAAGCAGCGTCACGGCCCCATCGGCACCGTCGAGCTAAGCTTCGAAGGCCGCTTCACGCGCTTCGGCAACCTTGAGAAGCACCGCAGCTGGGATCGTACCGAATGAACCTGCCTGTTCCCGTAATGACGATCGGGCTGCTCCTGGCCTCGAACGTCTTCATGACCTTCGCCTGGTATGGGCACCTAAAGTTCAAGGCCGCGCCACTGATGATCGTGGTCCTGGTCAGCTGGGGCATCGCCTTTTTTGAATACCTGCTGCAGGTTCCCGCGAAGCGCATCGGCTATGGCCATTTCAACGCGGCCCAGCTGAAGACCATTCAGGAGGTCATCAGCCTTTCGGTCTTCGTCATCTTTTCCTGGGCCTATCTGGGCGAGAAGATCACCTGGAACGTCATGCTGGGCTTTGGCCTGATCTGCCTTGGCGCGTTCATGATCTTTTCGAATTTCGGCCATGCCTCAAAGCCACAGGAAACACTTCCATACAATCAGCCCGTTGCCATTCCCGCCGACACGCGCGAATAGGCAGGGATGACTGCAAACCCGGTTCCGGCCACCAGACGTCCCAAGTTGTTCACGCTGGTGTCGATCACCGGCGCCGGCGCGCTGTCAATGAACATCTTCCTGCCGTCGCTGCCCGGCATGGCCAGGGATTTCGGCGTCGATTACGCGCTGATGCAATTGTCCGTATCGGCGTTTCTGGCGGTCAGCGCCTGTGTGCAACTGCTTTGCGGGCCGATCAGCGACAGCTTCGGGCGCAGGCCGGTCATCCTTGTTTCATTCGCCGTCTTCCTGCTGGCGACGGTGGGAACGCTGCTGGCCCCGACCGCGGGATGGTTCCTGTTCTTCCGCATGATCCAGGCCATCGTCACCTCGGGCTTCGTGCTGAGCCGCGCGGTCGTGCGCGACATGGTCCCGGCCGAGCGTGCCGCCAGCATGATCGGCTATGTCACCATGGGCATGTCGCTGGTGCCGATGATCGCCCCCACCATCGGCGGCATCCTGGACGAGAATTTCGGCTGGCGCGCCAGCTTCGTGACAATGGGCGTGCTTGCCAGTGTCGTCTTCGTGCTGTGCTGGTTCGACCTTCGCGAAACCTCGCGCGGCGGGGGCGTCCCGCTGAGGGAACAGATCGCGACCTATCCCCTGCTCGCACGGTCGCAACGGTTCTGGGGCTATGCGCTGGCCGCGACGCTAAGCGCGGGGGCCTTTTACGCCTATCTCGGGGGTGCCCCCTTTGTCGGGCAGACGATCCTGCACCTGCGCCCGGCCGAGGTCGGATACTGGTTCGCCGCGCCCTCGATCGGCTATGCGATGGGAAATTTCATCTCGGCGCGCTATTCGACCCGCTTCGGGATGAACCGCATGATCCTGACCGGCGCAATCATCTGCACCTTGCCGCTGGCCGTGGCGCTGGTGATCGACATGCTGGACGGCCAGACACCGCTGATCTTCTTCGGCTCGGTCGCCTTCATGGGCTTGGGAAACGGGATGCTTCTGCCCAACGCCAATGCCGGGATGATGAGCGTGCGCCCCGAATTGGCGGGCACCGCCAGCGGACTTGGTGGCGCGATGGCCGTCGCCGGCGGCGCCGGCCTTGCCGCGCTTGCCGGGGCCTTCCTGCACGAGGACACGGGGGCCGCGCCGCTGCTTGTCATCATGGTCATCGTTTCGGCCGGTTCGATCCTGTCGGCGCTGTGGGTGATGGCCCGCGAAAGGCGGCTTCTCGCGCAGGGCTGATCCCGCTTGCGCCGGAACTTTTGCAAAGCATACTGTGTCTTTGCAAAAGGGGGTCCGGATGGGATTGCAGAAGATCTATGCCGGGGTTGCCCTGCGCGAAACCCGCAGCCGGGCCGGGCTGACGCAGCGCGCCTTTGCCGACCGGCTGGGCGTCTCGCTGCCCTATCTGTCGCAGATGGAGAACAACCATCGCCCGGTTTCTGCCGGGGTGCTGCTTCGCCTGGCCTCGGAATTCTCGGTCGATCTGGGCACGATGACGGTGGGTGATGCCGAACGCATGGTCATCGACATGGTCGAGGCCTTTGCCGACCCGCTTTTCGACGCGACGCCGCCCCAGGCAGATCTGCGGCTGGCGGCCACCAATGCCCCGGCGCTGGTGCGCGCCTTTCTGGACCTGTATCGCGCGCATCGCGAAGGTCAGGAACGGCTGGGCGCGCTGGACGAAGCGATCGGCGCCGGCGCCCAGAATGCCACCCCCTCTCCGTGGGAGGAGGTCCGCGACTTCTTCCACTATTGCGACAATTACATCGATGCGGTCGACCGTGCCGCCGAGCATTTTGCCCGCACCCATCCCCAGCCGGATCCACTGGCCCGCGCCATCTTTGCGCTGAAGGAGCGCGGGATCACGGTCGAACTGGCTGAGCTGGGCAGCGGCTCGGTCTATCTGCGAGATGGCAACCGCGTGACGGTGAACGCCGCCGCCGAGCCGGCAACCCAGGCCTTTCAGCTGCTGCATCTGCTGGCGCTGGAAAGCCGGGGCGAATTGCTGGATGCAACGCTGGAGCTTGCGCGGTTCCGCAGCCAGACCGCGCGCGACATCGCAAGGCTGGGGCTTGCGAACTATTTCGCGGGCGCGGCGATGATGCCCTATGGCCCCTTCCTTGCCGCCGCCCGGACCGAGCGCCACGACCTTGAGCGGCTGGCGCATCTGTTTCATGCCTCGCTGGAACAGGTCGCGCATCGGCTGTCCACGCTTCAGCGCGGAGGCGACCGGGGCGTGCCGTTCTTCTTCGTGCGCGTCGATCAGGCCGGGACAATCACCAAGCGGCATTCGGCCACGCGCATGCAATTCGCGCGCTTTGGCGGCGCCTGTCCGCTGTGGAACGTGCACCAGGCGTTCGAGGCGCCGGGCCGCTTCCTGCGCCAACTGGCCGAGACGCCGGACGGCAAGCGCTATCTGCTGCTGGCCCGCGACGTAAGCAAGGCAGCGGGCGCGTTCGGTGCGCCGGTCCGCCGCTTTGCCATCGGCCTTGGATGCGAGATCAGCCATGCGCGCGATCTGGTCTATTCGGACGGGCTGGATCTTGGCAATCCGCAGCTGTTCGAGCCGATCGGCGTCTCCTGCCGGATCTGTCCGCGCCCGTCCTGTCACCAGCGTTCGGTCCCGCCAATGGATGGCCATATCCGCATCCCGCGCGACCGCCCGGGCCCTCTGCCCTATGAAATCGCGTGAAAGGTGCGAAGAACGCACTCGCGCGCCTTCGGTTCCATACCAGGAGTTGCGGATACACAACGTGGAACCGCCAGTTCTGGCTCATCTGCCTGTCTGACAGGCAATTTTGGCAGCAGCCGCCGCAAGCAGCCGAACGCCCCCGAAAATCGCGGCTCTTTCGTGACAGGGCGTCGGATTAGCGTTTCCCCTCAGGAATTTCCGACCGGGACTTGAAGTTCGGCCCTGCAATCGACGATGCGATGTCGCATCATGTCGACAGCGAATATCCACCAGTTCCGGTCAAACCTGTCGGCGTCAATCCGCCCATAATGGATGCACAAATTCCGCGAATGTTGCGCTTTGGGCACATGTCGGATTTATGAGTGCCAAGCAACGGCCCACCTCTGCTCGGCGGGGCCGCAACAGCAACAGAATGGAACAGGGACATTGGGCATCACACAGGGTCTGAATTCGGTGCTTGAGCGCTGGCTGCCAGAGCAGCGTCTCTTTCTGAAATCCGACTGTTCGACCCGCTTTGTCCGGCTCAGTCCGTCGACGCAGCTTGTCGCGCTCAGCGGCACGGCCTTTGTCTTCGGATGGGCAATCATTGCAAGCTCGATCCTTGCCATCGATGCCATCAGCGCCCACGGTTCGCGCGATCAGGCCCGCCGTTCGCAGGACGCCTTCGAAGAGCGGCTGGCCGATCTGTCCACCGAGCGCGACAACCGCGCGACCGAGGCGCTGGCTGCCCAGAACCGCTATTCCGTCGCGCTGGACCAGGTCTCGCAGATGCAATCGCAACTGCTGGAGTCCGAGGCCCGCCGGCGCGAGCTGGAAACCGGCATCGGCGCCGTCCAGGCCCGCCTGCAGACCGAGATCAAGGACCGCGCCGACGACACCCGCAGCGCAAGCGCGGGCACCCCGGACGCGCAGGCCGCGGACTTGCAGGTCGCTTTCGATATCCTCTCGGACGAATTGAAGAAATCCGCCGACGATCGCGCCGACGCGGTCAAGGTGGCGGCCGACGCCCGCCGCACTGCTGATGCCGCGACGCTTGAACGCGACCAGGTCATCGCCCGCAACGACGAGATCCTGACCCAGATCGAGGATGCGGTCACCATCTCGGTCAAGCCCTTCGACGACATGTTCCGCAGTGTCGGCATGAATCCGGACAAGGTTCTCAGCACCATCCGCGAAGGCTATTCCGGCGAGGGCGGGCCGCTGAACCCGGTCAGCTATTCCTCCAGCGGCAATGCGCAGATCGGCCAAGGCGAAGCCAAGGCGCAAGAGATCATGATCACGCTGGACAAGGTGAACAGCTATCGCATCGCGGCGGAAAAGATGCCGCTGGCGATGCCGGTCAAGGCGGCCTTCCGCTATACCTCACCCTTTGGTCGCCGCTGGGGTCGCGGTCACGAGGGCATCGACATGGCCGCGCCGATCGGAACTTCGGTCTTTGCGACGGGCGACGGCACCATCACCTATGCCGGCTGGCAGCGCGGTTACGGCAACCTGATCAAGATCCAGCACGAGCTGGGCACCGAAACCCGCTATGGCCACCTGTCCAAGATTAAGGTCAAGGTCGGGCAAAAAGTGTCGCGCGGCAGCCTGATCGGTGCTATGGGCAATACCGGCAGGTCGACCGGTCCGCACCTTCACTATGAAGTCCGCGTGAACGGCAATGCTGTGAACCCCATGACCTTCATCAAGGCAGCCCAAAATGTTTTCTAAGACGCGTGTGACCGAACCTGGCCCCCGGACCCAACCGACGCCCGAGCCCACCGAAGCCCCGCGCAGCTTTGACACGACCTATGACGTGCCCGCCTCTCCGGCCGCGCCGCGGACCCGCACCGCGCCGTCGGTCATGTCCTCGGATCTGACCGTCACCGGCAATATCAAGACCCAGGGCGATATCCAGATCGAGGGCACGGTCGAAGGTGATATCCGCGCGCATCAACTGATCGTCGGCGAAAGCGCCACCATCCGCGGCGAGATCGTTGCCGAGGAAGTGGTCGTGAATGGCCGCGTCATCGGCCGCGTCCGTGGCCTGAAAGTCCGCCTGACCGCGACCGCGCGTGTCGAAGGCGACATCATCCACAAGACCATCGCCATTGAATCCGGCGCGCATTTCGAGGGCTCGGTGCAGCGTCAGGAAGACCCGCTGGCGAACGGCCCGACCCCGAAGCTTGCGCCCCCCGTGGCAACGAAAAGCCCCGAGGCAGAATAACCGGACTGATCATGCCGGAATGGAAAGCGGCCCCTTTTGGGGCCGCTTTTCAGTTTCCGGGGATGTCGTTTTCACCGGGGGCCGGATCAGGCTCGGGATCGGGCATCGGTAGACGATCGGGATCGGGGATGGGCTGCGGTTCGCGGGCAGGCAGGGTCATGCGGATGCTCCTTTCGGTCAGATCCGGCAGCGCCCCCGCCCTTGGCTGCGGAACGCGGCCTCAGCGCGGATAGCGGGTCAGCAGCGCCTCGTTCACGGCGGGGGGCACGAACTTGGTCACATCGCCCCCCAGCCGGGCAATTTCCTTGACCAGCTTCGAGGCAATCGCCTGCCGCCGGGCATCCGCCATCAGGAACACCGTCTCGATGCTGGAATCCAGCGCACGGTTCATGCCGACCATCTGGAATTCATACTCGAAATCCGCCACCGCGCGCAGGCCCCGCACGATCACGGTCGCGCCGACGTCACGGGCACAATCGATCAGCAGGTTCTCGAACGGATGGACCAGGATCTCGCCCCCGATGCGCGAGGTGATCTCGGCGCATTCCTGGCGGACCATGCTGACGCGGTCGTCCAGCGAGAACAGCGGCCCCTTGTCGCGGTTGATCGCGACACCGATGACAAGACGATCCACCAGGGCAAGGGCGCGCTGGATGATATCAAGATGACCCAGCGTGATCGGGTCGAAAGTTCCGGGGTACAACCCGATGCGCATGGCTTGCCCTACTCTTCAACGGACGGGCACAACGAACAGTTTTTGCCCGCCGATTGCAAGGGGTTCCGCGTCGTTGCGGAATCCGGGACGAAGGGAAACGCTCAGTTTCCCATGATCATGCCGGTCAGGGCTTCCTTCTCGGCGTTCAACTCCTTCAGCCGGGCAGAGACGGCGTCCCCGATCGACACAAGGCCGATCATCACGCCGCTTTCGTCCACGACCGGCAGGTGACGAAACCGCCCCTGCGTCATGCGGTTCAGGATGTCCAGCGCGTCGTCACCGGTGCGGCAGGTCATCAGCTTGCGCGTCATCAGTTCGCTGATGGTCAGGTCCAGCACCGAAGCGCCCCGCCTGCCCAATTCACGCACGATGTCACGCTCTGACAGGATGCCGAGCGGCGTCATTCCGTCCTCGGACACCACGATCGCCCCGATGCGTTTTTCCGACAGCAGCTTCGCGGCATCGGCCACGGTGGCGCTGGGGGCAATGGTGATCACATCGCCAACAGATTTCATCGACAGGATCTGGTTCACGAGCATTGCGGTTCCTCCTGCTTGCGAAAGGCCTCGTAACTCAAGCGTTGCCCCAAGCCTGGGTTCCGTCAAGTACGCTGTTATGTGGATGCATCTTCGGGCAAAAGGGCTTGCAGTCTTGCAACCTCGGCACGAATGCCCTGCCCCAGCGCATCGGCCAGCCGGTTCATCCGCTCGGACCTGCGGTCGTCGGCGTGGCGGATCAACCAGAAGCTTCGCACCAACGAGATCTGGTCGCTCAGCAGCCTGCGAACGCCCGGGCAAAAGGGAATCGCGAAGTCATGGACGATGCCCAGCCCCGCCCCCGCGCGGATCGCCTGCATCTGGACCGAGACCGAGTTCGAGGCAAGCTGCGCCCATTCCGCCCCCGTCTCGGTCAGATAGTCCAGCTCGCGGTCGAAGATCATGTCGGGAATATATCCGATCATCCGGTGACCGCGCAGTTCCTCGCGCGAGCGGATCGGGGGATGCGCGTTCAGATAATCGTCATGGCCAGCCAGATGCAGTTGGTAATCGGTCAGCCGCTGCACGATCAGCCGCCCCGCCTGAGGTTGCGACACGGCGATGGCCATGTCCGCTTCGCGCCGCGACAGGTTGAAGACGCGTGGCAAGGCGACGATCTGAATCTCCAGCCCCGGATGGTCCTGGCAAAGCCGGGCGCAGATCTGCGGCAGCAGATAGTTCGCGCAGCCATCGGGCGCGCCGATGCGCAATTGTCCCGTCAGGTCGCCGGGGCCGGACAACGCCTCGCGCGCGCCGGCAAGCGCGGCCTCGGCCGCCTCGGCATGGGGCAAAAGCCGCTCTCCCTCGGGGGCAAGGGCATAGCCTTGCGGCGTCTTCACGAACAGCTTGGCACCCAGCGCGGCCTCAAGCCGGGCGATCCTGCGCCCCACGGTCGAGGCGTCGATCGCCAGCCGACGCCCCGCGCCGGACAGGCTTTCCGATCGCGCCACTGCCAGGAAGATGCGCAGGTCATCCCATTCCATCGCATCGCCACCTTTGCAAATATGCAAAACCCTTTTGCCATACTTTCGCTTTTGACAGCAATGCTGCAACCCTATGATCCGGGAAACGCGAATCCCAAGGGAGGCCAAGATGGAAGAACTGTGCCACTGGATCGATGGCAAAGAGGTCAAGGGAACCTCGGGCCGCTTCAGCGATGTCTATAATCCCGCGACCGGCGAAGTGCAGGCGCGCGTGCCGCTGGCCACGCCATCCGAACTTGACGCAGCCGTTGCCAGCGCCGCGCGCGCCCAACTGGTCTGGGCTGCCACCAACCCGCAGCGCCGCGCCCGCGTGATGATGAAGTTCGGCCAACTCATCAACGACAATATGGACAAGCTGGCCGAGCTTGTCAGCCGAGAGCATGGCAAGACCCTGCCCGACGCGCGCGGTGATGTGCAGCGCGGGCTTGAGGTGATCGAGGTCTGCATGGGTGCGCCCGCGCTTCTCAAGGGCGAATTCACCGACAATGGCGGCCCCGGTATCGACCTTTATTCGATGCGCCAGCCGCTGGGCGTCGTTGCGGGTATCACGCCCTTCAACTTCCCCGCGATGATTCCGCTGTGGAAGATGGGCCCTGCCCTTGCTTCCGGCAACGCGATGATCCTGAAGCCGTCCGAGCGCGTGCCCTCGACCTCGATCGCGCTGGCCAAGCTCGCGCAAGAGGCCGGGTTGCCCGACGGCGTGCTGCAGGTCGTGAACGGCGACAAGGAAATCGTGGACGCGATCCTTGACCATCCGACCATTCAGGCGGTCGGCTTTGTCGGATCGACCCCGATCGCGCAATATATCTATGGACGCGCCGCGAACAACGGCAAGCGGGCGCAATGCTTCGGCGGTGCCAAGAACCACATGCTCATCATGCCGGACGCCGATCTGGACAAGGCGGCGGATGCGCTGATCGGCGCGGGCTTCGGCGCGGCGGGTGAACGCTGCATGGCGATCTCGGTCGCGGTTCCGGTCGGGCAGAAGACCGCCGACGCGCTGATCGAACGCCTGATCCCCAAAATCGAAAAGCTGAAGGTCGGCCCCTATACCGCAGGCGACGACGTGGATTTCGGCCCGGTCATCACCAAGGCTTCGCAAAACCGCATCAACGGCCTGATCGCCTCGGGCGTGGAACAGGGCGCGAAGCTGGTGGTCGATGGGCGCGATCTGAAGATCCAGGGCTATGAGGAGGGCTTCTTCTGCGGCCCATCGCTGTTTGACAACGTCACGGCCGACATGGACATCTACAAGGAAGAGATCTTCGGTCCGGTCCTGACCACCGTCCGCGCCGAGACCTATGAAGACGCCTTGAGCCTTGTTATCGACAACGAATATGGCAATGGCACCGCGATCTTCACCGCCGACGGCGACACTGCGCGCGACTTTGCCAGCCGGGTGAATGTGGGCATGGTCGGGATCAACTTCCCGATCCCGGTTCCGCTGAGCTATTACACCTTCGGCGGCTGGAAGAAATCGGCCTTTGGCGACCTCAATCAGTATGGGCCGGACGCCTTCCGGTTCTATACCAAGACCAAGACGGTTACTGCCCGCTGGTTCTCGGGCATCAAGGAAGGCGCCGCCCTGAACTTCAAGGCGATGGACTGAACAGGTCAAAGGCGAGGGCATCGACCCTCGCCTTTCCTTTTGCGCCGGTGCAAAACTTGCGCAACATTTCGCGGCCTATACCGGCGGCGGGACCGAAAGACATGGGGGGGAGCATGGATTTCGCGCTGAGCGAGGAACAACAGGCCATTTTCGACATGGCGCGGGATTTCGGGGCCGAACACATCGCCCCCCATGCCCGCGACTGGGAACAGGACGGGACGATCCCGCGCGACTTGTGGGGCAAGGCAGCCGAGCTTGGCTTGGGCGGGCTTTACGTCTCGGAAGAGCATGGCGGGTCGGGCCTGTCGCGGCTGGACGGCACGCTGGTCTTCGAGGCGCTGGCGATGGCCTGTCCATCCGTCGCGGCGTTCCTGTCCATCCACAACATGTGCGGCGGGATGATCGACAAGTTCGGATCGGACGCCGCCAAGGCACGCTGGCTGCCCGCGCTGTGCCGGATGGACAAGGTCTTTTCCTATTGCCTGACCGAACCCGGCTCCGGTTCGGACGCCGCCGCGTTGCGCACGCGGGCCGAGCGGACGAATGATGGCTGGCGGCTGAACGGCACCAAGGCCTTCATCTCGGGCGGGGGGTATTCGGACGCCTATGTCGCAATGGTCCGCACCGGGCAGGACGGGCCCAAGGGCATTTCCTCGGTCGTGGTGGAAAGCAGGGCTCCGGGGCTGAGCTTCGGGGCACCCGAAAACAAGATGGGCTGGCGTTCGCAACCAACCTCGCAGGTCCAGTTCGACGATTGCGCGATTCCTGCCGACAACCTGCTGGGCGAGGAAGGCCGCGGCTTTGCCTATGCGATGGCGGGCCTGGATGGCGGGCGGTTGAATATCTCGGCCTGCGCACTTGGCGGGGCGCAGGCGGCGCTTGACGCCACCCTGCGCTATATGGGCGAGCGCCGCGCCTTCGGCCAGACGCTGGACCAGTTCCAGGCCCTGCAATTCCGGCTGGCCGAGATGGAGACCGCGCTGCAATCCTCGCGCATCTTCCTGCGCCAGGCGGCATGGAAGCTGGATCGGGCCGCGCCCGACGCCGGCAAATTCTGCGCGATGGCAAAGCTGCATGTGACCGATCGCGCTTTCGAGGTCGCGAACCAGTGCCTGCAGCTGCATGGCGGCTATGGCTATCTTGCCGATTACGGGATCGAGAAGATCGTGCGCGACCTGCGCGTTCACCAGATCCTGGAAGGCACCAATGAAATCATGCGGCTGATCGTCAGCCGCGCCCTGCTGGCGGAGCATCGTTGATGGCCGATATCCATATTCGCAAGGACCGGCGCGCCGGCCGCATCACCTTTACGCGGCCACAGGCACTGAACGCGCTGAGCCACGACATGGCGCTGGCCATCGATGCGACATTGGACGACTGGCGCGACGATCCCCAGGTTCAGCTTGTCATCATCGACGCCGAGGGTGAGCGCGCCTTCTGCGCGGGCGGCGACATTGCCGCTGTCTATCGCGCGGGCCTTGCCGGGGACCATCAGGTCGGGCGCGACTTCTTTCGCGACGAATACCAGATGAACGCCAAGATCGCGGAATATCCCAAACCCATCGTAGCCTTCATGCAGGGCTTCGTGATGGGCGGCGGCGTCGGCGTCGGCGGCCATGCCAGCCACCGCATCGTCTGCGACAGCACCCAGGTCGCCATGCCCGAGGCCGGGATCGGCCTGATCCCGGATGTGGGCGGAAGCTGGCTGCTGGGCCATGCTCCGGGTCGGGTTGGCGAATATCTGGGCCTGACCTCGGGGCGGATGGGACCGGGCGACGCGATCTTCGCGGGCTTCGCCGATACCTATTTGCCCTTCGACGAATGGCCCGCCCTGATCGAGCGTCTGGCGGCCGAGGGCGATGTCTCGGTCATCAAGGGCCGGCCACGGCCGGATGCACCACTTGAGGGGATGGACCTTTCGGCCTTCGGTGGCCGCAATGTCGACGAGATCATGGCCTCGCTGCAATCGGATATCGACGAGACGAGCCTGGCCGCCCTGAACCGCAACTCTCCGCTGTCCATGGCGGCGACGCTGGCACTGGTCCGGGCGGCGCGGGGAGATCTTTCGATCCGCGACAGCCTTGCGCGCGAATACCGATTCACCTTTCGCGCGACCGCCGAAAGCGACTTTCTTGAGGGCGTGCGCGCCCAGATCATAGACAAGGACCGCAAGCCGAAATGGTCGGCGGATGCCAGCGACGGCAATGTTCGCGCGCTGCTGGGGCCGCTGCAGGATGGCGGGCTGACATGGGAGGAATGCGAATGAAGATCGGTTTCATCGGTCTGGGCAACATGGGCGCGCCGATGGCCGCGAATCTGGTCCGTGCCGGGCACGAGGTCGCGGGCTTCGACCCCGCCGCGCCAATGCCCGAGGGCGTCAGTCCCGCACCGGATGCGGCCGCCGTCGCCGCGGGGGCCGAGGTGGTCATCACCATGCTGCCGAACGGCCAGATCCTGCGCAGCGTTGCGGCCGAGATCATCCCCGCAATGAACGCGGGCGCGGTCCTGTGCGACTGCTCGACCGTCGATGTCGAAAGCGCGGTCGCGGTCGCGCGACAGGCGCAGGACCGCGGGCTTGGCGCGCTGGACGCGCCCGTCTCGGGTGGGATCGGCGGCGCCGCAGCGGGCACCCTGACCTTCATGGTCGGGGGATCGGACACCGCATTCGCGACGGTCGGACCACTGTTCGAGATCATGGGGCAAAAGGCCGTGCATTGCGGAGACGCAGGCGCGGGGCAAGCTGCGAAGATCTGCAACAACATGATCCTTGGCGCGACGATGATCGCGACCTGCGAAGCCTTTGCGCTGGCCGACAAGCTGGGCCTTGACCGGCAGAAGATGTTCGACGTGGTGTCGACCTCGTCCGGCTACAGCTGGTCGATGAACGCCTATTGCCCCGCGCCGGGCGTCGGGCCGACCTCGCCCGCCGACAACGGCTACAAGCCGGGCTTTGCCGCGGAGCTGATGCTGAAGGACCTGCGCCTTAGCCAGCAGGCGGCCGAGGGGGTCGATGCCGCCACCCCGATGGGCGAGCTTGCGACCCGCCTTTACGCCGAGTTCGTCGAGGATGGCGATGGACGCGGCCGCGATTTCTCGGCCATGCTGCCGCGCCTTGCGGGCCAGGGACGCAGTCGGTCCTGATGCAACATTGCCACGGATCCCTTCGCCTGCGCAAAACCGCGTGAGGTAGGGGATCCATCCGGCGCAGTCACCCGTTACCCCGACACGGCGTCGAAGCGGACGGCGTTTACGCTTTGGCAGGTAGTGGGTAGTAGACTGATACGACCATGAAGACCCGGATCAAACGATATTCATTCGCCGCAGCACTCGTGCTGGCGGTCGCGACAATGGCCTTTGCGCAGCATCTGGACCCCGGCGACGCCCAGTCCAGCAGCGTCCGCGAGGCCTCTTTCGGCGGCCACCAGCCGATCCGCGTCGGCGACAAGCTGGATCCTGCGGTCCTGCATGAGGTCAGCCGTCCTGGCCTTTATGGAATCAGCGGTCCGCCCGAGGGCAGCGAATACGGGGTCATCGACGGTCGGCTAATCCGCTATGACCAGCACACATTGCAGGTCCAGTCCATCATCAGGCAGGTCGATTACGTCCTGGATTAGCCCTGAAGCAAGGCCTTGGCCGCTTCCTGCGCGGCGGCGGTGATCTCTTCACCCGACAGCATCCGTGCGATTTCCTGCACCCGCTCATCCGGCGCAAGCGCGGCAACGCGTGATGTCGTCATGCCGGCGGCCACCGATTTCGCGACACGGAAATGGTGCCCGCCCAGTGCCGCGACCTGCGGGCTGTGCGTAACCACCAACACCTGCGCCCCTTCGGACAGCCGGGCAAGCCGACGGCCGACAGCGTCAGCGGTGGCCCCGCCCACACCGCGGTCGATCTCGTCAAAGATCAGCACCAGAGAGTCGCTGCCCCGTGCAAGACAGACCTTCAACGCCAGCAGGAAGCGTGACAGTTCGCCCCCCGACGCGATCCGGTCCAGCGGTCCGCTCGGCGCGCCGGGATTGGTCGCAACGGTAAAGGCAACCGCGTCGCGCCCGTCGGGACCGGGATCGGCGGCGGAAAGGCGCGTTTCGAACACCGCGCGCTCCATCTTCAGGGGCGCAAGCTCGGCCGCCATCGCGGCATCAAGCCGCTTGGCGGCCGCGACGCGTTCCGCGCCGACAGCGGCGGCAGCGGTGTCATAGGCGGCATCGGCATCGGCGACCTGCTGGGTCAGGCGCACGAGATCCGCATCCCCGGCATCAATGCGGGTCAAGCGTTCGCGCAAATCGTCGGCAAGCCCCGCCAGATCGTCGGCCAGGACCTCGTGCTTGCGTGCAAGGGCGCGCAACGCAAAAAGGCGCTCCTCGGTCGTTTCCAGATCGCGCGGGTCGAATTCCATCGCGTCCAGTGCCGCTTCGACCCCCGACACGGCTTCGCCCAGTTCGATCAGCGCGCGCTGCAGCGAGGCCGCTGGCGCTTCCAGCCTGCCTTCGGCCCGCTCGGCGGCGGCGTCAAGCCAGCGTGATGCATCAAGCATCGCGCCCTCGGCCCCGTCAGTGCCAAGCGCCTGAAGCGCGCGGGAGACATCGCCCCGGATCCGCTCGGCCCCCTGCATGGCGCGGCGGCGGGTGTCCAGTTCGGCCTCCTCGCCCGGCTGCGGTGCAAGCTTGTCGAGTTCGGCAACGGCGTGGCGCAAGAAATCTTCTTCGCCCTTGGCGGCTGCCAGGGCTTCTTGCGCGGCAACCAGCGCGGCACGCGCCTCGCGCCGTTTTGCCCAGGCGGTCCTAACCGCCGAAAGGTCCAGCGCGGCAAAGGCGTCCAGCAGCAAGCGATGCCCACGCGGATTCAAAAGCCCACGGTCATCATGCTGGCCGTGCAGTTCCACCAATGTTTCAGACAGGCTGCGCAGCACCTCGCCCGAGGCGCGGCGGTCGTTGATATAGCCGGTCTTGCGACCGTCGCCGCCGTTTACGCGGCGCAGGATCAACTCATCGGAAACCGGAAAACCGGCTTCGGCCAGAAGGTCACGCGCGGGATGGACAGCCGGCAATTCGAAGACGGCCGTTACCTCGCCCTGGCTGGCACCGGTGCGGATCAGGTCGGCCCGGCCACGCCAGCCCAAGACAAAACCCAGGCAGTCCAGCAGGATCGACTTGCCCGCCCCGGTCTCACCGGTCAGCACGTTCAGACCCGGCCGGAACTCAAGCTCCAGCCGGTCGATCAGCAGCATGTCACGAATGTCGAGATGCCGCAGCATCAGGCAACTACAGCCACTTGCCCTGGATCATCTGGCGATAGACACCCGTCAGCCAGCTGTTCCCGGTCGCCTCGGGCGTCAGCCCCGCCCCGCGCAATTGCGCATAGGCGTCCAGATAGAAGGGCGACGAGCGGAAGTTGTGCCCAAGGATCGCGCCTGCCGTCTGCGCCTCGTTGGTCAGGCCCAGGGCCAGATAGGCTTCGACCAGCCGCATCAGCGCCTCGGGCGTGTGGGTCGTCGTCTGGTATTCCTCGACCACCACACGGAAGCGGTTGATCGCGGCGGTGTAATGCCCGCGCTTGAGATAGTAGCGCCCGATCTCCATCTCCTTGCCGGCAAGGTGATCGAAGGCCAGATCGAATTTCAGGATCGAGGAGCGCGCATATTCGGTATCGGGATATTGCTCGATCACCTCGCGCAGCGCCTGCAGCGCCTGGAAGGTCAGGCCCTGGTCGCGGCCGACCTCATCAATCTGGTCGTAATAGCTGAGCGCGAGCAGGTATTTCGCATAAGCCGCATCCTCATCCCCCGGATAGGTGTCCAGGAAACGCTGCGCGGCGCCGCGCGCCTCTTCATAGTCGCGGGCACGGTGATAGGAATAGGCCTGCATGATCAGCGCGCGCTTGGCCCATTCGGAATAGGGGTAAAGCCGCTCGACTTCCGAGAAGTAATGGACCGCATCTTCGGGCTTGCGGCTGTTCTCAAGCTCATACTCGCCGCGCTTGTAGATTTCTTCGGCCGTGAAGCTGTCGAGCGATTCGGGCGCCTTGCTGCTGCCGCCACCGCAGCCCGCCAGCAGGGCAACAGAGAGGGCCACCGTGACCAAGGAACCCGCCGATCTGATGCCCGCCATATCTACCTGCCCGTCAGTAACTCTTTGCGCCCCGCACCGAACGGCCGCGCGGCCCGGCCGTCCTAGCACAGAAAATCGGCCTGCGCAAAATGCCAAAACACGGAAAAGGCGGGATGATTGAACACAGAACCGACAGCCGCCGCCCAAGCGGTCAGGCGACGGCAAGCTGCATGGCGGAACGCGGGCTGCGCGCAACCTCGGCCACGACACCCGCGCCGGGCAGGCTTTGCTGCATATCCGGCGTCACGGTGACCCATTCCCAAGCGTCCGGCGCCGCAAAAAGCGCACGGAGCAGCTTGTTGGTCATCGCATGGCCGGCGCGGTGGCCGGTATAGCGGCCCAGAATCGGGGCACCGGCAAGCGCAAGATCGCCCATCGCATCCAGCATCTTGTGACGCACGGCCTCATCCGCGTGGCGCAGGCCACCGGGGGACAGCACCTTGTCGCCGTCGATCACGACTGCGTTCAGATAGGTTCCACCCAGCGCCAGGCCGTTCTGCTGCATTTGCAGCACATCCGACTGGCGGCAGAAGGTGCGGCTGTCCATCAGCTCATGCACGAAGCTGCCATTCGCCATGTCCAGCGTCTTCTGCTGATGACCGATCGCGGCATCGTCGAAGTCGATGTCGAAATCGATCTCCAGATGGTCGGCCGGCGACAGGCGCGCGAAACCTTGACCGTGGTGCACCTCGACCGGGCGCAGGATCCGGATCGCGCGCAGATCGGCTTCGGGCTGGTGGCGGATGCCGGCATCGACGATGCCCTGAACGAAAGGCTCGGCGGAGCCGTCAAGGATCGGAACTTCCGGCCCGTTGACCTCGACCACGGCGTTGTTGATGCCGGTGCCGGCCAGCGCGGCCATGACATGTTCGACCGTCGAGACGGTGGCGCCCTGCCCGTTGTCCAGAAGGGTGCACAGCTGCGAGGGGGTGACGTGGTCCCAGCGCGCGGGAATGCGCACGCCGCCCAGATCGGTCCGCACGAAGACGATCCCGTGGCCGACAGGCGCAGGCAGGATCGCCAGGCGGACCGCCGCACCCGAGTGCAGCCCGACTCCGCGGAACTGAGCTTTTTGTGCGATGGTCGTTTGCATGGTCTTGCCTTCCTAATACCTCGGGCCGGACGATCCTTGTCCTTGACCCTGATGCTGAATTAGGCGCGACATGTAGAAGTCACAATTAACGAATTGTAACGGCATGAAACATAGCGACCCCGTCCTGCAGGGTGTTGCGGCGCTTCCTTGTAAATCCCTGTAATTTCGAATGAAAAAGGACCGCCGAAGCGGTCCCTTGTCGAAATGTCGCGAAATATTTGTGAACGCCTCAGTTGGCCTGACGGCGCAGGAAAGCCGGAATTTCGACGTTGTCGTCGCTGCGGTCCGGGCTTGCCAGGTCGTCGAAACCGGCATCGAAGCCGGTGCTGCGACGCGCGGCCACGCGTTCGTTCACCCGCTCGGCCAGGGTCGAGGCCGGGGGCTTCTCGGCCGCCGAGGATGAGTCCCCATGACCAGAGATGCGCTCAAGCATGCGGCTGAGACCACCCATGCGGCTTTGCACGCGGCTGGCGATGTCCTGTGCCGGCTGCTGCGGCGCCGGTGCGGGACGCGACGCAGCGGCGGGTTGCTGCGGGGCCGGGGCGGGCTGACGTTCGGGCGCGCGCTGCACCGCTTGGGCCAGACGCTGCATCACCGCATCCGAGGGCGTTCCCGCCGGGCCGTTCGGGGCGCGGCGCGGGGCCACGAAGCTGCCCGAATCTGCGCTCAGCGCATCGGCTGCGGGTTGCCGCGTCTCGGGCTGATAGGCCGGGCGGGGCATGTCCTCGTCCTCATAGCGCGCGGCAGCGGGCTGTTGCGGGCGCGGCATCTGCGGGGCCGGAGCTGCCGCGGTCACGGGTTGCTCGACCAGCGGCGCGGTGCGACGCGGGGGAACCTGCGCCTCTTCTTCGGCGACGCGCTGCGTGGCCGACGGATGCTGGGTCAGCGGCTCTTTCATGCCACGGCGCGGGGCCGGGATCTCGGCCACCGAGGCGTCGATACCGGTCGCGACGACCGACACGCGGATCGAGCCTTCCATCGACGGATCAAGCGTCGAGCCGACGATGATGTTCGCCTCGGGATCGACCTTCTCGCGGATTTTCTCGGCCGCCTCGTCCATCTCGAACAGGGTCAGGTCGTAGCCGCCGGTGATGTTGATCAGGACGCCTTTGGCGCCATTCAGGCTGATCTCGTCCAGCAGCGGGTTGGCGATGGCCTTCTCGGCCGCCTGCACCGCACGATTCTCGCCCGAGGCTTCGCCCGTGCCCATCATCGCCTTGCCCATCTCGTCCATCACGGCGCGGACGTCGGCGAAGTCGAGGTTGATTAGGCCCGGACGCACCATCAGGTCGGTCACGCCCTTGACGCCCTGATACAGCACGTCATCGGCCATCGCGAAGGCTTCGGTGAAGGTCGTCTTCTCGTTGGCCAGGCGGAAAAGGTTCTGGTTCGGGATGATGATCAGCGTGTCGACGACCTTTTGCAGGGCCTCGACCCCATCCTCGGCCTGGCGCATCCGCTTGGTGCCCTCGAACTGGAAGGGCTTGGTCACGACGCCGACGGTCAGGATCCCCATCTCGCGCGCGGCCTGGGCAATGATCGGGGCGGCGCCGGTGCCGGTGCCACCGCCCATGCCGGCGGTGATGAAGCACATATGCGCGCCCATCAGGTGATCGACGATATCTTCAATCGTCTCTTCGGCGGCCTTGGCGCCGATCGAGGGCTTGGCACCCGCGCCCAGACCTTCGGTCACCTTGGGACCGATCTGGATGCGGCTTTCCGCCTTGGAATTGGTCAGGGCCTGGGCATCGGTATTGGCAACGACAAACTCGACACCTTCGAGCTGCTTGTCGATCATGTTGTTGACCGCGTTGCCACCTGCACCACCGACGCCGAAAACGGTGATACGCGGCTTCAGTTCCTGGTCATCGTTCAGCATCAGATGGATCTGCCGTTCCATGTCTCGCCTGCCTTGTCTGTTGCGCCGGATCTGTGCGCGGTCCGGTCGAATCCCCGTATAGGTGAAAGCCTAGCCAGATTCGGCCGCAGCGTCACCCTAAAATCACGGTCGTTCCACAAAATATGGCGGGAATCACCGCGTATTTCGGCGGTATCTTGCCCATTCCCCAGCATGTGGTGGGAATGATTCCCGCCACCACCGCATCAAGTCATTTCTCAACTACCAGTTGTTCTTGAACCACCGATAGGCCCGGCGCAAGCTGCGCGCCGGATAGGCTTCTGCAGGCATTTCGAAATCCCACCATTCGTCTTGCGGATGGGCCGTCAGCAGGGCCAGCCCGATCGCCGCCGAGAACCCCGGAGCGGTCGCGTTATGCGGGAGTCCCTGGATCCGAAGCGGACGCCCGATCCGGACATTCTGGCCCAGCATCCGCGCCGCCAGCACGTCCAGTCCGGGGATCTGGCTGCCGCCGCCGGTCAGCACGACCTGACGCGCAGGCATGAATTCGAAACCCGCCGCATCCAGAATCTCGGCCACGTTTTCCAGAATTTCCTCGACGCGCGGACGCATGATGCCGATCAGGTCGGCGCGGCTGACGCTGCGCCGGTCGGTATCCCAGTCGCCCGTATCACCTCCGAGCTCGATCATCTCGCGGTCGTCGCGACCGGTCGCCTCGACCCCGCCGTGAAGTGTCTTCAGGCGTTCCGCCTGCGCATAGCTGACGCGCAACCCCTTGGAGATATCCTGCGTGATCAGATCGCCGCCAAAGCGCACCGCATCGGCAAAGATCATGTGCTTCTTGATGAAGACCGAGACCCCGGTCGCGCCGCTGCCCAGATCGATGCACGCGGCGCCCAGCTCCTGCTCGTCCTCGACCAGCGCGGCCAGCCCCGAGGCATATGAGGCCGAGGCCACGCCCGCAAGCTCCATGTCGCAGCGCCGGATGCAATGGACAAGATTGCCGGCCGCGTCCCCGTCGACGGTCAGGACATGCATGTCCACCGCCAGGCGTTCGCCGGAATGGTCGCGCGGATCGGCAAGCCCTGTGCGCCCGTCGACGGCGAAGTTGACCGGCTGGGCGTGCAGCACTTCGCGACCGCGCCCGAAATCGGGAACCTCACAGGCGCCCAGCACGCGCGCCACATCGTCCTGCGCGACCTTGCCTCCGGCCAGGGGAAGTTCGCCGGCCAGCCCATAGGACGCGGGCCTTGCCCCCGAGATGCAGGCGATGACGTGATCGACACGAGTCCCCGCCGCCTTCTGCGCGGACTGGATGACGGTGCGGATCGCACGTTCGGTTTCCGCCATGTTCTGGATTTCGCCGAAGCGCATCCCCCGGGATCGGGTATGCGCAGTGCCGATCACGCGAAAGTTCGACTGTCCCGCCATGGGGCCGACGCCGTCCGTCTCGCGGAACTGGCCGGGACCGTCGAATTGCAGGACCAGGCAAGCGATCTTCGAGGTTCCGATGTCCAGCACGGCGATCACGCCGCGTTGCATGGCCTGTCGGCGCATGTTCCGCATCGCGCGCTGGCCCTGATACAGATCCTTCATGTCCCTGCCCCCTCGACCCTTTGTCAGGTCTTTTTCACGCCACTTCCCGAAGTCGTCCCGGTCTTGCCCTTGCTCTTGCCGTCAGCGCCCGATGCAATGGGCTGTCCGTCCGGCCCGATCTCATCCTGGCCACGGGCCCGGCGGATCGCGTTCTGCGCATCCAGCCCCATCCGCACGACCGGGCGGGCTTCCAGACGCAGGTCCACGACGGATACGTCGCGGGACAGCAGCCCCTGCGCCTGATCCATGGCAATCGCACGCTCAAGTGCGCGTAGCGCGCCCTCCTCGGGCAACTTGATGCGCTGGCCGCCTTCCAGAACCACATCCCAACGCCGCGCGCTGATACGTTCCAGCCCACGCAGCCGCGGCAGGATCGGCCCGGCCGCATCGATCAGCGCCAGAGCCTCGGGCGCGGCGCGGTCGGCCCCCTCGCCCGCGATGATCGGCAGATCCTTGCGAACCTCGCGCGACGTGACCGAAGCGACGCGGTGGCCGGTCTTGTCCAGAAGCTCGATCCCGCGGGCGTGACGCCACAAGACGGTCGGAACCCGCTCGGTCACGGCGGCCGACAGCACGCCGCCCGGTGTGACCCGCAGCTGGACCGATTCGACGGCATCCAGCATCAGCACGCGTTCGCGCAGCTTTTCCAAATCGATATCGAAGCTGGAGGCCGGAAGTTGGACCGGCAGCATCGCGCGCAGCCCCTTGTCCACGGCTTCCGAGGCACCCTCGATTTCCATCGAGTGGACCATGAAGGCGTCGCGATGCTGGACCTTGTCCACGATCCCGTCGATTCCGCTGGCCAGATTCGCCCGGCGGGTCTCATCCGACAGCCAGATCCCGGCCACCATCGCGGCCAGAAAGGCGGGGATCCCGATGCGGACAAGGCGCCGGATCAGCGGGCGCAGCATCATCCGGTTCAGGCGATAGGCCAGGCGCGACGGCGCCGGGTCGCGGCGCTGCGTCACCTTGGCCTGCGGGGCGGGGCGCAGGGGCGCGTGACGGATCGGCGCGGGACGCGCGGCATCGCCGTGACCTTGGCCAAAGGGGTTCAGGCCCTGCATAGCGCCTCCTCGACGATCCAGCTGCACAGTGCCGGGAAATCCATTCCGACCTTGGCCGCCTGTTCGGGCGCCAGCGAAGTCGGGGTCATGCCGGGCTGGGTGTTCGTTTCAAGGATGATGAGCCCGTCCAGCCCGCGGCTGTCGTCCCAGCGGAAGTCGCTGCGGCTCAGGCCACGACATCCCAGCGCCGCATGGGCGCGGATGGCATAGTCGCGGCAGGCGGCATCGATCTGGGCCGGAACCTCGGCAGGCACGACATGGGTCGAGCCGCCGGGCTTGTATTTCGCGTCATAGTCGTACCAGCCGGTCGTCACGATCTCGGTCACACCCAGCGCGCGATCGCCCAGCACGGCGACCGTCAGCTCGCGCCCCGGCGCATAGGTTTCGACCATGACCCGCGCGGGCATCTGGTCGGACAGTTGCGGCGGGCTGTTCGCGGCCTCATGCACGATATAGACGCCGACCGACGACCCTTCGTCATTCGGCTTGACGACATAGGGCGGGGGCAGCACGTGGCGTGTGCGCACCTCGGCGGCGTCGGCGATCAGGCTTTCCAGCACCGGCAGCCCAGCATCGCGGAACACCTGCTTGGCGCGGCTTTTGTCCATCGCGATGGCCGAGGCAAGGACGCCGGAATGCGTATAGCGCACGCCCAGCCATTCCATCAGGCCCTGAACGCATCCATCCTCGCCCCAACGGCCATGCAGCGCGTTGAACACGACATCTGGCGCGGCCTCGGCCAGGCGCTCGGGCAGATCCTTGCCCGCATCAATCTCGGTGACTTCATAGCCCGCTTGCCGCAGCGCCTGCGCGCATTCCCGCCCCGAGGACAGGGACACCTCGCGCTCGGCCGAGGGTCCGCCCTTGAGAACTGCGACTTTCGGGGCTGTCCTGCTCGACCTGCCCGCCAATTTCTGCCTCATGCACCCGGTTGATCCGGGTATTTATCCCATGAGGATAGCCGCTGATCCCTTTCCGCAAAAGTCCCTTTTCGCGTTCCGCGCGATTTTTCCAGTCAGACCGGCGGGTTACGGCTCACCTATGCGAATGACTTCCCATTGCAGGTCATGGCCGCTGGTCTCGCGTACGCGGCTGCGCACATATTCGCCCAAAGCTTCAAGATCCGCAGCGGTTGCGCCTTCGGCATTCAGCAGGAAATTCGGGTGCTTCTCGGACATCTGCGCGCCGCCAAGGCGATAACCGCGCAAGCCTGCCGCATCGATCAAGGACCAGGCTTTCAACTCGTGGCTGTCATCCGCGCGCCCGGTCGAGGAAAACCCGGCCGGGTTGCGGAAGGTCGAACCGGCACTGCGATCGCGGGTCGGCTGGCTGGCGTCGCGGCGGGCAAGCTGCTCTTCCATCCGGGCCAGCAGGGCCGCGGGATCGCCGGCATCGGCGCGGAAGCGGGCCTCGGTCACGATCCAGCCTTCGGGCAGTTCGGACTGGCGATAGCCAAAGCGCAGGTCGGCAGCCGGAATCTCGTGACGGCTGCCGTCGCGCGCCACGGCCCGGACCCAGACAAGATGATCGGCGACATACGAGCCATAGCAGCCCGCATTCATCCGGACCGCACCGCCGATGCTGCCGGGGATGGTGCGCAGGAAGGTCAGATCCCGCCCAGCCTCGGCCGCGCGGCGGGCGACATGGGCATCAAGCGCCGCTGCGCCCGCAGTGACGAACTCGCCGTCGCATTCAATGGCGTTGAAGTTCCGGCCCAGACGGATGACCACGCCCCGAATGCCGCCGTCGCGCACGATCAGGTTCGACCCCACCCCGATCGGAAAGACCGGGACGGAGGAGTCAAGCGCCGCCAGGAATGCGGCCAGATCGTCATGATCGGCAGGCTGGAACAGCACCTCTGCCGGGCCGCCGACGCGAAGCCAGGTCAGTTCGGCCAAAGACCGGTTCGGAGTCAGCATGCCGCGGGGGGTCGGAAGCGTCTGGGTCATGGGCTGCTCGTAATCAAGGCCGGATCGGGCGTCAATCGGGCGCGCCCTACTCGGCCGCGCTGAAACCGATGGCCAGCGCTGCGAATGTCCCGACGACCGCCAGATCCCACCAGGGCAATGCAACGACGGTCAGCCGGGGCCTTCCCGCCGCCTCAAGGCCAAGTCGGATCAATCCGCCCAAAGCCAGCGAACCGGCCGCGATCAGCAACAGCAGCATCATCATGAAACCGATGATCCCCGCCAGATAACCGCCGGTCTTGCCCTCTCCGATCAACTGACAGACCAGCGCGCCTGCCAGCAGCACCGCAAGCGCCGCGCCCAGCTGACGCCAGGACCGCATGGCGGCGCGACGATAGCCGATCCACAGATGGCCCAGGGCGACGAAAATGACGACGGCCCAGACCAGCGCCACGGTCAGGAGGTTCCCTGCCGCCTGCGCATCCATTCGACCGGCGGCCAGACCAGGATGGACAGGCCAAGCGCCATGAACAGCACGCCAAAGCCGGGTCCGTACAGGAAGGTCAGCCAGCCCAACACCGGGACGCCGGCAAGAACCAGCGCCCACAGCGCGACATGACGCGGACCGGGACGCAGGAAAGGAAGCATGCAGCTGAGAAACGCCCAGCTCAGCGCGCAGATCGCCGCGGTCGCGGGATGGCTGGCCAGTTCGCTCACGCGGCCCACTCCTGCAATCGCTCGGGAAGATTGTTCGCCCAGGTCGAGATCGTCCCCGCCCCCAGGCAGACGACCATGTCGCCGGGCCGGGCCTGTTCGCGGACCAGCCGGGCCAGGTCGGCCTCGTCGATGACGGCGCGGGCGTGGCGATGACCATGCGCGATCAGCCCTGCGACCAGATCGTCGCGCGATGCGCCGGGGATCGGCTCCTCGCCCGCGGAATAGACCTCGGCAATGGCGACGACATCGGCTTCGTTGAAGCAGGTGCAGAAGTCGTCGAACAGGCTGGAGAGACGGGTGTAGCGGTGCGGCTGGTGGACAGCGATGACGCGGCCTTTGGTTGCCTGCCGGGCGGCCTTCAGCACCGCCGCGATCTCGACCGGGTGATGGCCGTAATCGTCAATGATGGTCACGCCGTTCACGACACCGACGCGGGTGAAGCGGCGCCCGACCCCACCGAATTTCGCCAGCGCCTCGCGGATCTGGGCGCGTTTCATGCCCAGATGGCGGGCAACGGCCACTGCCGCCAGCGCGTTCGAGACGTTGTGGTCACCCGGCATTGGCAGGGTGCAGCCCTCGATCACCGGGATCTCGCCATCGTTCAGCTCGGCCTCGCCCTGAAGGGCGATGTCGAAATGGGCGATACCGTCTTCATAGCGCAGGTTGATCGCGCGAACATCCGCCTGTGCGTTGAAGCCGAAGGTCGCGACGCGGCGGTCGGTCAGCTTGCCGACCAGCGACTGCACCTCGGGGTGGTCGGTGCAGCAGACGGCAAGGCCATAGAACGGAATGTTCGAGATGAAGTCCTGGAAGCCCTTGCGCAGCGCGTCGAAGCTGCCCCAGTGCTCCATATGCTCGGGGTCGATGTTGGTGACGATGGCGATGGTCGCGGGCAGGCGGTTGAAGCTGCCGTCGCTTTCATCGGCCTCGACCACCATCCACTCACCTGCGCCGGCGCGGGCGTTCGAGCCATAGGCATGGATCACGCCGCCATTGATGACCGTCGGATCGAAGCCGCCGGCATCCAGCAGGGTCGCGACCATCGTGGTCGTGGTGGTCTTGCCATGCGTGCCCGCAATCGCGACGTTCGAACGCAGGCGCATCAGTTCCGCCAACATCTCGGCCCGGCGCACGATGGGCAGGCCACGGCGGCGGGCTTCCTCAAGCTCGGGGTTGCCCTTCTTGATCGCGGTCGAGATGACGACGACGCCCGCCTCGCCGATGTTCTGTGCGCCCTGCCCCTCGAAGATCGTGGCGCCCAGGGATTCCAGGCGGTCGGTGATCTTGGACCGCTTCGCATCCGACCCCTGCACGGCATAGCCCAGCGTCATCAGCACCTCGGCGATGCCGGACATGCCGATCCCACCGATGCCGATGAAATGAATGGGGCCAAGTTCGCCCGGAAGTTTGGTCGCTGCGTTCATGCGGTCAGGTCCGTCGCTAGATCTGCAAGTCGCTGCGCCGCGTCAGGGCGACCAAGGGCCAATGCAGCCGCAGCCATGGAGGTGGCGCGCGCGCCGTCCGAAAGAATCTCCCGCATGTCGCGCCTCAGGCTCTCGGCGTCAAGCACGGATTCGGGAAGCACCATGGCCGCGCCCGATTCCCCAAGGGCACGGGCATTCGCTGTCTGGTGGTCGCCGCTGGCGGCCGCGAACGGGATCAGGATGGCCGGACGGCCGATCACGGTGATGTCCGCAAGCGAGGACGCGCCCGCCCGGCTGACGACCAGATGGCAGTCGGTAAGACGTTGCGGAACGTCCTCGAAAAAGGGCTGAACCTCGGCCTCGATCCCGGCCTCGCGATAGGCTGTTGTGACGCGGGGGCCGTCCTCGACCCGGGCCTGATGGCTGACGCGCAACCGCGCGCGAACCTCGGGCGGAAGGCCCGCCATGGCCTCGGGGACCATGTCGGACAACACGCGGGCACCCTGACTGCCACCGATGACCAGCACGTTCAGCGGCCCGTCCCCCGGAGGGTGATAGGCAGCGCCGGCGCGCTCTCGCACAGCCTGACGCACGGGGTTGCCGGTATGGACGCCCTGCACGCCCTGGGGCAGTTCGGCCGGCCAGGTGCCGCAGGCGATCTTGTTCACATGACGCGCAAAGACGCCGTTCACGCGGCCCATCACCGCGTTCTGTTCGTGGATCATGCGCGGAATGCGCAGCGACAGTGCCGCCGACATGGCCGGGATCGTCGGATAGCCGCCAAAGCCCACGACCACCGCGGGACGGTCGGCCCGCAGCGCACGCAGCGCGGACAGGACGCCGCTGCCGATGCGCAGCGGGGCCGCGACCCGCGCAAGCATACCGCCACGCGCCGTGGTCGCGGAATTCACCACCTCACGCGTCACCGAATGGGGAAAGCCCCCGGCATAGCGCGCGCCGCGTTCATCGGTCGACAGCGTGACCCGCCAGCCGCGGTCCAGAAGTTCCTCGGCCAGAGACTGGGCCGGGAACATGTGCCCGCCCGTTCCGCCCGCGGCGATCAGGCAATAGGGAACCTTCACGGTGTTCATGACCGTCCCCGCCCGAACACGTCCGAGATCCGCCCCTGCGGGCGTGATCGCGTCAGCGCCAGCAGCATCCCGACCGCCACGCCCGAGGCGATGACCGACGACCCACCATAGCTGACGAAGGGCAATGTCATCCCCTTGGCCGGCAGCAGTCGGACGGCGACGCCCATGTTGATCAGGGCCTGCACGCCGAAGGCACAGGCAAGTCCGGTGCCCGCGATCCGCGCAAAGGGATCGCGTTCATCCCGCAACCGCAGCAGCGAACGCACGACCACGGTGCTGTAAAGCACGATGATCGCCAAGACCATGATCAGGCCGTATTCCTCGGCCGCGACGGCGATGATGAAATCGGTATGGGCATCCGGCAGCGACCACTTGACCGAGCCCTCGCCCACGCCGACACCGAAGAAGCCGCCCTCCTGGATGGCGTTCGCGGCATAGCCAAGCTGGGTGCGGGGATCGACCTCGGCCGCAAGGAAACCGTCGATGCGGCGCGCGAAGTGTTCCGATGCGCCATAGGCGAAGACCGCGCCGACCACCGACACGCCAAGGACACTGCACAGCAGGTAAAGCGGCGCGCCCGCGATGAAATACATCACGCACCAGGAAAACAGCACCAGCGAGGCCTGGCCGAAGTCAGGCTGGAGCGCCAGCAGCACAACGACTGCCCCCGCGACTCCGGCCGAATACAGCCGTCCGGGGGGGCCGCCCACCTCTTGGCTGGCCGCCATGAACCAGGCGCAGATGCCGATGAAGCAGGGCTTCAGGAACTCGGACGGCTGGACGGACATCCCGCCCGGCAGTCGCAGCCAGCGCACAGCGCCCTTGCCGAAATCGGTGCCGATGAAGGGCAGAAGCACGATCGCGACCATCGCGATGGCAAAGCCCAGGACGGCAATCCGACGCACGAAGCGCGGCGAGAAGGTCGAGATGACCATCATCACCACCAGCGCCATCGCGCCGAAGACCGCCTGTCGGGTCACATAATAGAATTGCGGCAGGTTGTTCTTTTCCGCCAGCGGAACCGAGGCCGCCAGCCCCAGCAACAACCCTATCGCGAACAGCCCCAGGACGCAGGCGAGCGACCATCGGTCGACCGTGCGCCACCAACGGGGAAGAATCGGATCACCAGCCCGAACGGGCGTGGTGCCAAAGACCATTTCGGTCATGGATGAACCGCCGTCACTGCCTCTGCCATATCCCGTTTCCGGGTGCCCGTTTTTCCGGGTCTGGGCGGGATGATAGCGCGAAAGGTGTGATCGCGCTACAACGGATTCATCCTTTCCGCGAAGCCCGGCAGCGGGCCGCCTGCCCCTTTCCTATCCCGGCGCGGCGCTTTAACTATCGCTGACCCGGCAAAGGATGGACCATGCTTTACAAGACCAGGGCCGAATGGCAGGCAGCACCGCGCAAGCGCGTGCTTTTCTTCGGCATGTCCGGGCTGGGCAAGACTTATCTGGCCAGCATGCTGCGCAATGCCGGCGACTGGTTCCATTACTCGGTCGATTACCGGATCGGCACCCGCTACATGGGGGAACTGATTGCCGACAACTTCAAGCGCGAGGCGATGAAAGTCCCCTTCCTGCGCGAGCTGTTGCTGTCGGATTCGGTCTATATCGCCTCGAACATCACGTTCGAGAACCTGGCCCCGTTGTCCACCTATCTGGGCAAGCCCGGCAGCCCATCGCGCGGGGGGCTGGATTTCGAGGAATACATGCGCCGCCAGGACCAGCACCGCACCGCCGAGATCGCGGCGCTGCTGGATGGCAGCCATTTCATCCGCCGCGCGCAGGAGATCTATGCCATCCCGAATTTCGTATGTGATTCGGGGGGTTCGGTCTGCGAAGTGGTTGACCCCTTTGCCGATGACGACCCGGTCCTGGACGCGCTTCAGCGCGACATGCTGCTGGTCTGGATCCGCGGATCGGATGCGCATACGGCGGAACTGGTGCGCCGCTTCGACCGCGCGCCGAAGCCGATGTATTACCAGCCCCAGTTCCTCGACCGCGCCTGGACGGCCTACAGGGTTGAAAAAGGCCTGACCGAGGAACAGGTCAATCCCGACGATTTCATCCGCTGGACCTATGCCCGCGCGCTGGCCCATCGCCAGCCCCGTTATCAGGCCATGGCCCGGCGCGGCGTGACCATCCTGGCCGAGGAGGTCGCCGGGGTGAAAACGCCCGAAGACCTGATCGCCCTGATCGGACTTGCCATCGACAGAAAGGACGCATGATGCCCATTACCCTGCCAAATGACCTGCCCGCCTTCGACATCCTGTCGAATGAAGGCGTGATGGTCATGTCGCCGGGCCGGGCCGCGACCCAGGATATCCGGCCCTTGCGCATCGGGCTCTTGAACCTGATGCCCAAGAAAATCCAGACCGAGAACCAGTTTGCCCGGCTGATCGGCGCGACGCCCCTGCAGATCGACTTCCAGTTGATCCGCATGTCGGACCACGAAAGCCGCAACACGGCCGCCGATCACATGGAAAGCTTCTACCGCCGCTTCTGCGACGTCGAGGCAACGGGCGAGAAATTCGACGGCCTGATCATCACCGGCGCGCCCATCGAACACCTGCCCTTTGACCAGGTGACCTATTGGGAAGAACTGACCCGTGTCTTCGAATGGACCCAGACCCATGTGCATTCGACCTTCGGGGTCTGCTGGGGCGGCATGGCCATGGCCTGGCACTTCAACCGGCTGGAAAAGCACGTCCTGGACCACAAGGCCTTCGGCTGCTTCCGGCATCGCAACCTTGCCCCCGCCAGTCCCTATCTGCGCGGCTTCTCGGATGACGTGCTGGTCCCGGTCAGCCGCTGGACCGAGGTCCGCCAACCAGAGGTCGACGCCACCCCCGGCTTGCGCACGCTGATCGCCTCGGATCAGGTCGGGCCCTGCCTGATCGAGGATGCGGGGCATCGCGCGCTCTATGTCTTCAACCATTTCGAATATGACAGCACGACGCTGAAGGACGAATATGACCGCGACGTGATCTCGGGCAAACAGATCAACGTGCCGGTCAACTATTACCCTGACGACGACCCCGGACAGCAGCCCACGAACCGCTGGCGCAGCCATGCCCACCTGCTTTACGGTAACTGGATCAACGAGATCTACCAGACCACCTATTACGACATCGGGCGCATCGGAAAGGGCTGAACATGGCGAAGAAATCCGGGGACAAGTCGACCGCGCCGGAGCTGCCCGATCTGCCCTTCGTGGGCGCGATCAGCCGGTATCTTGAAAAGGACGCCCCGGACGCGATCCGCAAGGAGATCACCGGCGCCCGCGACCGAGAGATCCTCGACAGGGATTATCCCTATGACGAGGAGATGAAGTCCAAGGATTACGACGAGCGCATGGAGGCGCTGCAATTGCAGCTTGTCCGCCTGATGCGCGACGTGATCCAGACCGGAAAGCGCATCGTCGTCCTGTTCGAAGGTCGCGACGCTGCCGGCAAGGGTGGCACCATCGAGCGCGTGCGTGAAAACCTGAACCCGCGCTCGGCCTATATCGTCGCGCTGCCGAAACCGACCGAGCGTGAAACCGGCCAGTGGTATTTCCAGCGCTATGTCGACTGGCTTCCGGCGGCGGGTGAAATCGCCCTGTTTGATCGCAGCTGGTACAACCGCGGCGTTGTCGAGAAGGTCTTCGGCTTCTCGACCGACAGCCAGCGCGAGACATTTTTCCGCCAGTTGCCCCATTTCGAAAACGTGCTGGTCGACGACGGGATCATCCTCGTCAAGCTGTGGCTGAATGTCGGTCGCGCCGAGCAATTGCAGCGCTTCCTTGATCGCGAGAAAGACCCCCTGAAGCAGTGGAAGCTTAGCCAGATCGACGTGGACGGGCTGGCGAAATGGGACGATTACACCGACGCCATCCACGACACGCTGCGCCGCAGCCATTCCGGCATCGCGCCCTGGACGGTGATCCGCGCCGATGACAAACGCCGCGCCCGGATCGCTGCGATCCAGACCATCCTGCGCGCCGTAGATTTCGAGGGCCGCGACGACGACCTGATCGGCACCCCCGACGCCCGCATCGTCGGCGGGCCAGAGATCATGCTGCCGGAATAGACCCGCCCGCATCCGCGCCCACTTGTGATGCGGCGGCGGGTTTGACCATGCCGCAGGTGCAGCGAATGCTTGCGGGGTGCCCCTGCCGCGGCTAGCGTTCGATCATCTGCCACGCATTAGACAAGGTCCCAGATGAAACTTCTGCGCTCCTCCGCCCTTTCGCTCATCCTCACGGGCGCGGCGCTTGCCATGCCTGCCCATGCCGCCGATTCCCAGCTGACCGTGTTCGACTGGGCCGGATTCGAAGAACCCTCGATCTTCCAGGGCTATATCGACAAGAACGGCGACAGCCCGACCTTCGCCTTCTATGGCGACGATGACGAGGCGTATCAGAAGCTCGCCTCGGGGTTCAAAGCGGACGTCGCGCATCCCTGCTCGCAGATGGTGTCGAAATATCGCGATGCCGGGCTGATCGAACCCTGGGATGTCTCGAAGATCCCCGCCTTCGCGACGATCGACCCGAAATTCCTGGATTCGCCGATCTTCAAGGATGACAAGGGCGTCTGGTACATCCCGACGGACTGGGGCGCGACCGCCATCGCCTATAATGCCGACAACGTCCCGGCCGAGGACGTGGCCAGCCTGAACGTCTTCATCGACCCGAAATACCAGGGCCGCACCTCGCTGCCCGATTCGGCAGATGACGTCTGGGCGCTGGCCTATCTGGCAACGGGCGTGACGGACTGGACCAAGGTGACGGACGAACAGTTCACCGCCGCCGCCGACTGGCTGCGCAAGGCGCATCAGAACGTCGCCGCCTATTGGGCCGACCCCTCGGAACAGGCGCAGCTGATGGCCTCGGGCGCGGTCGATGTCGCATGGTCCTGGAACGACGGCGTCGTGCTTTTGCAGAATGAAGGCTTCCCGGTCGGCTTCCAGCGCGCGGCGAAGGAAGGGTCGTCGACCTTCTTCTGCGGTTTCGTCAACCTCAAGGACGGACCTGGCAATGAAGACAAGGCCTATGACTTCATCAATGCCTGGCTTGCCCCCGAAGCGGCCAAGGGCCTGCTGGACACGATCGGCTACGGCCATACCTCGACCGTCGCGATGGAGACGATCAAGGACGAACCGGCGGTGAAGGAAGGCCTGTCCGCGGTCGACGCCCCGATCCTGGCCCAGACCCCGAACGACCCGGCACAGCGCGAACGCCAACTGGCCGAATTCGAAAAGATCAAGGCCGGCTTCTGATCCGGATCTGAGGTTAAATCGTTTCAGGGGGCGCGAAGAACCGCGCCCCCTCATCGTTTCGGAAATACCCCCAAAGGGGGGAATTGGTGCGTCCGACGGGAACGGACCAAGGGGGGAACGGGACGTTCCCCCGCCCTTGCGCTGCCCCCCGCCCGCGCCTATATTCGCCCTGTTCGGGTTCGCCCGGACTATGGACATAAACGCGCAGGTAATAAGCGGATCGGACCCGGGGGCGGTACCCGGCGACTCCACCAAACTCCCTCGTTGGGGGCACCTGGGGTCGAAACAGGATCGACGAACGTCTAAAGCTGTTTGCTTTGTCTCGGTGAGCTACCACCGTTATCGGTGCAAATTGTACAGTTGCCAACGACAACCGTGCTCCGGTCGCTCTGGCTGCGTAAGCAGTTCGAGTTACCGAACCTTAAGCCCTTGCGCCTAGCAGTGTAAGGCGGGGTCCGCAGGAACCTGGCAACAGAATCCTGCACCTTCCCCCTTTCAACGCTGGTTTTTCACGCGGCCCCGGCCTATCTCATGGCACATCCAAGGGAATGCCGACATGAAAGACCTGACCCAGACCGACGCGGATGCCCTGATCGCCACGCTTGGCAAGGCTGCGCGCGATGCAACGCTTGTGCTGGCCGAAGCCAGCGCCGAACGCAAGCACGCCGCCCTGATCGGCGCGGCCGACGCGATCATTGCATCGGAAACCGCGATCCTCGATGCCAATTCCGAAGATATGGGCTTTGCCGCCGCAAAGGGTCTTGCGCCATCCATGATGGACCGCCTGCGGCTTGACGGCCCGCGCATCCGCGCGATGGCCGAAGGTCTGCGTGCCGTCGCCGCCCAGCCCGATCCCGTGGGCCGTGTGCTGGCCGAATGGGACCGCCCGAACGGCCTGCACATCCAGCGCGTGGCGACCCCCCTGGGCGTGATCGGCGTCATCTATGAAAGCCGCCCGAACGTCACAGCGGATGCGGCGGCGCTGGCACTGAAATCGGGCAATGCCGTGATCCTGCGCGGCGGCTCGGAAAGCCTGAACTCCTCGGCCGCGATCCATGCCGCGCTGGCCACCGGCCTGCGCCAGGCGGGCCTGCCTGACGCCGCGATCCAGCTTGTCCCGACCCGCGACCGCGAGGCCGTGGCCGCGATGCTGCGCGCACAGGGCCTGATCGACGTGATCATCCCGCGGGGCGGCAAGGGTCTGGTCGGACTGGTGCAGAAGGAAGCCCGCGTTCCTGTCTTTGCCCACCTTGAAGGGATTTGCCACGTCTATGCCGATGGCGATGCGGACGTGGAAAAGGCGCGCCGGGTGGTCCTGAACGCCAAAACCCGCCGCACCGGCATCTGCGGTGCCGCCGAATGCCTGCTGATCGACCGTGCCTTCTATGCGCGGCACGGCGCCGTGCTGGTGCAGGACCTCCTGGACGCAGGGGTCGAAGTCCGGGCAGAGGGTGAGCTTGCCCAGGTCGCAGGTACCATCCCCGCCCAGCCTTCGGATTTCGGGCAGGAGTTCCTCGACAAGATCATCGCCGTGAAGCTGGTCGATGGCGTGGACGAGGCGATCTCCCATATCCGGCGCTTCGGTTCGGGTCACACGGAATCGATCCTGACCCAGAACGACGCCACCGCCGGACGCTTCTTCAGCGGCCTCGACAGCGCGATCCTGATGCGCAACGCCTCGACCCAGTTCGCGGACGGGGGCGAGTTCGGCATGGGCGCAGAAATCGGCATCGCGACCGGCAAGATGCACGCGCGCGGACCCGTCGGCGCCGAGCAGCTGACCAGCTTCAAATATCTGGTCACGGGTGACGGCACCATCCGCCCCTGAGGTCCCTGCCGCAAGGCAGGCCCAGCGGCTGCATCAGGATGGCCGCCACCGGGTGACGCTGTTTCGCGCGCCCGGTGGCAGTTCGCGCGTCGTCGTCTGCTTTGAGCCGGGGCGCGAACGGATGCAGGGGTTCGAACCGACCCAGTGCCCGCGTTTTGCTGAAAGGCTTGGCATCGATGCGCTGACCGTGCAGACCGCGCGGCGCGACTGGTTCCTGTCCGCGAAAAGCGATGATCTCGCGGCGGCGCTGGACAGGGCGACGGCTGGTTATGACGAGGTGACGGCCTCGGGCTTCTCGATGGGCGGTTACGGGGCACTGCTTTATTCGCGCGCGGCCCGCGTAAGCCGCATCTTGGCCGTGTCGCCGCAATATTGCATCGACCCCGCCATCGCCCCCTATGACCCCGGACGGCATCGGAAATTCGCCCGCATCGGGCGCGACATGCCCTGCCCCGAGCAATGGGGCAATCCGGGGATTTCCGGCGTCCTGCTGTTCGATCCCTCGATTTCGGCCGACCGCCAGCATGCGCTGCGCATCGGCGCAGCCTTTCCGTTGCTGCGACTGGTGGCCCTGCCGCATGGCGGCCACCCGGCCAGCGGCGTCATTGCCGATATCGGGCGCATCGGCAACGTCTCGACCATGCTGGTGCAGGACCGGCTGGACCCGGTCAGGATCCGCAACCTGCACCGAGAGGCGCGGCGGAACTCGATCCGTTACAGCTTCAACCTCGCCAGCGCCGCGCTGAAGCGGCACGGCGCGCGCGTCGAGCCGCTGCTGCGCGACGTTGCGCTGCGCGGCGCGCCGCAATTGCGGCTGGAGGCCGGACTTGCGCTTCTGACCCGCGACGCTGCCGCCGGGACCGAGGCGCTGACCCGGCTTCTGGACGAAAACCCCGATCCGCCCGCTTCCTGGGCGCGGCGGATCGAGCAGGCGCTGGACGCGATCGAGGACTAGCCCCCCTGGCGCAAGCCGGATTGTGCGCCATGAAACCAGATCTCTCCGCCCTTCTCGTCCAGCTCCCAGCCAAGGCTGCGTCCCTCCTGCGCGGCAAAGGCGGCCAGAAGCGGGAAATGGATCTCGGACGGCTG
Organism: Paracoccus sp. KR1-242; assembly: GCF_049446195.1. NCBI lineage: Bacteria > Pseudomonadati > Pseudomonadota > Alphaproteobacteria > Rhodobacterales > Paracoccaceae > Paracoccus > Paracoccus sp. KR1-242. The sequence goes on from NZ_JBMSED010000004.1 coordinate 113,858, forward strand.
CGGCTCGACCCGTTCAAGGGCCGGATCCGCGTCAAGCCAAGCCCAAAGAGCGGGATCCGACTTGGTGCGCGCGGCCTCGGCCAGCAGGCGCCAGCCGACGGCACCGCGACAGATGAGGATGCTGCCGCCCCAGGGCAAGGCGGTCTCAAGGCACATGACGCCCAACAGGATCAGTCGCGCCTCGGACCGGGGCAGGTCACCCTGCGCCTCCAGCCGCACGCGGATGCGGCCCTGCCGTTCGATGTCGGCCATCAGTCCCGCCAGCTCGTTCAGCGCCAGCCTTTGTTCGGCCGAGGCATGGCCAAAGGCCAGCCGGAACCAGCGGATGCGGGCGCGCGCCGCCTCGACGCTTTCGGCGATCAACCCAAGCTCGGGGCTTTTCGTCAGCCCCGGATAATCCCCCGACATCTGCAGCAACTCGACCCCGTTCCCGATCGCCCCCAGAGGAGAGATCAGGTCGTGGCACAGGCGCGAGCTGACCAGGCTTGCCAGCCGTTCGGGTAGCGCTGGAAAGGGGGATGCCGTGGATCGGCTGATTGTAACGTCGTTCATTGAAGTCTAGCCTTGTTCGTCACGCGAGGAGTCGGCGCGCCATGAATGAAATTCTTGAACCCGGAATGTTGGTTCGGCATCCGAATGCGCCGGAATGGGGCATCGGTCAGGTCCAGTCGCGGATCGGCGACCGGATCACGGTCAATTTCGCCAATGCCGGAAAGCAGGTGGTCGACGGCCGTCATGTCAGTCTTGAACTGGTCACCGAAGGCTCCTGAACTCTGAAAGCGTCAGGGTAATACAACCTATGCGTGCGTCAACCATCTGCGCCCTTCCGTACCGCCGATGACGCGAGATGTTGCAATAAGACCCGCGCCCGCCTAGACACGGTGCGGAAAAATGCATGATGACAGGCCCGGCCCCCCAAGAATGACGCCAGAGAGCTCGTATCTTGAAACGCGGCTCGCCACTGGCGAGGCGGATCTGCTGGCCGCACAGCGGCTGCGCTATCGTGTCTTCGTCGAAGAGCTGGGCGCGGATGGCCCGCTGGTCGATCACCAGCACCGGCTGGAACGCGATGAATTCGACCCCGTGGTCGATCATCTTGTCCTTGTCGATCACCGCCGCTCGGTCGCGGATCTCGACCATGTCGTCGGTGTCTATCGCCTGCTGCCGGGCGACCGCGCGGAAAAGTTCGGACGCTTCTATTGCGACGCGGAATACGACCTGGACCCGCTGCGCCAGTCGGGGCGGTCGCTGCTTGAACTGGGACGTTCCTGCGTGGATGCGGGGATGCGCGGCGGCACCGGCATGTATCTTCTGTGGACCGCGCTGGCCGAATACGTCCTGAGCCGCGAGATCCAGCTTCTGTTCGGAGTCGCCTCGTTCCACGGAACCGATGCCCAGGCGCTAAGCCAACCGCTGTCCTGGCTGCACCACCACCATCTTGCCCTGCCGCAGATCCGCCCCCGCGCCCATCCCGAAGGGTTCCAGCGCATGGACCTGATCCCGGCCGACCAACTGGAACGGCGCGGCGCGATGACCCTGATGCCGCCGCTGATCAAGGCCTATCTGCGCCTGGGCGGCACGGTGGGCGAAGGCGCCTATCTGGACCGCGAATTCAATACGACGGACGTGTTCCTGCTGGTCGATACGGCAGCCATGTCCCAGAAGCACCGCAAGTTCTACGAGACGCGCTGGCAGGCCCAATGACGGACACCATCACCCGGGACGTGCCCCCGCTGGCGACGAATGGCCACGCTTGGTACGGCGACGATCCAAGCCCGGAAATCCCCCGGATCGGTCCGCTGGGCTGGGCCCTTGTCGCGACTCGCGGTCTTGGCGTGCTGTCCGTCCTGCTGTTGGGCGTCCTGCTGATCCTTCCGCTGCGCTGGATCGAGCGTCTGTTCGCCGGACCGCGCCGCCCCCTGACCGGTCCTTGGGTCCAGGGCGTCTGCCGGATGGTCCTGTGGATCGTCGGCATCCGCTGGCGGCGCGAGGGGCAACCCATGCACGGCCCGGGCGCGGTCGTCGCGAACCATTCGGGCTGGCTGGACATCTTCGTGCTGAACGCAGCCATGCCGGTCTTCTTTGTCTCGAAGGCCGAGGTCGCGGGCTGGCCCGGCATCAATATCCTGACCCGCGTGACCGATACCCATTTCGTGACGCGCGACCCAAGGCTGGCACGGGTGCAGGCCCAGGAATTCGCACTGCGCACCCATGCCGGGCATCGCCTGTTGTTCTTCCCCGAGGGCACCAGCACCGACAGCCGCCGCGTCCTGCCGTTCAAGCCGACGCTGTTCCAGGGCTTCCTTGACCCGGCCCTGCCCACGGATCTTGCCATCCAGCCGGTGACTGCGATCTATCGCGCTCCTGCGGGACGCGATCCGCGCTTTTATGGCTGGTTCGGGGACATGGCATTGGGTCCGCACCTGCTGGCCGTGCTGGCCCAACCAAGGCAGGGCAGCGTGACCGTGCGCCTGCATGATCCGATCCCGGTCGAGGGCGAAAATCGCAAGAGCTTGTCCGCCAAGGCCGAAGCCGCGGTCCGCTCGGGCTTCCCCGCAGCCTGAACGGCGCGGGGAAACGGCACTGGGCCGCCGCTTACAGCGGCCAGAACAGCGGGATCGTCAGGCAGGCCACGATACCGGTGATGATGTCCAGCGGCACCCCCACCTTCACGAAATCGCTGAACTTATAGCCACCCGGCCCATAGACCATCATGTGCGTCTGATAGCCGATGGGCGTCGCAAAGGCGACCGTGGCCGAGAACATCACCGCCACCACATAGGCGCGCGGATCATGGCCCAGCGATTTGGCCAGCGCGATGGCGATCGGGGTCAGCAGGACTGCGACCGCGTTGTTCGACAGCACCTCTGTCATCGCGAGGCCAAGGAAATAGATCCCGAACAGCGTGACAAAGGGCGGCAATCCCTTCAGCGAGGGGGCCAGCGCATCGACGATCAGGTTGACGGTCCCGGTATATTCCAGCGCCTCGCCGACCGCGAGCATGGCAAAGATCATCGCCAGCAACCGACCGTCGATGAACGAGAACGCCTCCTCCGCATCGACGCAGCGCGTGACCAGAATCACCGCCGCGGCGATGAAGGACAGCGCAAGGATTGGCGCGACATCTGCGGCCGCCAGGATCACCACCGCCAGCAGGCAAAGCACCGCGATCGGTGCGCGCTCGCGGCGATAGGCGCGGGCGGCCGGACGCGAGACGTCGACCAGTTCCATGTCGGCGGCAAGCCGGGCGATGTCTTCGGGCGCACCTTCCAGCAGCAGCGTATCGCCCACACGCACCACCAGGTCATCCAGCTGGCGGCCGATATTCTGACTGCGACGATGGGCGGCCAGCACATAGACGCCATAGCGGCGGCGCAGGCGCATGTCGCCCAGCTTGCGACCGATCAGCCGCGCGCCGGGAGAAATCAGGACCTCGACAGTTTCGGTCGCGACCGAGCTGAGCTTGTCGACCATCTGCAGGTTCTTGTTGGCCTGCATTTCCAGCAGGTCGGCCATTTCGGTGCGCAGGACGACGCGGTCGCCCGGCTCAAGCACGACCTCGGCCAGGTTGCGCCGCAGCGAGGCATCGCCGCGCAGCACGTCGACGAGGCGCACGGCATCGCGCTTGAACATGGCGACCTCGGTCACGCTTTGCCCCACAAGCGAGGAATCCTCGGGGATCGCGACCTCGGTGAAGTACTTCATCTCGCGCCGTGAGCCCAGGAAGCCCGCCAGCGAAGTGCGTTCGGGCAAAAGCTTGCGACCGATCAGCGCGAAGTAGGCGATGCCCGCCAGCGTGACGGCGATGCCGACCGGCGCGATCTCGAAGATGGTGAAATGGGCAAGCCCCTGTTCGCGCGCCACCCCGTCCACCAGAAGGTTGGTCGAGGTGCCGATCAGCGACAGCATCCCGCCCAGGATGGTGAAGTAGCTCAGCGGCATCAGCAGCTTCGACGGTGACATGCCCATCCGCAGCGCAAGCTGGATGCAGATCGGGATCATCACCGCTACCACCGGGGTATTGTTCATGATCGCCGATGCCAGGATCACGAAACCGAACAGCGCGCAGACCGTCAGGATCGGATGGGTCGTGGCGCGGGCCGAAACCAGCCGCGACATCATCTCAAGCGCGCCGGTCCGCAGCAGGCCGCCCATGATCAGGAACATGAAGGCGATGGTCCAGGGCGCGGCGTTCGAAAGCACGCTGGCTGCGTCCTTTACCGGCAGCAATCCCAGCAGCATCATCGTGGCGGCAGAGCCGATCGCGACGACCTCTGGCGGGTGTTTCTCGCGGATGAACTGGATGAATGTGAGGGCGACGATGACAAGCATCGCAATCGCCGCGTTGGTTCCGGTCAGTTGGAATCCGAGCATGCAGAATTCTGTCCCATGCGCCGTAAATCACGGCCCTTTCGATGGGTTTTAGAATAATTTTCTGCACCGCCGCAAGCAAAACAGCCCGCAGCGGCTGCGCTCAGGCGGGAAGCTGCGTCCCTTGCAGGACACCGCCCTGCCGCACCGGCTCGATCTTGACGGCTTTGCCGCTGCGATCATCGGTGGTGACAAGCACGCCGCAGATGGTCGCTTCGCCCTCGGCGGGGGTAAAGCGCTCGGATGCCATGCCGGTCAGGAAGCGGCGCAGGGGCTCGGCCTTCTCCATGCCGATGATGCTGTCGTAGTCGCCGCACATCCCTGCATCCGACTGATAGCCGGTACCGCGTGGCAGGATCATGGTGTCGGCGGTCGGCACATGGGTATGGGTGCCGACGACAAGGCTGGCGCGGCCATCGCACCAATGGCCGATGGCCATCTTCTCGCTGGTCGCCTCGGCATGGATGTCGACGACCGCGGCCTGCACCAACCCGCCCAGCGGATGGGCGCGCAGAACCGTGTCGATGGCCGAGAAGGGATCGTCGAAGGGCCGCTTCATGAACACCTGCCCCAGGACCTGCGCGACCAGCACCTTGCGGCCCCGCGTCGCCTCGAACACGCGGGCGCCCCGGCCCGGCGCGACCTTCGAGAAGTTCAGCGGCCGGATGACGCGCGGCTCGGTCTCGATGAAGGACAGCATTTCCTTCTGGTCGAAGGCATGGTCCCCCAGCGTCACGCAATCCGCGCCCGCATCCAGGATCAGCTTGGCGTGACCGCCGGTCAGACCCATGCCGCCCGAGGCATTTTCCCCGTTCACGATGGTGAAATCGACGCCCAGCCGCTCTTTCAGCGGCTGAAGCCCTTCGGCAATGACGCGACGACCGGCACGGCCCATCACGTCCCCAAGATAAAGAATTCGCATGGCCGAGCGTTAGGCCAAAGCCGCGCCGCGCTCAAGCCCCCGCTGCGGTTTCAGGCCAGCCAGACGCCAATCGCAACCGAAACCAGCGCAATGAACGCACCCGCGGCCATGCCGGCCAGCAGGCCGCCCCGCTTTCCGCGCGCATCCTCCGACCGGCTGTCGGGTTCGCGCAGCATCTCGGGCATCCGCCGCTCCAGGAATTCCGGCAGAAGCGGCGCATAGCGGCTGAGCACCTGGGCCGAGCGCGCCAGGTCGCGCACTGCGGCCTTTGGCCCCAGGTTATCCCGGATATAGTTCTCGACGACGGGGCGGGCCGCCTCCCACATGTTCATCTGCGGATCCAGCGAACGGGCCACGCCTTCGACCACGACCATGGTGCGTTGCAGCAGGATCAACTCGGTCCGGGTCCGCATTCCGAAACGCTCGGTCACTTCGAACAGATAGGCCAGCAGGTTCGCCATCGAGATGCGGCTGGCATCGGCGCCGAAGATCGGCTCGCCGACCGCGCGCAGCGCGCGGGCAAATTCCGCCATGTCGCGGTCGCGGGGCACGTATCCCGCCTCGAAATGAACACGCGCGACGCGCATATAGTCGCGCCGGATAAACCCCATCAGGATTTCGGCATAGACACGACGGGTATATTCGTCGATCTCGCCCATGATGCCGAAGTCATACATAATGACATCGCCGTCGGCCCCGACCTTCAGGTTGCCCTGATGCATGTCGGCGTGGAAAAACCCGTCGCGCAGAGCATGTTGCAGGAAAAGCTGCAGCACCCGTGCAGCCAGCGCAGGTAGGTCGTGGCCCGCCGCACGCAGCGCCGCGACATCGCCCAGCGGCGTGCCCTCGGCCCAGTCGCTGGTCAGGACGCGCCGCGCGCTCAGATGCCAATGCGGACGGGGAACGCGCATCCCCTTGTCCTCGCGCGTGTTCTCGGCGAATTCCGACGCGGCCGAGGCCTCGCGCCGCAGGTCCAGCTCGCCCGTGACCACGGTTTCGAAATGCGTCACCACGTCGCGCGGACGCAGCCGCCGGGTCGCGGGAGAGATTCGCTCGATCATCCCGGCCGCGAAATGGAAGGCGTCGATGTCGCGGCGGAAGTCGGCCTCGACCGAGGGGCGCAGCACCTTGACCGCCACCTCACGGCCATTGTCCGCACGCCGCGCCCGGTGCACCTGCGCGATCGAGGCGGCGGCGACAGGTTCCGAAAACTCGTCGAAAAGCGCATCGACCGGCTGGCCCAAAGCCTCGGCGACGATGGCCAGCGCCTGATCTTGCGGGAACGGAGGCAGGCGGTCCTGCAGCATCGACAGCTGCTCGGCCAGTTCGGGGCCAACCACGTCGGGGCGCGTCGAAAGGATCTGCCCGAACTTGATATAGGCCGGACCCAGCGCCGTGATCGCGCGTGTCACCGGCGGCAGCGCCGGATCGCCCTTGTAACCAAGCCAGGCAAAGGGCCAGCCCAGCACATGCGCGGCCATGCGGATCCGGGCGGGTGCGTTCATCGCGTCAAGCGCGGCACCCATCGCCCCCGTGCGTTCGAAGGTCGCGCCGGTCCGGATCAGGCGCCAGATATTGTGGGGTCCACGCATGTCTCAGACCTTCCAGCCGGAATGCAGCGCGGCGATCCCCATGGAAAGGTTGCGGTATTGCACACGGCCGAAACCGGCCTGCCGGATCATCGTCGCGAAGCTCTCCTGGTCGGGGAATTTGCGGATCGACTCGACCAGGTATTGATAGCTGTCGCGGTCATTGGCCACGATCTCGCCCATTTTCGGGATCACGTTGAAGCTGTAGCGGTCGTATAGCCATTGCAGCATCGGGACAGGCATCTGGCTGAATTCCAGCACCATCAACCGCCCGCCCGGACGAAGGACGCGGCGCGCCTCGGCCAGTGCATCCGGGATGCGGGTGACGTTGCGGATGCCGAAGCTGATCGTATAGCGATCGAAGCTGTCATCGGCGAAGGGCAGCTTCATCGCGTCGCCCGTAACCCAGGCCAGGCGGTCGGCAAGGCGTCCCGCCTCGGCCCGCTTGCGCCCTTCGACCAGCATCGACTCGGTCATGTCGCAGACTGTGACGCGCGCGCCCGAAGCGCGGCCAAGAAACCGAAAGGCAATGTCGCCCGTGCCGCCCGCGACATCCAGCAGGTGCTGGCCATCGCGCGGCGCCAGCCAGTCCATCATCGCGGTCTTCCAGACGCGGTGGACCCCCACGCTCATCAGGTCGTTCATCACATCATAGCGCGACGCGACCCGAGAAAAGACGCCATGTACCAGCCCCGCCTTTTCCTCTTCCGCCACGGTGCGGAATCCGAAATGGGTTTCCTTGCGCTGGTCGTCGGTCATCTTGCTTGTCCATTCGTCGTTTCGCGCCCAGATAGGCCAGATGTGCGCCGCGCACCATGCGACGAATGGAAAATAAATGCCAGAACTGCCTGAGGTCGAAACCGTCCGCCGCGGACTTGCCCCGCATCTGGAGGGCCACGTCATTGCCCGCGCCGAGGCCCGCCGGCCCGACCTGCGCTGGCCCCTGCCGCCCGATCTGGTGCAGGTCGTGACCGGCGCGCGCGTGACCGGCCTGCGGCGGCGATCGAAATACATCCTGGTCGATCTGGAGGACCGCGGCAGCATCCTTCTGCATCTGGGCATGTCCGGCCGGATGCTGATCGAGGATGCGCTTCAGGGCGATTTCCACCGCGATCCCGCCATCCTTCCGCGACACGACCATGTGCTGTTCTGGAATGAACAGGGCACGCGGATCACCTTCAACGACGCGCGGCGCTTTGGCATGGTGGACCTGGTCGCGCCGGGCGCCACCCACCCGATGCTGGCTCATCTTGGACCCGAGCCGCTTTCGGACGACTTCACGCCTGCCCTTTTGGCCGAGGCGCTGGCGGGTCGCAAAAGCCCGATCAAGGCCGCGCTGCTGGACCAGCGGATCGTGGCCGGGCTGGGCAACATCTATGTCTCAGAGGCGCTGAGCCGCGCCGGCATCGACCCGAGGCGGGCGTCCGGGCGGATCTCGGACCAGCGGATCGCGGCGCTTGTCCGGCATATCCGCGACGTCCTGACCGAGGCCATCGCCGCCGGCGGATCAAGCCTGCGCGATCACCGCCAGGCGACGGGCGAGCTGGGCTATTTCCAGCACTCGTTCCGCGTTTATGGCCGCGAAGGCGCACCCTGCCCCACCCCCGGCTGCACCGGGACAATCCGTCGCGTCGTGCAATCGGGCAGGTCCAGCTTCTTCTGCCCCGATTGCCAGAAATAGCGCCAGGGCATGAGTTCCGCAGCGACGGGAAACGATGGAGCCGGACAAAGAACGCCGGGGGACGCTAGCCAGACGGTCGCGGCTTTGTTACGAGTCCTGTCCAGCTATTTCTGAAAGGCAAGATATCCGATGGCGTACCAGACCCTGACCGTCGAGCTTGACGATTATGTTGCGCTGATCCGTCTGAACCGGCCCGATGCGCTGAACGCCCTGAATTCGCAGCTGCTGAGCGAGCTGGGCACGGCACTGAACGAGGCCGACCGCAACGAGAAGATCCGCTGCATCGTCCTGACCGGCAGCGAGAAAGCCTTTGCCGCAGGTGCCGACATCAAGGAGATGTCGACGAAAAGCTTCGTCGACGTCTATACCAGCGACCTGTTCGGGGCCGAGATCGACCGCATCACATCGACCCGCAAGCCGATCATTGCGGCGGTATCGGGCTATGCGCTTGGCGGGGGCTGCGAGCTGGCCATGGCCTGCGACTTCATCATCTGCGCCGACAACGCCAAGTTCGGCCAGCCCGAGATCAACCTGGGCGTCATGGCCGGGATCGGCGGCACCCAGCGCCTGACCCGCTTCGTCGGCAAGTCGAAGGCCATGGACATGCACCTGACCGGTCGCTTCATGGATGCGGCCGAAGCCGAGCGCTCGGGCCTGGTCAGCCGGGTCGTGCCCGCTGCACGGCTGGTCGCCGAGGCCGTCGCCGTGGCCAAGAAGATCACCGAGAAATCCCAGGTCGCCGTCATGGCGGCCAAGGAGGCGGTCAACCGCGCCTATGAAACCACCCTGCGCGAAGGCATCCTGTTCGAACGCCGCAGCTTCCAGGCCCTGTTCGCGACCGAAGACCAGAAGGAAGGCATGGCCGCCTTCCTGGAAAAGCGCGAGCCCCAGTTCCGCGACCGGTGATTTCCGCTTGGCATTGGCCCGAACCACCTGTATAGGGCCGAGCTTACATGCGCGTGGGCCCGCTTTAAGGCAAGAATCATGACCGTCCTCGATTGGACGGTGCCGTGGGGCTTTTGCGTAATCGATACGAAGAACAAACAGGATCGCATCCCATGGCCAATACGCCCCAATCCAAGAAGCGCGCCCGCCAGATCGAGCGCGTCACCGCAGTCAACAAGGCGCGCCGCTCGCGCATCCGCACCTATCTGCGCAAGGTCGAAGAAGCGCTGGAAAGCGGTGATGCGGCTGTCGCCCGCGAGGCACTGCTGAAAGCCCAGCCCGAGCTGATGCGCGGCGTGACCAAAGGCGTCGTTCACAAGAACACCGCCGCCCGCAAGATCTCGCGCCTGACGGCACGCGTGAAAGCGCTCGCAACCGCCTGATACGGCTGCTGCAAATCCGCAACTAGCGGTAGAAATAGATTGGGCGCGCTCCATCTTGGCGCGCCCTTTTCCGTTAGTCCCGCGGACTAACAAACAGTAAAATAACGGCTTTCGCGCTGTCACGATTTCGTCACCCGCCCGTGAGATTCGAATGGGCAAAGTGACTGTCAAGCGCGAAGATCGGTTGTCGGCGGAGCGCCGTTCTTGCTAGCTTCGGTCCAGCGATTCACGTCGCACCTGGGGGACAAGCCCCGTGGACCGGCTTTTGGCCGGAAGGCCGGGGCAGGCAAGCTTGATCGGGGGACGATCAGCTCACCAATGAAGTCGGAAACCGGCTGCCACCGGTTCCGATTCATGTCTGGAGACGAGGCCTCGACCGGCCTTTGCGCTGCATCACTTTGCGGCGTGGGGATCTGTTGTCGCCACCAGTCCGTCGGGCGCCGATGCCGAATCACACTTCACGCCGGGCAAAGCCGGCGGAACATGGGCAACGAACGGACGTGGGCGAGATGGACAAGATTTGGGGGCAAGCGCGTGAAGAACTTCAGAAAATCGTCGGAGCCGACAGTTTCGCGACCTGGATCGAACCGCTTCGCCTCGCCGGTGTGACCGACGGCACCGCGGTCATCGCCTGCCCCACGCGCTTTCTGTCAGACTGGGTCTCGCGCCATTACAGCGACGACATCCTGAAGGTCCTGGACCGTGTCGGCGGACCCGTGCACCGGCTGAATTTCGAAACGCGCAGCCCGGTCATCCGCCAGGCCGCGAATTCGGTCGAGCCGCGCCCCCAGCCCGCTCCGCGTGCTGTCGACGAGGAACTGACCGCCCCGTTGGACCAGCGCTTCACCTTTGACAATTTCGTCGTCGGCAAGCCGAACGAGCTGGCCCATGCCGCCGCCCGTCGCGTCGCCGAAGGCGGGCCGGTCACGTTCAACCCGCTGTTCCTTTACGGTGGCGTCGGTCTGGGCAAGACCCACCTGATGCACGCCATCGCGCGCGAGATCCAGGCCCGCCAACCCGAGGCACGGGTGCTTTACCTTTCGGCCGAGCAGTTCATGTACCGCTTCGTTCAGGCGCTGCGCGACCGCACCGTCATGGACTTCAAGGAGCTGTTCCGCACCGTGTCGGTGCTGATGGTCGATGACGTCCAGTTCATTGCCGGCAAGGATTCCACGCAAGAGGAATTCTTCCACACTTTCAACACCCTGGTCGATCAAGGCAAGCAGATCGTCATCTCGGCCGACCGCGCGCCGGGCGAGATCAAGGACATGGAAGAGCGCATCAAATCGCGCCTGCAATGCGGTCTGGTCGTCGACCTGCACCCGACCGATTACGAATTGCGCCTGGGCATCCTGCAATCCAAGACCGACGTTTTCCGCCTGCAATATCCGGGGCTGCAGCTGGCGCCGGGCGTGCTGGAATTCCTGGCCCACCGCATCACCTCGAACGTGCGCGTGCTGGAAGGCGCGTTGCAGCGCCTGTTCGCCTTCGCCAGCCTGATGGGCCGCGAAATCACGCTGGACATGACCCAGGAATGCCTGGCCGACATCCTGCGCGCAAATGACCGCAAGGTCTCGATCGAAGAGATCCAGCGCAAGGTGGCCGAACATTACAATATCCGCCTGTCCGACATGATCGGGCCGAAGCGCGTGCGCACCGTCGCGCGCCCGCGCCAGATCGCGATGTACCTGTCCAAGCAGATGACCTCGCGTTCGCTGCCCGAGATCGGGCGCCGTTTTGGCGGGCGCGATCACACCACCATCATGCACGGTGTCAGGAAGATCGAGGAGCTGCGCAGTGCCGATCGCAGCCTTGCAGAAGATATCGACCTGCTGCGCCGTCTTCTTGAGGCCTGATCCGCTTGACCCGCCGGGCAAATCTGCGAAATTGCCCGGCACCGGGTTGGGTCTTATAGTCACCCTTCCCGCCGCGAGAGTGACATAAGGACCGACCATGAAATTTGCGATCGAACGTGCCGATCTGGTTAAGGCAGTTTCTCAGGCCCAGTCCGTTGTCGAGCGGCGCAACACGATCCCGATTCTGGCCAATGTCCTGATCGAGACGACGCCCGAGGGCGTCAGCTTCCGCGCGACCGATCTGGACACCGAAATCGTCTATCTGACCAATGCCCAGGTCGAGCGCCCCGGCGCGACCACCGTATCGGCCAGCATGCTGAACGACATAGCCCGCAAGCTGCCCGATGGCGCGCTGGTGCAACTTGACCTTGATCCCAATTCGGGCCGCCTGTCGGTCCTGGCAGGTCGGTCGAATTTCAGCCTTGCGACCCTTCCGCGCGAGGATTTCCCGGTGATGTCCTCGTCGGAATACCCGGCGAATTTTTCGGCCCCCGCGGTGGTCCTGCGCCGGCTGTTCGACAAGTCGAAATTCGCGATATCGAACGAAGAGACGCGCTATTACCTGAACGGCGTCTACATGCATGTGGCGCAGGGCGAAGAAGGGCCGTCGCTGCGCTGCGTGGCGACCGATGGGCACCGTCTTGCGCGGATCGACGCCCCCCTGCCCGACGGCGCGGCCGAGATGCCGGGCGTGATCGTGCCCCGCAAGACCGTGACCGAACTGCGCAAGTTGCTGGATGACGACGCGACCCCGATCGCCGTTTCGGTCAGCGAGACGAAGGTGCGCTTCGCCACGCCGACCATCACCCTGACCTCGAAGGTGATCGACGGCACCTTCCCCGATTACTCGCGCGTCATCCCTGCCGGAAACACCCGCAAGCTGGAGGTGGACGCCGGTGACTTCGCCAAGGCCGTCGACCGCGTCGCCACCGTCAGCAGCGAACGCTCGCGCGCGGTCAAGCTGTCGCTGGACGAAGACCGGCTGGTCCTGTCGGTCAACGCCCCCGATTCGGGCGCGGCCGAGGAAGAGCTGCCCGTCGCCTATGCAGACGAGCCGCTGGAGATCGGCTTCAACGCGAAATACCTGCATGAGATCGCGGGCCAGATCGATCGCGAAAACGCGGTCTTCCTGTTCAACGGTTCGGGCGACGCGGCGCTGATCCGCGAAGGCGGCGACACCACCGCGGTTTATGTCGTCATGCCGATGCGCGTGTGACGCTTACCCACCTGCACCTGACCCAGTTCCGCAGCTGGGACCGGCTTCAGCTTGAACCAGATCAACGGCCCGTGGCGATCCACGGGCCGAACGGCGCTGGCAAGACCAACATCCTTGAAGCCATCTCCATGCTCTCGCCCGGTCGCGGGATGCGGGGGGCGGCGCCGGGCGATCAGGCGCGCAGGGGGCCGGATGTCGGCTGGCAGGTCCGGGCGGTGATCGGTGAACGTCAGGTCACGACCCGCGCCCTGCCCGGCCTTTCGCGCGAAGTCGCCATAGATGACAAGGCATCGACGCAGGTGGCGCTTGGCAGCCTGATGCGGGTCATCTGGCTGACGCCGGCGATGGACCGGCTATGGGCCGATGCCCCGGAAGCGCGTCGGCGCTTTCTGGATCGCATCACGCTGAGCTTCACCCCCGGCCATGCCGAGGATGCGCTGGCTTATGAGAAATCGATGCGCGAACGGAACCGGTTGCTGCGCGACGAGGTCCGCGATGCAGGCTGGTACCGGGCGCTTGAACTGCAGATGGCCGATACCGGTGCCGCGATCACCCGCAACAGGCTGGACGCCATTGCCCGGATCATGGCCGCGCAGGACGGGGCTGAAACCGCCTTTCCCGCCGCGACCCTGACGTTGCTGCCCGGCGAAGGCGCCGCCGACGATCCCGACCCTGACAGCATCGCGACCCGTCTGTCCGAGGGTCGCGGACGCGACATGGCCGCCGGTCGGACCCTGACCGGCCCACACCGGGCAGATCTTGGCGCGCATTGGGGCCCTCAGGACATGCCTGCCGCCCTGTCCTCGACCGGAGAGCAGAAAGCCCTGCTGCTGTCGCTGATCCTTGCCAATGCCCGTGCGCTTGCCGACGAAACCCCGGTGCTGCTGCTGGACGAGGTGGCCGCCCATCTGGACGCCGACCGCCGCGCCGCCCTTTATGACGAAATCACCGCGCTGCGCGCCCAGGCCTTCCTGACGGGAACCGGCCCCGAGCTGTTCGAGACGCTTCGGGACCGGGCACAATTCCTGAGCGTCGCCCGGGATGGCGACGCCTCGCACCTGGTCTAGACGATCAGGTCAACGAGTTCGAAGCTGCGCACATCCACGATTCCCAGGTCCGAGATACGCAACTCCGGGATCACCACCAGCGCCAGCAGCGAATGCTGCATATAGGCGTTGTTCAGGCTGCAGCCGCAATCCAGCATGGCCTGAACGATGGCCTGCGCGGCCTCGGCGACTTCGGTCGCCGGCAGGTCGGACATCAGCCCGGCGATGGGCAGCGCCACCGTCGCAAGTTCGGCCCCGTCGCGGAAGACGGTGACACCGCCACCGACCTGGCCCAGATGGTTGGCCGCCGCCGCCATCGTGTCGCGGTCGGTGCCGACCACGATCATGTGGTGGCTGTCATGCGCCACGGTCGAGGCGACCGCGACCCGCCCCTGATAGCCGAAGCCTGAGACGAATCCGTTCACGACCCCGCCCGTGCCGCGGTGGCGCTCGACCAGGGCAATCTGGCAGACCTCGCCCTGCCCCTCAATCACGCCGTCGCGGATCGGCAACTCGGCCTCAAGCGCGCGGGTCGGGGCCTGATTCTCGACAACGCCGATGACGCGAACACGGGCTCTGTCGCCGCTGGCCCGGACCGCGAAGTCGGGCCCGGCCAGCTGCTTGCCAAGATGGACCGAGTTCCGCGCCGACTCCGGCCACTCGATGCGGGGGCAATCGACCAGAAGCTGCCCGTTTTCGGCAACCAACTGCCCTTGGGCGATGACGGCCTCGATCGGCAGCGCCCGCAGGTCCGAGGTCAGGATGACATCGGCGCGCCGACCGGGGGTAATCGAACCCAGCTCGCGTTCGACCCCGAAATGACTGGCGGCATTGATCGTGGCCATCTGGATCGCGATCAGCGGATCGCAGCCGCAATCGATGGCATGGCGCACGACGCGGTTCATGTGGCCGTCATGGACCAGCGTGCCCGAATGGCTGTCATCGGTGCACAGGATGAAGAAGCGCGGGTCCAGCCCCTTTTCGGTGATCGCGGTGATCTGGGTTTCGACGTCATACCATGCTGAACCCAGTCGCATCATGCAGCCCATGCCCTGCCGGACGCGGGCAATGCCCTGCTCTTCATTGGTGGTTTCGTGATCGTCCGCCGCGCCCCCCGCGACATAGGCGTGGAAGGGCCGCCCAAGATCGGGGCTGGCATAATGGCCACCGACCGTCTTGCCGGAGGCGCGGGTTGCCGCGATTTCGCCCAGCATCTGGGGATCGCCAGCCGCGACGCCGGGAAAGTTCATCATCTCACCCAGTCCGATGATACCGTCCCAGCCCATCGCCTGCGCCACCTCGCCCTCGCTGATGGGCGACCCCGTCGTCTCCAGTCCCGGTGCCGAGGGGGCGCAACTGGGCATCTGCGTGAACATGCTGATCGGCTGCAGCAGCGATTCGTCCCGCATCAGCCGCACACCTTCCAGCCCCAGCACATTGGCGATCTCGTGCGGGTCGTGGAAGATGGTCGTCGTGCCATGCGGGATGACCGCGCCCGCAAAGCCCGCAGGAGTCAGCATTCCCGATTCGACATGCATATGCGCGTCGATCAGACCCGGCACCATGAAGCGTCCCGCAGCCTCGATCACCTGCGTCTGCGGCCCGATCGAGGGGGCGGCCTCCGGCCCGACATAGGCGATACGCCCGTCCGCAACCGCAATGTCGATGCCCGCGATCGTCTCGCGCGTGTGGACATTGACCCAGACCCCGCCACGGATCACCAGATCCGCAAACGCACGACCCGCCGCCACCTCAACCAGCCGCGCCTGAGCCTCGATCCAGGGTTTCAACATGACACTCTCCTTGTTCCTGTCTGCCAATCTGCGGCAGGGTAACGGCGAAGGAAAGGCGTGACGATGGAATGGCAGGGCGAAGCCAGCGTGATGACGCAGCGCAGGCACGGAGAGAACGCCGTGATCCTGACCGTGCTGTCACGCGATGCGGGCCTGGTGTCGGGACTCGTGCCTGGTGGGGCCAGCAGCAAGCGGGCCGCGATGCTGCAACCGGGCAACCGCCTCAGCCTGCGCTGGCGCGCCCGGATCGAAGAGCATCTGGGCACCTTCACGGTCGAGCCGCTGCGCGCACGCCCGGGTCTGATGGACAGCGCCGATGCCCTTGCCGGAACGAATGCCGTCACCTCGCTGCTGACCTATGCCCTGCCCGAACGCGATCCCCACCCCGCCCTTGCAGACGCGACCGAGGCGCTGCTGGACCGCATCGATGCCGGGCAAGGCTGGGCGGAAAGCTATCTCAGATGGGAAATGCAACTGCTGGACGAACTGGGCTTTGGACTGGACCTGTCAAGCTGCGCGGTGACTGGCGCGCGGCAGGGTCTGGCCTATGTCAGCCCAAGATCGGGGCGGGCCGTCAGCGCCGCGGGTGCCGGGGACTGGGCGCCAAGGCTGCTGCCACTGCCCGCGCTGCTGGGTGGCTGCGGCAATGGCGGCATTGCCGATGCGTTGCGCTTGACGGGTCACTTCCTGCAAACGCGTCTGGCCGAATTTCATGCCGGAAAGCCGCTGCCGCCCGCGCGCGCACGGCTCGTCGCGCGCCTGACGGCCAGCGAAGTCAGCCATAGCTAGGCAGCGTGCGGGCCAGCCGGTCCTGCCAGCCAGCCCGCATAGCGGGTCATTCCTTGCGGTAGCCCGGCTCGAAGGTCAGGTAGGACGGCCCGCCGGTGATCACCAGCACCCCACCCTTGTAGCTGATGCCGTCAGCCTGCGAGAGCGCGTTGAAGTAACGCTGCTCAAGCGCGCCGGCTTTGCCGCCACAGGCCATCTTGGTCGTGGTCAGCGGCCCAAGCTTGAAGCCCGGCGGTTCGGCGACCTGCGGCGCGGAATAGTGGTTGCACGGCGCCTGCCCCGAGATCGAGCCATCCGACTCGATGGTCAGGCCGACATTGCGCTGGGGCACGGTATCGGAACCGATGCCGACCAGCACATAGGGGCCGGTGGGAATATTGCTGCCGGGGCCACTGGAGCCGGTCGGCTCGCAGGCCGCAAGCGTGGCAAGGGCCACCGCGGCTGCGGTAAAGCTGAGGATGCGGGTCATTGGCAGCTCCGTTTGTGTATTGCCGCACATAATGCCTGATCGCCGCAATCTGTCCAGCCGTGGCCGGTTTTTTCGCGTCAGGACAGTAACCTGCGTGCAATAACCTGCGCCTGAATCTCGGCCGCTCCTTCGAAGATATTCAGGATGCGCGCGTCGCAAAGCAGGCGGCTGACCGGGTACTCCAGCGCAAAGCCGTTGCCGCCGTGAATCTGCAGCGCATTGTCCGCCGCGGCCCAGGCGACGCGCGCGGCCAGAAGCTTCGCCATGCCCGCCTCAAGATCGCAGCGCCGGCCGTGATCCTTTTCCCAGGCGCTGAAATAGGTCAGCTGCCGGGCAATCACGATTTCCACGGCGGTCAGGGCCAGCTTGTCCGCGACGCGCGGGAACTCGGCCAGGGGTCTGCCGAACTGCCGCCGCTCGACCGCATAGCGCAACCCCGCCTCGCAAGCCGATTGCGCGACCCCGACGGCGCGGGCGGCGGTCTGGATGCGCGCGGATTCGAAGGTCTCCATCAGCTGCTTGAAGCCCTTGCCGGGTTCGCCCCCCAGAAGGTTCGCACCCTCGACCCGGAAGCCGTCAAAGCCAAGCTCGTATTCCTTCATCCCGCGATAGCCCAGGACGCCGATCTCGCCCCCGGTCATGCCGGGCGTCGGAAAGGGATCCTCGTCGCTGCCGGGCGTCTTCTCGGCCAGGAACATCGACAGCCCGCGCCAATCGCTCGTTTCGGGATCGGTGCGCGCCAGCAGCGTCATGACATGGCTGCGCTGCGCATGGGTAATCCAGGTCTTGTTGCCGGTGATCAGCCAGTCGTCGCCGTCGCGAACCGCGCGGGTGCGCAGGCTGCCAAGATCCGAGCCGGTATTCGGTTCGGTAAAGACCGCGGTCGACAGGATCTCGCCCGAGGCGAGGCCGGGCAGCCATTGCGCCTTTTGCGCCTCGGTCCCGCCGCACAGGATCAGTTCCGCCGCGATTTCGCTGCGGGTGCCAAGGCTGCCCACGCCGATATAGCCGCGCGACAATTCCTCGGTCACGACGACCATCGCGGCCTTTGACATGCCCAGACCGCCGAATTCCTCGGGGATGGTCAGCCCGAACACACCCAGTTCGGCCAGTTCTCGGATGATCTCCATGGGGATCAGCTGGTCGCGCAGGTGCCATTCATGGGCATTGGGCACCACCCGTTCATCGGCATAGCGGCGGAACTGGGCGCGGATCATCTCAAGCTCGTCATCAAGGCCGGATGCCCCGAAGGTCGCCTGCCCCAGATCGGCCTGCATGGTGCGCGCCAGTTCGGCCCGCGCCTCGGGCGTGTTCCCGGCCATCAGCAGCCGCGCGGCTGCGCCGGGCTGCCAGTCGATGCCAAGATCCGACAGGCGCGCGAATTCCGTCTGGCTCATCGGGATGCCGCCAGCCAGCTGGGTCAGGTATTCGCCCAGCCCGATCTGCAGGATCAGCGCCTCGGTGCGACCCAGGCCGCCAGCCTCGTGCAGCCGACCGGCCCAACCGGTCAGCTGGCGGATCGCCTCGACATAGGTCGCGATCCAGGACAGGGCGTGCGCGGCGTGCTGGTGACGGTCCAGAAGCGCGGCATCGGGCTTGCCCGCGGGCGCGACGCGGCTCCGCAGCGCGGAAATGGCCGAATCGAGCAGCCCGCCGATGTCGGGCAGCATGTCCCTAGCCTGTCCAAGCAGGTCCTGGGGGATATCGGCGGAAAGGGTCGTCGCGTCCTTCATGGGCCATCCTTCTGCTGCTGCAGCGCACATTCGGCGATGCAGCATGTCTAGCTGCTTCGCAATCGCAGCGCAACTATCATGCGCAATGGATACAACATTCGCACGAATATGTCCGGTCGCCCGCGCTTGCATCCACCGCCCCAAGGGCTATGGCTTGGGCATGTTCGGACTCGACCCCCTGGTTTTCTGGATCGCGATGGCGGTCACGCTGTTTTCCGGCTTCGTGAAGGGCGCCATCGGTTTCGCGATGCCCATGATCATGATGTCGGCGCTCGGCTCGATCCTGAGCGCGCGACAGGCGCTGGCGGCGGTGATCCTGCCGGTGCTGCTGACCAATGTCTGGCAGGCGCTGCGTCAGGGCCCCGGACCGGCCTGGCAGGCGGTCTGCGCCTATCGCTGGCATATCGCGATGGTCGTGCTGTTCATCCCGGTCAGCGCGATGTTCGCGACCCGCGTCCCGCAATGGGTGATGTATGCGCTGCTTGGGGTGCCCATCTCGCTTTTCGCGCTGTGGCAGTTGGCAGGCCGAAGCCTTGCAATTCCCGTCCACCACCGCCGCCGGGTCGAGATCGTGACCGGGATCGTCGGGGGCCTTTACGGCGGCATCTCGGGCATCTGGGGGCCGCCGCTGCTTGTCTATCTGTTGTCGATCCGCGCACCCAAGGATGAACAGATGCGGGCGCAGGGCGTCGTCTTCTGCATCGGAGCGGCGGCGCTGACCGTCTCGCATCTGCAATCGGGGCTGCTGAACCAGCAGACGCTGCCGCTGTCCGCGGTCATCGTGATTCCGGCACTGATCGGGATGTGGCTTGGAAATCTGGCCCATGACCGGCTGGACGTCGCGCAGTTCCGTCGCTGGACGCTGGTCCTGCTGGTGCTGACGGGTCTGAATCTGATGCGTCGCGCGCTGGAACTGATTGGCGCGCCGGTGTAATCCCCAAGGGAACACAGGAGACGACCACATGACCGCAACCCCGGATCCCGCCGACCTGACTGCCCGCCTGATCCGATGCCCCTCGGTGACGCCGGCAGAGGGCGGCGCGCTGGACCTGCTGTCCCAGGAACTGACCGCCGCGGGCTTCGAATGCCACCGCGCGGACCGCAACGGCACGCCGAACCTGTTCGCCCGCTGGGGCGCCAAGGGCGCGGCGCGCAGCTTCGGCTTCAACGGACATACCGATGTCGTGCCGCCGGGCGAGCTGTCCAGCTGGACCCACCCGCCCTTCTCGGGCCATCAGGAAAATGGCTGGATCTGGGGCCGGGGCGCGACCGACATGAAGTCCGGCGTCGCGGCCTTTGTCGCCGCCGCCATCGGCTTCGTGCGCGAATGCCGCCCCGACGGCGCGATCGTGCTGACCATCACCGGGGACGAAGAAGGCGTCAGCCTTGACGGCACCCGCGCCCTGCTGGACTGGATGCGCGAGCATGACGAACGCATGGACGTGTGCATCGTCGGCGAGCCGTCGAACCCCGACCGCATGGGAGAGATGATCAAGATCGGACGCCGCGGCTCGATGACCCTCGACATCGTGGCGCGCGGGGTTCAGGGCCATTCGGCCTATCCGCACCGCGCGCGCAACCCGATCCACGCGCTGGTGCGGTTGCTGAACGAACTGGCTGCCGAACCGCTGGACCACGGGACCGAGCATTTCGACCCTTCGGGCCTGCAGGTCACGACCGTCGATTGCGGCAACCCGGCTTCGAACGTGATCCCCGAACGCGCCAGCGCTCGGATCAACATCCGCTTCAACGACGCGCATACCTCGCACACGCTGGACCGGATGATCCGCGACCGTGCCGCCGGGATCGAGGCCGAGACCGGGGTCGAATTCAACATCGAAACGCAGGTGTCGGGTGAAAGCTTCCTGACCCGCCCCGGCCCCTTCGTCGAGATGGTCCGCGATGTCGTGCGCGACGAAACCGGGCTTGATCCGGCACTGTCGACCTCGGGCGGGACTTCGGACGCGCGTTTCGTCAAGGATCACTGCCCGGTCCTTGAATTCGGCCTTGTCGGCCATTTCATGCATCAGGTGAACGAGCGCGTCCCGGCCGAACAGGTCCGGCAGCTTTCCCGCATCTATCGCCGCATTCTGGAGCGTTACTTCGCATGATCGAACGGACCGAGGATATCGATACCTGCCGCGCCATCCGGCACGAGGTCTTCGTGATCGAGCAATCGGTTCCCGAGGCCGAGGAATGGGACGGCCGCGACGGCGAGGCGATCCATCTGCTGGCGCGCGACGATCAGGGCCGCGCCATCGGCACCGCGCGCATCCTGCTGGTCGGCGAGACGGGCAAGATCGGTCGCGTGGCGGTGCTGCGGTCGGCGCGTGGCACGGGCATGGGCGCCGCCCTGATCCGCGCCGCGCTGGACCAGCTGCGCACCCAGCCCGGCGTCACCCGCGCCAAGCTTGGCGCGCAGACCCATGCGATCGGCTTTTACGAGAAGCTGGGCTTCACCGCCTTCGGGCCGGAATATGACGACGCGGGCATCCCCCACCGCGACATGTCGCGGGAGTTGTGATTGATCCGCCCCGAGCTTGCCGAAAAGCTGCGTCCCTGGACCGAAACCCTTTCGGCGCTTGTTGTGACGGCGTTCGGGATCTGGGTAATCTCGCGGGGCGGCTGGATCTATGGCCCGATCGGCACGCTGATCGGGACGGTTTCCGCCGTCTGGGCGTTGGATGCCCGGCGGCGGATGCGCTTCAGAAGCCACGCCACCGCGCCCGGTCTTGTCGAGCTGGACGAGGGCGCGATCCGCTATCTTTCGCCCGACCGGTTGCTGGGCGGAGAAATCGCATTGCGCGACCTGTCCGAAATCCGGCTGATGCGGCTGAACGGGCGGCTTTACTGGCGGTTGAAAAGTCTTGACGGACAAGCGCTTCTGATCCCCGTCGACGCCAGCGGTACCGAGCTTCTGGCCAGCGCCTTTGCCGCGTTGCCCGACTTTGACCTGGGGCGCGTCTCGGCCGCGCTGGCGACCGAAGGGCCTGCCATTCAGACCCTTTGGCGCAGGCAAGGCCACACGCGCTTGACTTGACGCGCGCAGATTGTCACCTGTGGCGTTCAAGGCAATCTGAAAGGCCACCGATGTCCATTCCACAGCAGGGCGGCGGCCCGATCGAGCGTCCCGAGCAACTGGCAGAGTACATCTCGTCGGGCGAGAAACCCAAGGACAGCTGGCGCATCGGGACCGAGCACGAGAAATTCGGTTATCGCCATTCCGACCTGAAGCCCCTTCCCTATGACGGGCCGCAGGGGACACCCACGGTCAAGGCCATGCTGGAAGGCATCGGCGACCGTTTCGGCTGGACCCCGGTGCGCGAGGGCGAGAACATCATCGGGCTGGAGCGGGACGGCGCCAATGTCAGCCTTGAACCCGGCGGCCAGCTGGAACTGTCTGGCGCACCGGTCGAAACCATCCACCAGACCTGCGACGAGGTGAACGGTCATCTGGCCGAAGTGAAGTCCGTGGCCGATGATCTGGGCGCGGGCTTCATCGGCCTTGGCGCTGCCCCGATCTGGACGCAGGACCAGATGCCGATGATGCCGAAGGGCCGCTATCGGCTGATGACCGACTATATGGGCCGGGTCGGCACGCTGGGCACGCAGATGATGTATCGCACCTGCACGGTGCAGGTGAACCTGGACTTCGCAAGCGAAGCGGACATGGTGCAGAAGCTGCGCGTGGCCTTGGCCCTGCAGCCCATCGCAACCGCCCTTTTCGCCAATTCGCCCTTCCTTGACGGCAAGCCGAACGGGATGAAAAGCTGGCGCGCTCATATCTGGCAGAACCTTGACGACGCACGCACCGGCCTGCTGCCCTTCGCCTTTGAAAGCGGCATGGGGTACGAGGCCTGGGTCGACTATGTCCTGGATGTGCCGATGTACTTCGTCTACCGCGACGGGAAATACATCAACGCGCTTGGGCAAAGCTTCCGCGACTTCATGAAGGGCAAGCTGCCCGCCCTGCCGGGCGAGATTCCGACACTGTCAGACTGGGCGGACCACCTGACCACCGTCTTCCCCGAAGCCCGCGTGAAAAAGTTCATCGAGATGCGCGGTGCCGATGGTGGTCCGTGGCGGCGGCTTTGCGCCCTGCCCGCGCTGTGGGTCGGCCTGATATATGACCAGGGCGCGCTGGACGCCGCATGGGACCTGTGCCGTGGGTGGAGCGCCGAGCAGCGCGACGGCTTGCGCGTCGCGGCCGCGCGCCAAGGGCTTCAGGGCGAGTTCGAGGGGCTTCACCTGCGCGACATCGCGCGCGAGGTGCTGGACATCGCCGAATACGGCCTGAAGACGCGTGCCCGTCCCGGTGCCGGCGGTCTGATCCCGGACGAGACCCATTTCCTGAACGCCCTGCGCGAAAGCGTCGACAGCGGCAAGGTGCCGGCCGACGAATTGCTGGAGAAGTATCACGGAGAATGGGACGGAGATCTGAGCCGGATCTACGCCGACTACTCCTATTGACCAAAGGGGGCCGGGAATTTCCCGGCCCCTTTTCGCATCACGACTGCAATTCGCGGGGCTCGTCCTTGCGACCCTGCATGAACTGGTCGAACTCGGCCTTGTCCTTGGCCTCGCGCAGCTTCTGCAGGAAGTCCAGGAATTCGCGGTGCTCGTCCTCAAGCCGCTTCAGCGTTTCATCGCGATAGGCATCGAAGGCGGCGTTGCCGGTCGGCGCGGAATATCCACGGCTTGCGAAACGGTCATGGCGCGCGTGGTGGTCATGGCGGTGACGGCAGGAAAACATGCGTTTGCTCCAGATCATATAGCCAAGGATGGCAAGGCCCACGGGCCAGAAGAAAACGAAGCCCAGGATCATGGCGACGATCCAGGCCCCCTTGCCGCGTTCGTCCAGCCAGTCCCGGATTCCGGCAAGTGCCGATCCGATCCGGTCCAACACCGACGGTCGCGGGGCGATATAGCTGTTCATTGGCGTCCCTTTCGATGTGAATGTTAATCACATTTACATAAATGGAGACCAAAAGTCACGCTTCAATAGGGTCAGCGAAAAAATCAGGATGTGATGACGCCCAGTCCGCGCAGATAGATCAGCGTACCGCTTTCCAGCATGTCCGAGGGAGAGATGGGAGAGCGTCCACCCGGCTTGCCGCGGCTGAACAGTTCGACAACGCCGTGGCTCAATGCCCAGATGTGATCTGCGGCCATCCCGGCCGGGGGGCGCCGGTCGGCGGGGACGTTCTGGAACAGATCCTCGGCTGCGCGCAGCAGCGTGCCCCGTGCTCGCTCGGCCGCCTGGGTCAGGCCGGAATTGCCGGCAATCGAGATCCCGGATTCGAACATCGCGATGTAATAGCCGCGCCTTTCGGCGGCAAAGGACAGATAGGCCTGCCCCATCGCCAGGAACGCGCCCAGCGGCGTCCGACCCGAGGCCAGCGCGGCCCCAAGCCGGTCGGCAAAATCTTCGAAACCCTGACGGGCAATTTCCTCGACCAGTTCGTCACGGCCGGTGAAATGGCGATAGGGCGCAGCGGCACTGACACCGACCAGTCGCGCCGCCTCGGCCAGGGTAAAGCCCTGAGGACCCTTTTCCTCGATCAGGCGCACGGTCGCTTCGACCAATGCCTGACGCAGGTTTCCGTGGTGATAGGATTCGCGGGCCACGTTCTGGCCCTACATGCCTTCGCCGAAATAATCTCCGACAAGCGCGCTGAGGGCTTCTGCCAGTTCACCGGCCTGCACCCCTCGGGTGGTCACGCGGATCGTGCTGCCACGCGGCGCGGTCAGCATCAGCAGGCCCATGATCGAGTCGCCCGAAACGCTCATCCCGTCTTTTTCGACGGTGGCCTGGGCATCGAATTTCTCGACCGTTTCGACGAATTTCGCGCTGGCCCGCGCGTGCAGGCCCTTTTCGTTAACGATTTTCAGATCGCGGGTCACGGCCCCGTTGCTCATCTCGTTCATGAGGCGGCGCGGTTGGGGACGGGGATGATGTCGGCGGGCAGAACATCGTAGCTGTTGATGTATTTCCGCCCGGCATCCTTGGCGAGGGTCACGGCATCCGCGACCGGAAGTTTGCGGGACTTGGCGAGCTTGACCAGCATCGGCAGGTTCGCGCCATATAGAATGGACCGATTTCGTCGGTGACAGGCCATCAGCGACAGGTTCGAAGGCGAGCCCCCGAAAAGGTCGGTCACGACGACCACCCCGTCCCCGGTATCAACCGAGTCGGCAGCGGCGCAGATTTCCGCCTGCTTTTCGCCGCGATCGTGATTCTCCTCGATCGTCACGGCACGAATTCCCGACTGCGGCCCCACGACATGCTCGACCGCCGAGAGATATTCCCGAGCGAGCCCTCCGTGCGCCACGATGACAATTCCGATCAAATTACCCCACCACGCAAGGTCTGCCGTCAAAGCTACGCCGAGACCGCGTGATGGTCTGGTGTCAGACCATCTTCCGCAGGTGCCGGCGCCTTCTCACGGCGTTCAAGTTCCCTATGTCTAATTGACACCTGCCAGCCAGCTTTCGCAAGCGCGTCTGCCATTTTTTCGGCCAATGTGACGGAACGATGTTGCCCTCCGGTGCACCCGAAACCGATTACCAGGTGCGCCTTACCTTCATCTAGATGGGCAGGGAGCGCGAAAAGTACAAGATCGCGCACCTTTTCGAAGAATTCCGCGAATCGGGGATCGGCCGTCACATAGGCCTGAACCGCCGGATCGCGCCCATCCAGCGGTCTCAATCCCGGCTCCCAATGTGGGTTCGACAGAAAGCGGCAATCGAACATCATGTCGACGCCGCGCGGAACCCCGCGTTTATAGGAAAAGGATTGGACCGACACGGTCAGCCGGCGCCCCGGATCGACATCGAACCAGCGCGCCAGTTCCGCCTTCAGATCGTGCGGTGACAGCTCCGACGTATCGACCAGAACATCCGCGCGCGAGCGTACGGCGGCCAGCATGTCGCGTTCCGCCATGATGGCGTCCAGCGGCGCGCCTTCGCTGCGCAGGGGATGGCGGCGCCGGGTTTCATTGAACCGTCGCAAAAGCTGCTCGGTCGAGCAGTCAAGGAACAGCACCTCGGGTTCATAATCGGGAAGCCGGGTCAGCCGATCGATAAGTTCGATCACGTTCGCGGCAGAGAAGTCGCGGTTGCGGACATCCAGCCCCAGCGCCAGCGGCACACCGCGCGCGGGCCCGTCCAGAAGACGCGGGACCAGCGATAGCGGCAGGTTGTCGATGGCCTCATAGCCAAGATCCTCAAGAACATCGATGGCCGTCGACCGCCCTGCCCCGGAGGGTCCGGTGACAAGAACGACGCGCTGGGTCTGTTCTTCGGGTTTCGCGGTCTGGTTCATGACAATCTTCGCGTGCTTCGTGAAAAGCGGCTTCCCTCAAGGGGGCGGCACATATGCGTCGGGGTCAAGCCTCGTCGCGATCCGCGCGCCCGGCCACAAGATATTGTCGCAGGACAGATGCAAGATGACCACGCCCCTGCCCAAGGACAAGGGGCAGGTCGACCCCAAGCACGGCAAGGTGACGACGGGGCGGCAGGCGTTCGGGCTCGGCCCGGTCCATGTCCACCGCCAGGGTCAGTTCAACCGCACCGGCATAGTCGGCGGCAAGGATGCCGACGCCCCGCGCCTCGATCCGGCCGCGGATCGCCTCGGGGCAATCCGCGATCAGTCGCCCCTGCTGAAGGCAGACCCGCGTCCGGTCATCGGCGACCAGCACGCCCCCCAGTGCCATCAGAGACAGCGCAAGGCTGGACTTGCCCGAACCCGATGCGCCGAGAATCAGCAGGCCCCGACCCGAGACTTCCACGGACGAGGCATGAAGGATCACGGCGTCACTGTCGGTCATAGTTGAAACTATTTCTCCGGTCAGGTGAAAAACCCCGCAGGACGGCGACTTGACGCCCTGCCTTAACCCCAAGTGTAGACGAATGTTGGCGCGAACACTCGCTGGTTGCGCTAAACCCGCTCCCATGCCCGGTTTCGTCACGCGATTGCCATGCTATAGCACGGGGCAACGGCCGGTCCTGCCGGCCCGTCGATCATCAGGAGCTTTCAGGACATGTCCGACCCGCGCGTAAATCCGAATTGCCGTCTCGAAGATCAAGGGATCACGGGGCTTGGCAATGTCTATTACAACCTGCTGGAGCCTGCCCTGATCGAGGCCGCCGTCGCGCGCGGTGAAGGCAAGCTGGGTCTGGGCGGCACGTTCCTTGTGTCGACCGGCGCCCATACCGGGCGTTCGCCCAAGGACAAGTTCGTCGTGCGCACCCCCTCGGTCGAGAATTCGATCTGGTGGGAAAACAACAAGCCCATGGATCCCGAGGCCTTCGACCGCCTTCATGCCGACATGCTCGCGCACATGAAGGGCAAGGACTACTACGTTCAGGACCTGTTCGGCGGCGCCGATCCCGCGCTGCGCCTTGACGTGCGCCTTGTGACCGAGATGGCCTGGCACAGCCTGTTCATCCGTCACCTGCTGCGCCGCCCCGAGGCGGCCGAGCTGGCCAGCTTCGCGCCGGAATTCACCATCATCAACTGCCCGACCTTCAAGGCCGACCCGGCCCGTCACGGCTGCCGTTCGGAAACCGTGATCGCGCTGAACTTCGACAAGAAGCTGATCCTGATCGGCAACACCGCCTATGCGGGCGAGAACAAGAAGTCGGTCTTCACGCTGCTGAACTATATCCTGCCGGAAAAAGGCGTGATGCCGATGCACTGCTCGGCAAACCACGCGATCGGCAACCCGGATGACGCGGCGATCTTCTTCGGCCTGTCGGGCACCGGCAAGACCACGCTGTCGGCCGATCCCTCGCGCACGCTGATCGGCGATGACGAACATGGCTGGTCGGATCACGGCATCTTCAACTTCGAAGGTGGCTGCTACGCCAAGACCATCAACCTGTCTGCCGAGGCCGAGCCGGAAATCTATGCGACCTGCTTCAACTTCGGCACCGTGATCGAGAACATGGTCTTCGATCCCGACACGCTGGAGCTGGATTTCGAGGACAACTCGATCACCGACAACATGCGCTGCGCCTATCCGCTGGACCAGATCTCGAACGCGTCCGAGACCTCGCTGGGCGGCATGCCGAAGAACGTGATCATGCTGACCTGCGACGCTTATGGCGTCCTGCCGCCGATCGCGCGTCTGACGCCGGCACAGGCCATGTACCACTTCCTGTCGGGCTTCACCTCGAAGACGCCGGGAACCGAGGTGGGCGTCGTCGAGCCGACCCCGACCTTCTCGACCTGCTTCGGCGCACCCTTCATGCCGCGCCGCCCGGAAGTCTATGGCAAGCTGCTGCAGGACAAGATCAACGCGACCGGCGCGAATTGCTGGCTGGTGAACACCGGTTGGACCGGCGGCGCCTTCGGCACCGGCAAGCGCATGCCGATCAAGGCGACCCGCGCGCTGCTGACCGCGGCGCTGGACGGATCGCTGAACAAGGTCGAGTTCCGCAAGGATCCGAATTTCGGCTTCGAGGTTCCGGTTTCGGTCCCCGGTGTCGAGGACAAGCTGCTGGACCCGCGCCAGACCTGG
Organism: Paracoccus sp. KR1-242; assembly: GCF_049446195.1. Lineage (NCBI taxonomy): Bacteria > Pseudomonadati > Pseudomonadota > Alphaproteobacteria > Rhodobacterales > Paracoccaceae > Paracoccus > Paracoccus sp. KR1-242. The sequence goes on from NZ_JBMSED010000004.1 coordinate 142,175, forward strand.
GCCGATACCTCGGCCTATGACGCGCAGGCGAAGAAACTGGTCGGGATGTTCAGCGACAATTTCGCCCAGTATGCCGACAAGATTGACGCCGACGTCCGCGCCGCAGCGATCGGCTGATCTTTCCGGACCAGCGGGGGCGCGGCCCCCGCACCCCCGGGGTATTTTCGAAACAGTGAAAAAGGCGGGTGCCATCGGCCCCGCCTTTCTTCATTTCAGGCTGCGCAGGCCTAGCGTTCGCGGCGGATGCGGCGACGTTTCTGCGCGCGCTTGACCTCGGACAGGCGCGATTGCGTGGCGCGGCGCCGTTGCGGCCCCTTGCCACCGCGACCAGCGCCCCCTTGGGGCAGCGGCCGCCCCTCGACCTCAAGCAATTCCAGCATCAGGCCGCCAGTCGTGGGCACGGCTTCCGAAAGACGCACGGTGACGCGCTGACCGATGCCGATTTCCAGCCCGGTTTCCGATCCCATCAGGATCTGAGCCTCGGGGTCATAGTGGAAATATTCCCGTCCGATCTCGCGGATGGGCAGAAGGCCGTCGGCACCGGTTTCATCCAGACGGATGAAGGCGCCGAACTTTTGCACCCCGCTGACGCGCCCGGTGAACTCGGCCCCCACGCGGTCGGCAAGATAAGCGGCAAGGTAACGGTCGGTCGTATCGCGTTCCGCCGCCATCGAGCGACGCTCGCTGTCAGAGATCTGCTTCGCCGTCTCGCTGAGATTTTCGATATCCCAGGCTGACAGGCCGTCGTCGCCCCATTTATGGCCGAGGATCAGCGCACGGTGGACGATCAGGTCCGAATAGCGCCGGATGGGTGAGGTGAAATGCGCATAGGAGCGCAGCGCCAACCCGAAATGGCCATAATTCTCGGGGTGGTAATAGGCCTGCTGCATGGAGCGCAGCGCGGTCATGTTGATCAGCTCGTCGAAATCGGACCCCTCGGCCTGTTCCAGCAGCCGGTTCAGGTGGCGCGTCTGCAACACCTGCCCCTTGGCCAGCGTGAACCCCGACGCCTCGGCGACCTCGCGCAGCGCATCCAGCTTTTCCGCCGAGGGCTCCTCGTGCACGCGATACAGCAGCGGCCGGCGCAGGCGTTCGAGTTCCTCGGCGGCGGCGACATTGGCCAGGACCATGAATTCCTCGATCAGCCGGTGGGCGTCGAAGCGTTCGCGGAAATTCACCGACTTCACCCGCCCGTCCGGGGTCAGGATGATCTTGCGTTCGGGCAGATCCAGTTCCAGCGGCTGGCGACGGTCCCGCGCGGCCTTGAGCAGCGCATAGGCATGCCAGAGCGGCCGGATGACGCTGTCCAGAAGCGGAGCCGTGGCATCGTCCGGGTTCCCGTCCGCCGCCGCCTGCGCCTGTTCATAGCTGAGGCTGGCGGCGGAATGCATCATGCCGCGATGGAAGCTGTGGCTGACCTTGTTGCCCTGCGCGTCAAGCCGCATCCTGACCGCGATGACGGGGCGATCCACCCCTTCATGCAGCGAACACAGGTCGCCCGACAGGATGTCCGGAAGCATCGGCACGACGCGGTCGGGGAAATAGGTCGAGTTGCCGCGCTTTCGCGCCTCGCGGTCAAGTGCCGAGTTCGGGCGGACGTAATGCGCCACATCGGCGATGGCGACCCAGATATCGGCCCCGCCATCCTCGCGGATCTCGGCCGCGACGGCATCGTCATGGTCGCGTGCATCCGAAGGGTCGATTGTGACCAGCGGCAGGTGGCGCAGATCCTCGCGACCTTTCATGGTCGCGGGCTTGGCGGCATCGGCCTCGGCAATGACTTCGTCGGGGAAGTCATCGGGGATGCCGTGCTGATGGATCGCGATCAGGCTGACCGCACGCGGGGCCGAGGGATCGCCCAGGCGTTCCAGGATGCGCGCGACGGGCAGGCCCATGCGACCGCGCGGACCGATCTGCTCAGCCTCGACCAACTCGCCATTCTGGGCGCCGTGAATCTCATGCGGCGGGACCTGCCATTCCTTGTCCTGGCCCTTGTCGATGGGCAAGATGCGCCCGCCAGCCTCTGGACTGGCCGAATTGCGGCGGAAGATGCCGACAAGCCGGTGCTGCGTCGTGCCGATGCGGCGGATCAGGCGGGCCTGATACTGGTGGTCTTCGCCCTGCACCTCGATCAGGCGGGCCAGGATACGCTCGCCCGGGGCGGTCGCCGGATCGGATTTCAGCGCCGCGTATAGGATGCGCGGCATCGGGCCGTCGCCCTGCCATTCCATCGGCTTTGCGAAAATGTCGCCGTCCTTGTCGGGCGGTAGAAGCTGGATGACGGTGACCGGCGGCAGACGCTCGGCATCGTGATAATGGCGGCGGCGACGCTCCAGCAGGCCCTCGGCCTCAAGCTCCTTCAACAGGCGCTTCAGCTCGATCCGGGCGGCGCCCTTGATGCCGAAGGCCTTGGCGATGTCGCGTTTCGCAGTGGCGTCCGGGTGCGCGTGCACCCAGTCGAGAATCTCTTGTCGGGAAGGTAGCTGTGCCATGCCCGCAGGCTAGCACGCGCCCTGTCCGGGCGGCAGGGGCAAAATCAGGCGGCGTCGGGCAGCCGCACGAAGCGCGCAGCGTCGCGGACAACCGGGCCGGCAGTCGCGCCGCCATCCAGATGCTGGACGAAATCCTGCCGCATCCGCGGGGTCCAGAAGGCGTTGATATGCGCGGCCACGGCCTCGGCCGCGCCGCCGCCGGGCTGGCTTTCGAAGAACTGGGCCATCTGGGTGGCCATGCGGATCAGCTTGTCATCGTTGCTATGGGACATCTTGCCTCAGCTTCCGGCGATGCGCCGGGGATGGGTATAAAGTTCGAAACTGTCGCCGCGCGCGCGGGCGATCAGGGTGATGCCGGCTTCCTCGGCCCAGGTCAGAGCCAGAGCCGTGGGCGCGCTGGCACCGATCAGCACGGGCGCGCCGATCCGGGCAGCTTTCTGCACCAGATCCACCGACAGGCGCGAGGACATGACGATGGCGCCCTGCCCCGCATCGCGGCCCTGCCGGGCCAGCGCCCCGGCCAGCTTGTCCAGCGCATTGTGGCGTCCGACATCCTCGCGCACGGTGATCCGGCTGCCATCCCAGAAGCCCGCACCGTGAATCGCGGGCGTGGCGCGGCGCAGAACCTGTCCCGCAGCCAGCGCAGAAATCGCGCGGCCCACCGCCTCGGGTGGCATGGTCCAGTCCGAGGTGACGGGCACGACCGCAGGCAGGGCAGCCTCGATGCTGTCGACGCCGCAAAGGCCGCAGCCGACCGGGCCGACGGTGCTGCGCCGCCGTTTGGCCAGGCCCGCGGCCAGCCCCGGCCGCAGCCAAAGCCGCGCTTCAAGCGCGGGATGGCCGCCGACATGGACTGGCTCTTCCTCGAACCCGGTCACGTCGGCCAATAAGGCGATCAGCCCTTCGGTCAGGGCAAAGCCCATGGCGAAGTCCTGCAGGTCGGCGGGGGTCGACATCAGCACGGCCTGCGACACACCGTCGATGACGATCGCCACCGGGCATTCCTCGGGGCTGGGACCGGGCGGTTCCTGCTGCCAGCCGCCCTTTTCCCAGCGCACCGCGCGCGGGACAAGATCCTTCATGCGCGCGTCACTCGGCGGCTTCGGGCAGGATGCGGCGGGCGCGTTCGGAATGGTTTCGATACTCCTGTTGCCAATCCGACGGACCGTTCGAGGGGCTGACCTGCACCGCGGTCACCTTGAACTCGGGACAGTTGGTGGCCCAGTCGGAATTGTCTGTGGTCACCACATTGGCCTGAGTCGTCGGGTGATGGAAGGTGGTATAGACCACGCCCGGCGCAACCCGTTCGGTCAACAGCGCCCGCAGCGTGGTTTCGCCCGAACGGGACGCCACCCGCACCCAGTCCCCGTCCCGCACGCCCCGGTTCTCGGCATCCGAGGGGTGGATCTCAAGAATATCCTCTCCGTGCCAGACCAGGTTGTCGGTGCGGCGGGTCTGCGCGCCGACGTTGTACTGCGACAGGATCCGTCCGGTCGTCAGCAGCAAGGGGAAGCGCGCGCCGGTCCGTTCCTCGGTCGCGACATATTCCGTATGGATGAAGCGACCCTTGCCGCGCACGAAGCCGTCGACATGCATCAACGGCGTGCCCAGCGGTGCGCTGTCGTTGCAGGGCCATTGCACCGAACCTTCGCGGTCCAGAAGATCATAGCTGACGCCGGCAAAGCTGGGGGTCGTCATCGCGATCTCGGCCATGATCTCGCGCGGGTGGGTATAGGTCCAATGCGCGCCCATCGCATTGGCCAGCATCTGGGTGATCTCCCAATCCTCATGCCCGTTCTTCGGCGTCATCGCGCGGCGCACCATGTTGATGCGGCGTTCGGCATTGGTGAAGGTGCCGTCTTTTTCCAGGAAGGAAGAACCCGGCAGGAAGACATGGGCATAGTTCGAGGTCTCGTTCAGGAACAGGTCCTGCACAATGACGATGTCCATGGCCGACAAGGCCGAGGTGACGTGCTTGGTATCCGGGTCGGACTGAACGATATCCTCGCCCTGGCAGTAAAGGCCGCGGAAGCGACCGGCCAAGGCCTCGTCGAACATGTTCGGGATGCGCAGACCCGGCTCGGGCGACAGCTCGACCCCCCAGGCGCGTTCATAGATTTCGCGCGCGGCCGGGTCCGAGACATGGCGATAGCCCGGATATTCGTGCGGGAAACTGCCCATGTCGCAGGAACCCTGGACGTTGTTCTGGCCGCGCAGCGGGTTCACCCCGGTGCCCGGCTGGCCGATATTGCCGGTCAGCATGGCAAGGTTCGCGATGGCCATCACGGTGGTCGAGCCTTGCGAATGCTCGGTCACGCCCAGGCCATAGAAGATGCTGGCGCGCGGTGCGGCGGCATAGGCACGGGCAGCGGCGCGGATCTTTTCGGCCGGGACCTTGCTGAGCTTCTCGACTTCCTCGGGCGAGTGGCGCGGATCCAGAAGGAATTCGGAATAGGCCAGGAATTCATCCCAGTCGCAGCGTTCGCGGATGAAAGCCTCGTCATACAGCTTCTCGGCCACGATCACATGCGCGATCGAGGTGATGACGGCGACGTTTGTGCCCGGGCGCAGCGGCAAGTGCATGCCCATTCCCATATGCGGGGTCTTGAGCAGGTCGATCTCGCGCGGGTCAAGGACGATCAGCCCCGCCCCCTGCCGCAGCCGCTTGCGCAGGCGCGAGGCAAAGACCGGATGCCCGTCGGTCGGGTTCGCGCCGATGACCAGCGCCAGGTCGGTATCCTCGACCGAATCGAAGTCATGCGTCCCCGCCGAGGTGCCGAAGGTCGCGCCCAGCCCATAGCCGGTCGGCGAATGGCAGACGCGCGCGCAAGTATCGGTGTTGTTCGTGCCAAAGACCGCGCGGGCCAGTTTCTGGACCAGATAGGTCTCTTCGTTCGTGCAGCGGGACGAGGTGATGACGCCGATCGAATCCCGGCCGTGGTCAGCCTGCGCCCGGTGCAGGCGCTCGGACGCGAAGTCCAGCGCCTCCTGCCACGAGACGACGCGCCAGGGATCGGTGATCTTCGCGCGCACCATCGGTTCCAGCTTGCGGTCCTGGTGCGTGGCATAGCCCCAGGCGAAGCGCCCCTTGACGCAGCTATGGCCGCGGTTCGCCTTGCCATCCTTGCTGGGAACCATGCGCACGACCTCTTCGCCGCGCATATGCGCGTCGAAGGAACAGCCGACGCCGCAATAGGCGCAGGTGGTCTTCACGACATGCTCGGGCGTGCCGATCTCGATCACCTTGTTCTCGATCAGGGTCGCGGTCGGGCAGACCTGCACGCAGGCCCCGCAGCTGACACAATCCGAGCTGAGGAAGCTGTCCGACCCCATCCCGGCCGAAACGCGGCTGTCAAAGCCCCGCCCTTCGATCGTCAGGGCAAAGGTGCCCTGCACTTCCTCGCAGGCGCGGACGCAGCGCGAACAGACGATGCATTTGGCCGGGTCGAAGGTGAAATAGGGGTTCGACTCGTCCTTGGGCCGGTATTCGGGGTTTGGCCCCTCGGCATCGCGACGGGCGAAGTGGTTCGCGCCGGGTTCATAGCGGACCTCGCGCAGGCCGACGGCCCCCGCCATGTCCTGCAGTTCGCAATCGCCATTGGCCGCGCAGGTCAGACAGTCCAGCGGGTGGTCGCTGATATACAGCTCCATCACGCCCTTGCGGATCTTCGCGACATCCTCGGTCTGGGTATGGACGACCATCCCCTCGGCGACCGGGGTCGTGCAGGACGCGGGGGTGCCGCGCATCCCGTCGATCTGGACGACGCACAGCCGGCACGAGCCGAAGGCGCTGACGTGATCGGTCGCGCAAAGCTTCGGCACCGTGATCCCGGCGACGGCCGCGGCGCGCATCACGCTGGTGCCATAGGGCACCGCCACGGCGATCCCGTCGACGGTCAGGTTGACGGTCACATCCGACTTTGCGGCCGGAGTGCCATAATCACGGTCGGGAATGATGAAGTCTTTCATTCTGCGGCCTCCTTGCGGGGTTCGTTGCGCCCGCTGAATTCGTCTGGGAAATGGGTCAGCGCGGACATGACGGGGAATGGCGCAAAGCCCCCCAGCGCGCAAAGCGAACCCCATTTCATCGTGTTGCACAGGTCCTTCAGGATCTCGACCCCGTCACTGTCGCCCGCGGCGATCCGGTCGATCGTCTCGACCCCACGGACCGATCCGATGCGGCATGGCGTGCATTTCCCGCAGCTTTCGACCGCGCAGAACTCCATCGCAAAACGCGCAAGTTTCAGCATGTCGGCGGTGTCGTCGAAGACGGTGATCCCGGCATGGCCCAGCAGCCCGTCACGGCCCGCCAGTTCCTCATAGCCGAAAGGCACGTCGAAATCCTTCGCGGGGATATAGGCCCCCAGCGGCCCGCCCACCTGCGCGGCCTTGACCGGGCGACCGCTGGCAGTGCCGCCGCCGACCTCCTCGATGATCTCGGCCAGCGTCATGCCGAAGGCCGCCTCGAAAAGGCCGCCGTGACGGACATTGCCCGAGATCTGGATCGGAATCGTCCCCTTGGACCGCCCGATGCCAAGCTTGGCGTATTCCTCGCCACCATTGGCCAGGATCCAGGGCACCGTCGCCAGCGAAACCAGGTTGTTCACCACCGTCGGCCGGCCAAGGAAACCTTCAAGCGCGGGGATCGGGGGCTTTGCCCGCACCGTGCCGCGCTTGCCTTCCAGGCTGTTCAGCAGGCTCGTTTCCTCGCCACAGACATAAGCGCCCGCCCCGACGCGAACCTCCATGTCGAACGCATATTCCGACCCAAGGACAGACTCGCCCAGGACACCGCCCCGTCGCGCAAGCGCAATCGCCGCCTCGGTCACGCGGATCGCGTCAGGATATTCGCTGCGGCAATAGACATAGCCCTGGGTCGCACCCACGGCGATACCTGCGATCGCCATGCCCTCGATCAGGGTCAGGGGATCGCCCTCCATCAGCATGCGGTCGGCAAAGCTGCCACTATCGCCTTCATCCGCGTTGCAGACGATGTATTTCTGCGAAGCCTTCGCGCCAGCGACAGTCTTCCACTTGATCCCGGTCGGGAAACCCGCGCCACCCCGGCCGCGCAGGCCAGACTGGATCAGATCCTCGACCACGGCGGAGGGGCCGATATCGATGGCGCGCCGCAAGCCGGCCAGACCACCATTCGCCTCATACTCGGTCAGCGACAGGGGGTCGATCACACCGACACGGGCAAAGGTCAGCCGCGACTGCGCCTTCATCCAGGGCAATTCCTCGACCGGTCCCAGCGCCAGCGGATGCGCCGCGCCAATGCGGATCGCCTCGACCAGGCCCGGCACGTCATCGGGGTCGACCGGACCAAAGCCCAGGCGCACGCCATCCCGTTCGATCTCAACCAGCGGCTCAAGCCAGATCATGCCGCGCGTGCCATTGCGGGTGATCGTCGTCCCCGGCAATTCCCGTGCAAGTGCGGCTGCCACGTCATCCGCACCCAGTGCCTTCGCGGCGGCGTCAAGCGGAACCCAGACCCTCATGCACCCGCCTCCGTCACCAGCCGCTGCACCTTGGCAAGATTGGCCCGTCCGACCAGCTTGTCGCCCATCTGCGCTGACGGCGCACAGGCGCAAAGCCCAAGGCAGAAGACCGGTTCCAGCGTCAGCCGGCCATCCGGCGTCGTCTCGTGGAAATCGATCCCCAGCGCCGCGCGGACCTGATCGGCCAGCGCATCGGCACCCATCGACTGACAGGCTTCCGCCCGGCACAAGCGCAGCACATGCCGCCCCGAGGGGTGATCGCGGAAATCGTGATAGAAGCTGACGACGCCATGCACCTCGGCCCGCGTCATCCCCAATGCCTGGGCGATGACCGGTTCGGATTCCTCGGGAACAAAGCCCCATTCATGTTGGATATCATGCAGGATCGGCAGCAACGGCCCTTCGCGATCCTTGTGAAGATTGATGATCGCGTCGAGACGTTCGCGGAAATCAGCGGAAATCGCTGGATTAGTCATGGCTGGGTCGGGTCCGGGCTCTATTCCTGTCTACACCAAGATTAGGGCCGCTCAATAGTCATAACAATATCAAAGTCCCGTCTATTGATTGGACTTTTCTATCATATCCGCCGATCTCAACAGGGCCTCGACCAAGGGCGGGTGCGGTTCGCGCCGCGCGGTGACAAGGCCGACCATATGCCCCTCGCCGACCAGATCGCGCGCGCCCACGCCTTCGGGCAAGGGCAGGCCACGGGCCAGACTGCGCGGCAGGATCGCCGCCCAGTCACCGGTCGCCACATGCGACAGGATCGCCAGCATCGACGTCGATTCCACCCGCGGCAAAGCGTCCGATCCCGCCTCGACCAGGTGGCGGGTGACGATGCGGCGGTTCTGCATGTCGGGGGTCAGCAGGCACAGCGGACGTTCGGCCGCCTCGGCCCAGTCCACCGGGCCTTGCGAGACATCGCGCGAGATCAGGCAATAGGTCTCGCGATACAAAGGCAGACTCTGCACCCGGCCCAGCGGCTCGCTGTCCAGATAGGTGACGCCGGCATCCAGCTCCAGCGCCTCGATCTGCTCGCGAATCTCGTCCGAGGACCGCGACAGGATCGACACCCGCGCCTCGGGATGGCGGCGCAGGAAAGGTCCGGTCAGCTCGGCGATGCGGGGCATTGCGGTGGGGATCACGCCCAGCCGCAGCAACCCGGTCACGCCCTTGCGACTGGCCTGCATCTCGGCCTGCAGGGCGCGGGCATCGCCGACGATGCGTCGCGCCCAGCCGAGGACGCGCTCGCCCTCGGGCGTCAGTCCCTGAAAGCGGGAACCGCGCCGGACGAGCTGGACGCCCAGCTGCTCCTCAAGCGCACGGATCGCGGATGACAGGGTGGGCTGGGTGATGCCCAGCACTTCGGCCGCGCGGCCGAAATGCTTCTCGCGGGCAAGGACCATGAACATCGACAGCTTGTCGATCACAAGTCGCGCCCTCCCCGGCCGCGCCCACTCTCACCGTTTCCGAAATACCCCGGGGTCCGGGGCAGAGCCCCGGTCCGGCGTTTCAGACGATCTCGACGGCGTATTTCTCGATCACGGTATTGGCCAGCAGACCCTCGCACATGCGGGCGACTTCGGCCTTGGCGGCATCGGCATCGGCCGAGGCCAGGTCCAGTTCGATCACCTTGCCCTGACGGACGCCATCGACGCCCGAAAAGCCAAGTCCGCCAAGAGCATGGCGGATCGCCTCGCCCTGCGGGTCCAGAACCCCATCCTTCAGCATGATGGTGACACGGGCTTTCATGGCAGGGCCTTTCAGTTGATCAGGGTCGGCTTGGACAGGCTGGTGGTGTTGGCGGGCATCAGGCCCAGCCGGCGCGCCACCTCGGTATAGGCGTCGGTCAGGCTGCCGAGATCGCGGCGGAACACGTCCTTGTCCAGCTTCTGGCCGGTCTTGACGTCCCACAGGCGGCAGCTGTCGGGGCTGATCTCGTCGGCGACGACAAGACGCATGAAATCGCCATCCCAGATCCGGCCGATCTCGATCTTGAAGTCGATCAGCTTGATGCCAACGCCGAAGAAGACCCCCGACAGGAAGTCGTTCACCCGCAGCGCAAGGCTGACGATGTCGTCCAGATCCTGCTGCGAGGCCCAGCCGAAGGCGATGACATATTCTTCCGAAACGAAGGGATCGCCCAGCTCGTCATTCTTGAAGCTGTACTCGACGATCGGGCGGGGAAGCGGCGTGCCCTCTTCCATGCCAAGACGCTTGGCAATCGAACCGGCGGCAAAGTTGCGCACGATCACTTCCAGCGGAATGATCTCGACCTGGCGGATCAGCTGCTCGCGCATGTTGATGCGGCGGATGAAATGGTTCGGGACGCCGATATTGGTCAGGCCGGTCATGAAGTATTCGGACAGCCGGTTGTTCAGGACGCCCTTGCCCTCGATCGTGGCCTTCTTCTGGGCGTTGAAGGCGGTGGCATCGTCCTTGAAATACTGGATCAGGGTGCCCGGCTCGGTGCCTTCGTAAAGGATCTTCGCCTTGCCTTCGTAGATTTTCTTGCGCCTTGGTGCCATGCTGCGCGTCTCCCGTCCGCAAGGTAAGTGGTATTCTTCATGCGGCTATAGGCCAGAAACAGGGTCAGGGGCAATACGAGCTTGCGATGTGCCCCCCCTGCAAGCATACCATTATGGCGTGTCAGACCGACACGAGGGAGGAGGCCGTCATGACCACTTTCGACGAACGCGAGCGCTCTTACGAGGCAAAGTTTGCCCGCGATGCCGAGCTGAACTTCAAGGCCGAGGCGCGGCGGAACCGCTTGCTGGGCGAATGGGCGGCAGCGCTTCTGGGCAAGACGGGCGACGACGCGCGCTCCTATGCGCTGACGGTCGTGTCGTCGGATTTCGACGAGCCGGGGGACGAGGACGTCTTTCGCAAGATCGCGGCCGATCTGGCCGGCAAGATGGACGAGGCCGAGATCCGCACCAAGATGGTCCAGTTGAGGATGACCGCGCGCGAGCAGATCCTGAACGAGAACTGAGCCCCAACCCATTGGACTTGACGACGAACGCCCTGCCTTGCGGGGCGTTTCGGCTTTCAGGCGGCGGCGGCCGCGACCCTTGGATACAGGCGCCACATCGTCAGGCCCCGCAGCGCGTTCAGCGCCGTCAACGCCGCCCACAGTCCGTGGTTGCCCATGAACCGCGGCAGGATCAACAGAAGCACGGCATAGACGCCCACCGCGACGACCATGGCATTGCGCATCTCGCGCGTGCGGGTCGCGCCGATGAAGATCCCGTCCAGCATCCACGAGGCGACGCCGACCAGCGGGGCGGCGACCAGCCAGGGCAGGTAGTGCCGCGCCTCGGCCCGGACATCGGGGGCGGTGGTCAAAAGGTCGATGATCGCGGTTCCGCCCAGCGCAAAGACCAGCGCCAGCGCAAATGCCCCGCCGACACCCCATTGCGAACTGATCAGGGCTGCGCGGCGCAGCCGGTCGGGCCGGCGCGCGCCGACTGCCTGACCCACCAGCGATTCGGCGGCAAAGGCGAAGCCGTCCAGCGCATAGGCGACAAAGGACAGGAACTGCAGCAGCACCTGGTTTGCGGCCAGAACCGTATCCCCCTGCCCCGCCGTGATGAACATGAAACAGGTGAACGACCCCTGCAGCAGGACCGAGCGGACCAGGATGTCGCTGTTGACCCGCCACAGCCGCCGCATCGCACCCCCCGCGAAAAGCGCGCGGCGCAGGCCCGCGCGCAGTCCGTCGCGCGCGAACCACAGCGCCAGCAGCAGGCCCGACCATTCCGCGATCAGCGTCGCCAGCGCGACGCCGCCCACGCCCCAGCCAAGGCCAAGCACGAAACCCACGTCCAGAAGGACGTTCAGCCCGTTCATCACCAGCTGCAGCACAAGCACCAGCCGCGTCCGCTCCAGCGCGATCAGCCAGCCGGTCAGCGCGTAAAGCCCGATGGTCGCGGGCGCACCCCAGATTCGGATGGAAAGATAGCGCCGTGCCATCTCCTCGACCTCGGCCGAGGCCGGGGCCAGCGCAAAGGCCCCCGTCAGCAGCAAGGATTGCAGCAGGATCAGCGAAAGCCCCGCCACAGCGGCAATGACCAGCGCCCGCAGCAGATGCGCCCCCGTCTCGGCCTCGTCTCCGGCGCCGCGCGCCTGCGCGACCAATCCCGAGGTGCCCATGCGCAGGAACCCGAAAATCCAGTAGATCGAGGTCAGGATGACCGAGCCAAGCCCCACCGCCCCGATCGGCGCGGCCTCACCCAGGCGTCCGATCACGCCGGTATCGACCGCGCCCAGCAGCGGGATGGTCGCATTCGACAGCACGATCGGCAGGGCGATGGCCAGGACGCGGCGATGGGTCAGCGTCGCCGCGGCCCCGGCTTCAGCCATTCTGCGGCATCAGGAAATGCCCGGTCGCCTGCGCGAAAAGCCGCGTTCTCTGGTCCTGCCACGCCTCGACATGGACGCTTGCATAGCGCCGCCCCGAACGAACGACCCGCGCGCGGGCATAGGCATCGCGCGGCAGGCCAGAACGCAGGTAGTCGACGGTGAAGTCGATGGTCTTGGGCAGGCGCGGCAGGCTGTCGGGCACTGCTGCGTCCGGGGCGATCCGCCCCTCTTCCATGTCCTGCCAGATCGCGCTCCAGGTCAGCTCGACGATGGCCGCGACCTCAAGGAAGGCGGCGGTGACGCCGCCGTGGATGGCGGGCAGCATCGGGTTGCCGATCAGCTTTTCGTCAAAGGGCAGGATCGCGGTCAGTTCGTCCCCGCGCCGGTCGAACTGGATGCCCAGCCACCGGATATAGGGCACACCCGCGACCAGCGCGTTCAGCGTCGTGTTCCGGCGGGACTTGATCGCGGCAAGGGGTTCGTTGCGGTCGGCCATGTTCAACGCTCGAAGGTGAAGGCCCCGGTGGCCGAGGCCACGGGGCGGGTTTCGTCCTCGTCCATCGCCCAGGCCCGGACAAAGGCGACCGAGCGGGTGACGTGATAGCATTCGGCCCGCGCCTTGATCCCCTGCAACGGCGTCGCCGCCCGCATGTAGTCGATGCGCAGGTCGATGGTCGCGGTGACTTTCGGCCCGTCGGGATGGGCCATCACCGCCGCCCCGCAGCAAGTGTCCATCAGCGCCGAGATCACCCCGCCATGGATCACGCCGCTGCGCGGATCACCGACAAGGTCGGGATTCCAGGGCAACGAGATGACGGCGCCGCTGGGGGACAGATCCTCAAGCGTCATTCCCAGCGCGCGGGCATGGGGAATGGCCTCGATGAATTGCCGGGCAATGCGACGGCGCTGGTCCTGCTCGCTTTCCTGGGGCTCGGCCATGGGCACCTCATGTCCTGGATTTCGTCCTTGTCCCCAAGGCTTAACCCCGCCCCGGACCTGTCACAAGTCCGCATCATTGCGACGGTTGAGTTTGCGCAGGCCCTAAGCTAGGGTTTGCAGCATAATCGGCAGGTCCCATTCATGACAGACAGCGATTTCATCAGTTTCAAGGACATGTGCACGAAGTTCGACGTGACGCCGCGGACATTGCGGTATTACGAATATATCGAACTGCTCAGCCCCCGGAAGGAAGGCCGCTCGCGCTTCTACGGTGCCCGCGAAATCGCGCGCATGAAGCTGATATTGCGCGGCCGCCGCTTCGGCTTTTCGCTGGAGGATATCCGGCAATGGCTACTGATCTATGGCGAAAAGGGCACGCAGGAACAGTATCGCGTCTGGATCGACCTTGCGAACCGCCAGCTTGAGGTGCTGACCCAGCAGCGCGACGAAATCGAGACGGCCATCGGCGACCTGCGCGCGCTGCGCGACGAAACCAGCGCGATCCTGTCGCGGATGGACGAAGGCGGCGAAAACACGAAATCCGCCTGATCTTCCGCAGGCTTGCAGTTTTTGAACGGCCCGCCCCCGCGCGCCGGGCCTTTGCATTCGCGCAGCCCGGACCTGCCGTCCTGCACTGACGCCACGTCGCGGCTTACGCGAACGTCAACCTGTCCTATACTCATTCAAAGCGACTGGAACCTTCGGGAGGGACGGCCATGAGCGATCAGTTGATGACCATCCGCGAGATGTGCGACACTTACGACGTCACGCCGCGCACCTTGCGCTTCTATGAATCCCGCGAATTGATCTTTCCCCAGCGGCGCGGACAGAACCGCTTCTACGGCCGCGAGGAACGCGCGCGCCTGACGCTGATCCTGCGCGGCAAGCGCTTCGGCTTTTCGCTGGAGCAGATCCGCCAGCTGCTTGAACTTTACGATCCGACCGAACGCAACGTGACCCAGACCGAGGCAACGCTTGTCACCGCGCGTGAACGGCTTGCCGACATGGAACGGCAGCAGCGCGAACTGGCGGCCGCGATCATCGACCTGCGCCAGCAGATCGCCAATGGCGAAAATTGGCTCGCAGACCTGAAATCCGACGCCCGCAAAGGGGCGTGAGACTTTCCCGGAGGACCACATGACCATCTACAATGCCCCCGTGCGCGACATCCAGTTCATCCTGCATGATGTGCTGGACATCTCGGGACAGGACCTGCCCGGTTATGAGGATCTCGACCGCGAATTCACCGATGCCATTCTGGAAGCGGCGGGCAAGGTCGCCTCGGATGTGCTCGCGCCGCTGAACGCGGTGGGCGACCAGCAGGGTTGCCGCCTGGAAAACGGCGTCGTGCGTACACCCGACGGCTTCAAGGCAGCCTTCGACCAGGTGCGCGATGGCGGTTGGACGGCGATCGATTGCGACCCGGAATATGGGGGACAGGGCATGCCCTATGTCATCGGCCTGTCGGTGGGCGAGTTGATGACTGCTTCTAACATGGCCTTCACCATGTATCAGGGTCTGACCCACGGCGCTTATTCCGCGATCCATGCCCACGGCACGGACGGGCAGAAGGCAACCTATCTGCCCAAGATGGTCAGCTGCGAATGGACCGGCACCATGAACCTGACCGAGCCGCATGCCGGCACCGACCTGGGGATGCTGCGGACCCGCGCCGAACCGCAGGACGATGGCAGCTACCTGATTACCGGGCAGAAGATCTTCATCTCGGCCGGTGACCACGACATGTCCGAAAACGTCATCCACCTGGTTCTTGCCAAGGCCCCCGGCGGTGGCGAGGGAACCAAGGGCATCTCGCTTTTCATCGTGCCGAAATACCTGGTCACCGAGGACGGCACCCCCGGCGAACGCAACAAGCTGTCGGTCGGCAATCTCGAACACAAGATGGGCATCCACGGCAACTCGACCTGCGTTATGAACTATGACGGCGCCAAAGGCTGGCTGCTGGGCGACCTGCACAAGGGCATGCGCGCGATGTTCACGATGATGAACGAGGCGCGGATCGGCGTCGGCCTGCAGGGCTATGCGGTGGCGGATGCCGCCTATCAGAACGCTGCCGCCTATGCCCGCGAACGGCTGCAGGGCCGCGCCATCACCGGCGACGCGAACCCCTCCGGCCCGGCCGATCCGCTGATCGTCCACCCGGACATCCGCCGCAACCTGATGGATCAGAAAAGCTTCCTGGAAGGCGCGCGGGCGCTGGCGACCTGGTGCGCGCACCTGATCGACCGCAGCCATCTTGCGAATGACGCCGAGGCCGAGGGCCTCGTGTCGCTGCTGACCCCTGTGGTCAAGGGTTTCCTGACCGACAAGGGTTTCGAGACTGCGGTCCTGGCCCAACAGGTCTTTGGCGGCCACGGCTACATCGAGGAACAGGGCATGTCGCAATTCGTCCGCGACATCCGCATTACCATGACCTACGAGGGCGCGAACGGCGTGCAGGCGCTGGACCTTGTGGGACGCAAACTGGCAGCCGAGGGCGGCAAGCCCATGATGCGCTTCTTCGATCTGGTCAAGCATGAGATCAAGACCCATGAAACCGACGAGGAGCTGCGCGTGGGCTTCCTTGAACCGCTCAAGACCGCGTCGAAGGATCTGCAGGCGGCGGTCATGTTCTTCATGGAGCAGGGGATGAAGAATCCCAACACGGCGCTCGCGGGCTCCTATGACTTCATGCACCTGTTCGGGCACGTCGCGCTGGGCCTGATGTGGACCCGCATGGCCGCCGCCGCCCGCTCGGCCCTGACCGAGGGTGCCGAGGATCGTGACTTTTTCCAAAGCAAGCTGGCGACCGGCCGCTATTACATGGCGCGGCAACTGCCGATGACCGCGACGCATCTGGCCCGTATCCGGTCCGGTGCCGAACCTGTCATGGCGCTGGCCGAAGACCAGTTCTGACCTGCAAACCTTGCGAGAGCGTCACGCTTGGCATGGGTATTTGTTAAACGGTGAAATGTTGAGGTCGCGCCCCGGACCGCCGGGTCCTCCCTGCGGGACAGCGGATTGCCGGGCAGCCGGGGCGCTTTCACCGTTTGCGGTCATCGGCTCTCCAGCCTGTACCGCGAATCCGAGACTAGGGGCGAAGCAGTTAAGGAAGACCTAACCGCTTCACCCTTTTCGAAATACCCAATCGCGGCGGTGCCGCTGTCGAAACGCTTGAGGATGGACAACAGATGACGGCAAGACTGCATTGCTTCGGGGAATCCGGCCACTCCTACAAGGTGGCGCTGATGATGGAGATGACGGGGCACCCATGGGAGCCGGTCTTCGTCGATTTCTTCGGCGGAGCAACGCGCGGGGCGGATTACCGCAGCCTGAACGAGATGGGCGAAGCGCCGGTACTGGTCGAAGATGGGCAGGTCCTGACGCAATCGGGCGTGATCCTGCTGCACCTGGCCGAAAGGACCGGGCGCTTCCTTAATGGGGATCGGAACGAGATCCTGCGCTGGCTGTTCTGGGACAACCACAAGGGATCGGCGCAATTCGGCACCCTGCGTTTCCTGATGAACTTCCTGCCGCCCGAGAAGCGCCCGGCCGAGGTCATCACCTTCCTGCAAGGACGCGCGCGAGCAGCGTTGAAGACACTGGACACGCATCTGCAGGACCGCGCCTGGCTGGCGGGCGAGCAGGCGACGATCGCCGACCTGTCCTGCTGCAGCTATCTTTATTATCCCGAGCCCTTCGGTTTCGACCGCGCCGATTGGCCCAATATCGACCGTTGGCTGGATGGCATTGCCGCCCTGCCCGGTTGGAAACACCCCTATGACCTGATGCCCGGCAACCCTTCCGACCGGGCCGTGAAGGAGGACGCATGACCGAAGCTTATATCTATGACGCCGCCCGGACCCCCCGCGGCAAGGGCCGCCCCGATGGCAGCCTGCACGAAGTCACCTCGGTCGCGCTGTCGGCCCGCCTGCTGAACGCCGTCAAGGAACGCAACGGACTGGAAGGTCACGCGGTCGAGGACGTGATCTGGGGCAATGTCACCCAGGTCAAGGAGCAGGGTGGCTGCCTTGCCCGCTCGGCGGTGCTGGCCTCGGATCTGGACGAGTCCATCCCCGGCCTTGCGATCAACCGCTTCTGCGCCAGCGGGATGGAGGCGGTGAACCTTGCCGCGAACCAGGTCAGGGGCGGTGCCGGTCAGGCCTATATCGCCGGCGGAGTCGAGATGATGGGCCGCGTCGCCATGGGCAGCGACGGCGCCGCAATCGCGGTGGATCCCAGCCTGACCTTCGGCACCTATTTCGTGCCGCAGGGCATCTCGGCCGATATCATCGCGACCGAGTACGGGTTCACCCGCGAACAGGCTGATGCGCTGGCAGTCGAATCCCAGCGCCGCGCGGCACTGGCATGGACCGAGAACCGTTTCGCGAAATCCATCGTCCCGGTCATCGACCAGAACGGCCTGACCATCCTTGACCGCGACGAATACATGCGTCCGGGCACGACGGTCGAGGATCTGGCAAGGCTCAAGGCCAGCTTCAAGGAAATGGGCGAGATGATGCCCGGTTTCGACAAGGTGGCGATGCTGAAATACCCGCATCTCGACCATATCGACCACATCCACCATGCCGGAAACTCGTCGGGGATCGTGGACGGCGCGGCGGCCGTGCTGATCGGAAATGCCGAATTCGGCAAGGCCCATGGCCTGAAGCCCCGCGCCCGCATCCGCGCCACCGCCAAGATCGGCACCGATCCGACGATCATGCTGACCGGCCCGGTTCCGGTGACGGAAAAGATCTTGCGAGACAGCGGCATGTCGATTTCGGACATCGACCTGTTCGAGGTGAATGAGGCATTCGCCTCGGTCGTGCTGCGTTTCATGCAGGCCTTCCAGGTCGATCCTGCCATCGTCAACGTCAATGGCGGCTCGATCGCACTTGGCCACCCGCTGGGCGCGACCGGCGCTATCATCATCGGCACGCTGCTGGATGAATTGGAGCGTCAGGACAAGACCGTCGGCCTTGCCACGCTTTGCATTGCATCCGGCATGGGCGCGGCGACCATCATCGAGCGGGTCTGATGGCGATCCTGCGCAAGGACAGCGTGGCCGAGACCCATGCGGTCTCTACCTATCCGGCGCCCTACAATCTGGGTTCCGGCAACCTGTCCTATCGCCTGATCTCAGAGGCGGGCGGGCTTGACCAGTTCGGCGCAGCGCTCGAGACGCTGCATCCCGGCGGACAAAGCTCGCAAATGCACTGGGAAGAGCATGAGGATGAGTTCCTCTATATGCTCTCGGGCGAACTGACCGTGATCGAGGACGGGATTCCGACCGTGATTGGCCCCGGCGATGCCTGCTGCTGGAAGGCAGGAGCGCCGGTAGCGCATTGCCTCAGGAACCATACAGACCAGCCGGCAACCTACCTGATCGTGGGCAGCCGCCGGCCGGAAAACATCTGCCGTTATCCGGGCCTCGACCTTCTGGCGACGCCTGCGGGGTACACGCATCTGGACGGTACCCCCTACCCGCAACAGGGAGATAAAGAATGACCGACTTCACCATGCAGAAGGACGCGGACGGCGTCGCCATCATCACCTGGGACGTGCCCGGCAAATCGATGAACGTGCTGAGCCTTGACGGCGCGGCGAACCTGAACGGTCTGATCGACGAAGCACTGGCCGACGAGGCCGTCAAGGGCATCGTCATCACCTCCGGCAAGAAGGATTTCGCCGGCGGTATGGACCTCAACGTCATCGCGCAGATGAAACAGGGCGGCGCGCAGGCGATCTTTGAGGGCGTGATGACGCTGCATCACCTGCTGCGCAAGATCGAGCTCGCGGGCATGGACCCCAAGACGAAAAAGGGCGGCAAGCCGATTGCCGCGGCGCTTCCCGGAACCGCGCTGGGAATCGGGCTGGAGCTGCCGCTGTCGACGCACCGCATCTTTGCCGCCGAAAACCCGAAGGCCAAGATCGGCCTGCCCGAAATCATGGTCGGGATCTTTCCCGGCGCCGGTGGCACCACCCGCCTCACGCGCAAGATGGGCGCGCTGGCCGCTGCCCCCTTCCTGCTGGAAGGCAAGCTTTCCGATCCGGCCAAGGCAAAGGCTGCCGGCCTGATCGACGAGGTCGTGGCCGATCCGGTCGCTGATGCGCGCGAATGGGTGCTGAAGGCGACCGAGGCGGATCTGGTGAAGCCATGGGACGCCAAGGGCTACAAGATGCCGGGGGGCGAGCCCTATCACCCGGCGGGCTTCATGACGTTTGTCGGCGCCTCCGCCATGGTCCATGGCAAGACGCTGGGCGTCTATCCGGCAGCCAAGGCGCTGCTCAGCGCGGTCTATGAAGGTGCGCTGGTGCCATTCGACACGGCGCTGAAGATCGAGGCGCGCTGGTTCACCAATGTGCTGATGAACCCCAGTTCAACCGCGATGATCCGCAGCCTCTTCATCAACAAGGAGGCACTTGAGAAGGGCGCAAACCGCCCGGAGGCCCCGGATCAGACCGTGAAGAAGGTCGGCATCCTTGGCGCGGGCATGATGGGCGCGGGCATCGCCTATGTCTCGGCCATGGCCGGGATCGAGGTCGTACTGATCGATGCGGCACAGGACGCGGCTGATCGCGGCAAGGCTTATTCGACCGGGCTTCTGGACAAGGCAATCAGCCGCAAGCGTTCGACCGAGGAAAAGAAGACCGAGGTTCTGGCCCGCATCACCGCGACCACCGACTATGCCGCCCTCGCCGGCTGCGACCTGATCGTCGAGGCGGTGTTCGAAGATCCCTCGGTCAAGGCCGATGTCACGAAACGGGCCGAGGCGGTGATCCCGCAGGACGCGATCTTCGCGACCAATACCTCGACCCTGCCGATCAGCGAACTGGCCAAGGCCAGCGCCCGGCCCGACCAGTTCATCGGCATCCATTTCTTCTCGCCCGTCGACAAGATGCTGCTGGTCGAGATCATCAAGGGCAAGCAGACCGGACCGCGTGCCGTCGCCAAGGCGCTGGATTTCGTGCGCCAGATCCGCAAGACGCCGATCGTGGTCAATGACGCGCGCTTCTTCTACGCGAACCGCTGCATCATCCCCTATATCAACGAAGGCATCCGCATGGTGGCCGAGGGTGTCAGCCCGACGCTGATCGAGAATGCCGCGAAACTGATGGGGATGCCGCTGGGGCCGCTGCAACTGGTGGACGAGACCTCGATAGATCTTGGCGTCAAGATCGCCAAAGCGACGCGCGCCGCGATGGGCGACGCCTATCCCGACGGCGCGGTGGACGAGGTCATCTTCAAGCTGGCCGATCAGGGGCGACTTGGCCGCAAGTCCAAGGCGGGCTTCTATGACTATGACGAAGCCGGCAAGCGGCAGGGATTCTGGTCCGGCCTTTCCATCCAGTGGCCCGAGGCGGAAACGCAGCCCGAACTGACCGAGATCCAGCACCGCCTGATGTTCGCCCAATCGCTCGAAGCCGTCCGCGCGCTTGAGGAAGGCGTGCTCGAAGATATCCGCGAAGGCGATGTTGGCGCGGTCCTCGGCTGGGGCTTCGCGCCGTGGTCAGGTGGCCCCTTCGGCTGGCTCGACATGCTGGGCGCACCCCGCGCTGCCGAGATCGCCGATGGCCTTGCCGCGAAATTCGGCAATCGCTTTGCCGCGCCCGCGCTTCTCAAGGACATGGCCGCCAAGGGCGACAGCTTCTATGGCCGCTTCGGCGGCAAGGCCAAGGCTGCCTGAAAAGTACAGAAGGGCAGAGGCGCGACCCTCTGCCCTTTCACCGTTTTTCAAGTACCCCTGCGACAGCGCAAATCCGCGCGTTCAGATCAGCCCTTCACTCCGGAAGGCCGCGCGCAGATCGCTTTCCGGCCGGGCCCCGACATGGCCGATGACCTCGGCCGCAGCGATGCAGCCCATGCGCCCCGCAGCCGCCAGCGGCGCACCGGTCGCAAGCCCATAGATCAGCCCCGCCGCAAACTGGTCCCCTGCCCCCGTCGCATCGACCGGAACGACCTTGTGGACCGGGGCCGTCACCCGCTCGCCCTGGCGGATCAGGATCGCGTCGTCGCCCGACCGCGTGCAGACGACCGTGTCGCAATCGGCCGCGGCAAGACGCAAGGCCTCGTCAAGATCGGTGACCTGATAAAGCGAGGTCCATTCGTGGACATTGCCGATGACGTAATCCATTGGTCCAGCGACCAGCTTGCGGAACCCCTCGCGGTGGCGATCGACGCAGAACGGGTCGGACAGCGCGATACCGGCCTGCCCACCCGCCTTGTGGCAGGCCTCCGCCGCCTTCAGGAACGCGGCCTTTCCGGCATCCTTGTCGAACAGATAGCCCTCCAGGAAAAGCCAGTCCGCGCCGCTGAAGGTCGCCGGGTTCACGTCGTCGCCGCCCAGTTCCGCCGAAATCCCCAGATAGGTGTTCATCGATCGCTCGCCATCCGGCGTCACGAAGATGATCGAGCGCGAGGTCGGCAGCACCTCGCCCCCCACCGGAGGATTGACGAAGACCGTGCCCGAGGCCTCGGTCTGCTCGGCATAGGACAGGCCCAACGGATCGCCCGCCACCCGCCCGATAAAGGCGGTGCGCAGGCCAAGCATTCCGATCCCTGCCAGCGTATTCGCGACCGAGCCGCCGGGCACCAGCCGGGCCTTCTGCGCCTCGGCATCGGCGGATTGCGCCGCCATCAGGAACTCGGAACGCTCGCGGTCGATCAATTGCATGATCCCCTTTTCGATGCCCAACCGTCCAAGGCTGGCGTCAGAGGTCGGCGCGATCACGTCCATGATCGCGTTCCCGATCCCGATCACATAGGGGGTCGTCATTCGGTCTTCTCCTCAAAGGGGCACAAATCCTCGACCGGGCAGATCATGCAGCGCGGTCTCCGCGCCTGGCAGACATAGCGACCGTGCAGGATCAGCCAATGGTGGGCATCCTGTTGAAACTCGACGGGGACATTGTCCTCGATGGCGCGCTCGACCTGCTCGACATCGCGACCGGGTGCGATGCGCGTGCGATTGCCGACGCGGAAGATGTGGGTATCGACCGCCTGCGCGGGAAAATTGAACACGCTGTTCAGGACCACATTCGCGGTCTTGCGCCCAACGCCGGGCAGCGTCATCAGCGCCGCACGCGATTGCGGCACTTCGCCGCCATATTCCTCGACCAGGCGTTTCGACAGGGCAATCACGTTCTTCGCCTTCTGGCGGAACAGGCCGATGGTCTTGATTTCCTCGGTCAGTGCCTCCAGCCCGAATTCCACCATCTGGCGGGGCGTCGTCACCTTGCGAAACAGGCCTTTGGTCGCCTTGTTCACACCGACATCCGTCGCCTGCGCCGACAGCGCCACGGCAACCAGCAGGGTGAACGCGTTGACATATTCCAGCTCTGTCACGGGCGCGGGATTGGCGTCGCGCAGACGCGAGAAGAATTCGACCTGCCGGCCATAGGGCAAGGCAGAGGGAATGCGGGAAAAAGCAGCTTGGGCCATTCTTTCCAGATGCCCCGAGCCAGCCGCCAGTGCAAGCGTCCCCTGCACGCCGGCCCGCCTTCCAACGCCGAATTGCCCCTCGGCAAGGACTCGCCGCAATGTGAGTGGCCTTGCCCGATTTCACCCGCATTTCAGTGGAGTTGCCTCGGAACCCGTGCGATGTTCGCCACGTTTGGGCACCAGCGCCAGCCGGAAATGGCTGGCAGTGTCGTCAGAGGACAGGCGACTGGGCTCGCCCTTGATGAAAGGTAAAAAGAACATGAAAACCCGCTTCACGCTGCTTCTTGCATCGGCCGGCGTGCTTGCCCTTGGCGCATGCGCGAACACCACGGACCCCTATGGCACCTCGACCGGCGGCATGAGCAAGACCCAGCAGGGCGCGATTGCAGGCGCGGTGGTCGGTGGCCTGATCGGCGCCGGCGAAAGCCGTGAAAACGCCATCAAGGGTGCGGTGATCGGTGCAACTGCGGGCGCGGTTGGCGGCTCGATTCTGGACCAGCAGCAAAAGGCGCTTCAGCAGTCGCTGAACAACCCCAACATCCGTGTGGTGAACAACGGCAGCTACCTGACCGTGGTGATGCCGGAATCGACGCTGTTCGCGACGGATTCGGCCGCGGTCGGTGCACAGGGCCAGAACGACCTTTACACCATCGCACGCAACCTCAACCAATATCCGAACAGCCGGATTCAGGTCATCGGCCATACCGACAGCACCGGCTCGGCAGCCTATAACCAGGACCTGTCCGAACGTCGTGCGCGCTCGGTCTCGGGTATCCTGACCGCAGGCGGCGTTTCGACCTCGCGCATCGCGGCCTCCGGTCGTGGCGCCACCGCTCCGGTCGCGTCGAACGACAGCGCCTCTGGCCGTGCGCAGAACCGCCGGGTCGAGATCCTGATCGTCCCGACGCGCTGATCGTCCTGCAAGCAAACGCCATCGAAGGGGCCGGCAGTCGTCGGCCCCTTTTTATTTTGGAAGCTGTCTGGCCGCCAGAACGGAAAAACCCCGGATGTCTCCATCCGGGGTCAGATCACTGTCTTCAGGGCCGTAAAACGGCTCTTGTCTGTGTCAGTTCAGGCGGCGCGCGACGTCGTCGATCGCCTTGTCGATGCCTGCGGCGCGCTGGTCCGCAGTCGCCTGCTTGCCCAGGATCTCGGTCGCGGCTGCAATGGCCGTCTGGATCGCACGGTCACGCACGGCACGAACCGCATCGCCCTCGGCGCTGGCGATCTGATCTTCGGCCGCCTTCAGGCGACGCTCGATCGAGACCAGAAGCGCCTTCTTGGCTTTTTCAGCCTCGACGGTCGCTTCGCGCTTGGCGTTGGCGACGATATCGGCAGCCTGGTCCTTGACCTCGCGCTGGCGACGTTCGTAGCTCGCATAGATTTCCTGAGCTTCATCGCGCAGGCGGCGTGCTTCGGCCAGATCGTTGCGGATGCCTTCGGCCCGCTTGTCCAGAAGTCCGCCGACCAGTTGCGGCACACGGTAATAGATCAGGACACCGACAAAGACTAGGAAGGCCAGCGTGACGATGAAATCCGTGTTCCGCAGCGAGAAGAACGGCCCCGAGGCTGCGAATGCCGGGCTGGCCATCAGGACGAAAAGAAGGCTCAGACGTTTCATTGCAGCGCCCCCTTCAGTCGCTGGTCGACAGCTTCGCTGATCAGCTTGCCATCGGCGGTGCCGCCGAAGGTCTGGACCAGCGCCTCGGTCACTTCGCGGGCGACGTTGCGCGCATCCTCGACCGCAGAGGCCCGGATCTCGCCGATCCGCGTCTCGGACTCGGCCGAACGTGCAGCGATTTCCGCATCCGCATGGGCGATGGCCGCGTTGAGTTCCTTCTGGATCTCGGCCTTATTGGCGGCGATGATCTTGTTTGCCTCGGCGCGGGCATCGGCCAGCGCCTTGTCATAGGCCGCCTCGGCGTCCTTGGCTTTCTGCTTGAATTCCTCGGCCGCCATCAGATCGCCGGTAATGGCGCCTTGACGGTCGCTGATGATCCCGCCGATGCGCGGCAGCGCCACACGCGACAGAACCCAATAGATCACGGCCAACACAACCAGCAGCCAGAAGATCTGGTTGCCGAAAGTGCTGATATCCAGTTGCGGCATGCCGGCGCTGCTCGCGCCATGCGCCGCACCCGCTGCAGCATGAGCCGCATCAGCACCTTGCCCCGCCGCGTGGGCGGCCTCGGCGTTGGTCACCGTTTCTGAGTGTTCGACCACGTCTTGCGCGGTCTGTTGCAACAGGCTGAACATTTCCTACCCCATGCCGGTCGTTTCACAATCGGGTGGGCGCGTCACGCCCCCACCCAACCGCAAGGATGGCAACAGGATCAGACTGCGAACAGCAGCAGCAGCGCGACCAGGAACGAGAAGATGCCCAGGGCTTCGGCGAAGGCCATGCCGATGAACAGCGTGGCGGTTTGCGAAGCGGCAGCCGACGGGTTGCGCAGGGCGCCCGACAGATAGTTGCCAGCAACGTTGCCCACACCCATGGCGGCACCGGCCATACCGATGCAAGCCAGACCGGCGCCGAGATACTGTCCCAGTTGACCCAGATTTTCCATATTCATGCTCCTTGAGGCTTTGGAAAGAGTTTGATTGTCCTGCTCTGCTTGTCCCGGCTTAGTGGCCGGGGTGCAGGGCGTCCTTCAGATAGACGCAGGTCAGGATGGCGAAGACATAGGCCTGGATAAGTGCGACCAGCACTTCAAGCCCATACATGGCAACGATGGCCAGGATCGAAACCGGCGCGATCGCGGCGACGGCGGCAAAGGCCGCGAACACCTTGATCACCGCGTGGCCCGCCATGACGTTGCCTGCAAGTCGGATCGAGTGGCTGACCGGACGCACGAAGTACGAGATCAGCTCGATGACGGCCAGGACCGGGCGCAGCGCCAGCGGCGCCGAGCTGACCCAGAAAAGGCCCAGGAAATGCGTGCCGTTCTTGACGAAACCCAGAACAGTGACGCCGACAAAGACCATGACGGCCAGCACGCCGGTAACAGCAATCTGCGAGGTGGCCGAGAAGGATTTCGGCAGCAAGGCCAGAAAGTTCGCGAAGAGGATGAACGAGAACAGCGTCATGACGTAGGGGAAGTATTTCAGCCCGTCCTTGCCGGTGACGTCCTCGACCATCTTGCGGACCATGCCGTAAAGCAGTTCCGCGATGGACTGGATGCGGTTCGGAACGACTGCGCGACCACGGGTGCCAAAGACCAGCAGGCCGATGATGCACAGTGCGGCGATACCCATCCACAGGGTCGCGTTGGTGGGCGTGTACCAATGCAACTCCGAGCCGAAGAGCGGCTTGACGATGAACTGGTCCATCGGGTGGAAAACCAGACCTTCACTGTGTTGTTCTGTCGCCATCGTCATCTACCCTTGTCGTCGCCGGATTGCCCCGGAGCCTTGCCTATCTCGTTCGCCGTCCGCAGCATCGTCTTGATCCCGGCCGCCAGACCGATCAGGACGAACACCACCATCAGGATCGGTGTCGTGCCGAACAGCGTGTCCAGCCCAAATCCGATCCCGAACCCGATGCCCAGTCCGGCCACCAGCTCGGTTACCATCCGCCATGCCAAGTTGGCCTGGCTGAAATGCTCCTCGCCGCGCGAGGCCTCTGGCGGTTCCACCTTCTGGCCCAATCGGGCCTCAAGCTGACGCAACCGCTCCGCGTCCCGGGCACGCGCGGCATCATGGTCGTCGTCTTCGGCCATGGCTCACACCCCCGTTATCGGTTGGCGAGGTGATAGGTGCTGCGGGGCTGCGAGTCAAGCTGATGGCCGCCCCTTCTAACATACTGTTTTTGTGTAATTTAGCGGCACCAGAATATCTCGGATTCCGCTACTTGCGGTGCGCGGGCAGATTGACCCATATTCAACCCAGCAGTTAAGTAAGGATCAGATGCCCGCCTTAGGCCCAAGTCTCGACACCATCTTCGCCGCGCTCGCCGATCCGACGAGGCGCGCGATCTTGGGGATGTTGTTGGAGGACGACATGGCAGTGACGGATGTCGCCGCCCCCTTCGAGGTCAGCCTGGCCGCCATATCGAAGCACCTTGCCGTGCTGGCGACAGCGGGTCTGATCCGGCAAGAGCGTCGTGGCCGCATCATATGGTGCAAGCTCGACCCGGATGGATTGCGTAGCGCCTCTATCTGGATGCAGGGATTCGGCCAGTTCGATCCGATCGACCTCGACGATTTCGAACGCTTCCTGGTGGCCGAGCTTGAGACTGCCCCCGCAGAAACGCCGGGGCAATCCTGAACGCTCACTTCACCTTGATGCGGCCGTCCAGCACCGGGGCGAAATCCGACCCCTGACGCGCAAGATATTCCGCCAACACATCTGCAAGGTCGGGTCCGAAGTCATAGGCTTCTGTCGCGTTGGTGGCGAAGACCTTGTAGCCGTCCCCGCCCGCGCGCATGTAATTGTTCGACACCACGCCATAGACCTTGTCCGGCTCGATTGGCGCCCAGCCATCCCCATCCTTGACTTCGATATCGGAAATCCGCTTTCCGACTTCGGCAGCGGGATCGACTGTCAACCGCAAGCCGGCCACCTGGGCGAAGCGGCCCGCCTTGTCCTCATACTGGCTGGCTCCATTCTCCAGCGCCGCGACGATGTCCGCACCTTTCAAGCGAAACGTCGACAGCGTATTCTGGAACGGCAGTACCGAAAGCACCTCGCCCATCGTGACCGGACCCGCGTCGATTGAAGCGCGCAGGCCCCCGCCATTGGCGATGGCAATGGTAATGCCCTGTCCCTTTACCCGCTCCAGCATGGCGTCGGCGACCACAACGCCCATCTCGCATTCGCGCTGACGGCAGGTTTCCCGACCGCCGTCGATTGGAGCCTTTGTTTCGGCCACCAGCTTTTGCTTCAACTCCTCGATCGGCGCGGCCATTTCCTTGACCCGCGCAGCGATCGCGGCGTCCTGCGGGACCGAGTTGTCCAGGACGATCGGCGCGCCCTCAGCCTTGATAAGCTTGCCGCTGTCGTCCCATGTCAGGATCAGATGACCAAGGTACTTGCCATAGGCATAGGCGGTGGCGACCGGAACCATTGTCCCGTCGGCAGCCTTGACCAGCGTCGGATAAGGCCCCTCCGCCCCGTCCATTTCACCCAACAGGGTATGACTGTGCCCGCCGATCACGGCGTCGACACCCGCCACCTTCGCGGCGATTTCCTGATCGCGGCGATATCCTTCATGAGTCAGCGCGATGATCTTGTCGATACCGGCACCGGTCAGTTCGGCCACGTCCCCCTTCAGGCTCTCCAGGTCGTCCTGAAAGATCACCTTGTCCCCGGGTGAGGAAGTCTCCGGCGTGTCCATCGCCAGCGCAGACACGATCCCGATCTTGTCGCCGCCAACGTCAAGCGTCAGTGCGCCGCCGACCTTGCCCTTCAGCTCGGGCGACTGCGACACGTCGAGATTGCCCGAGACCACCGGGAACTTCACACCTTCGGCCAGTAAATGCAGACCCGCGGGGCCATCGTCGAATTCGTGATTGCCGACGGCCATTGCGTCAAAACCGATCGTGTTCATGAACTCGACCGTGTCCTTGCCCTTGTAGGTCGTATAGAAAAGGCTGCCCTGATACTGGTCACCCGCATCCAGTACGACGACATTCTGGCCTTCGCCCCGCAGCTTGTCGCGCATCTCGTTGATCTTTGTGGCAAGGCGCGCGACGCCGCCAAAGCATTCGCCCTTTGCCTCTGTCTCGGCGTCGCAGGTGGCATCCGACTTGTTGATCGGCTCGATCCGGCTGTGAAAGTCGTTGATATGCAGGACATGCAGCGTGAAATCCGCATGGGCAGCACCAGCGCCAAGCGCCGTCATCGCCGCCGTCAGGAAGAACCAGCGTCTCATCATTTTCTCTCGCCACCTGTAATTGGACGAGGGCAGCTTCGGGGAAGGTCTTTCGCGCGTCAACAACCGCGCATCCTTCGGACTTGACGCGGCCCCGAAGCGCAGCGCATGAACCGCGCCATGCTGGCGTATAAAATCTTTCGTGCTTCCGAATTCGAGGCGTTCTGTCGGGACGGCCGCAGCCTTGGCGCTCCGGTCGATCTGGCCGATGGCTATATCCATCTTTCCACAGCGGCGCAGGTTCCCGGAACACTGGCCAAGCATTTCGCAGGCCAGGCCGGTCTGCAACTGCTGGCCGTGGACACCGCCAAACTTGATGTACTGAAATGGGAAGCTTCGCGCGGGGGCGATCTGTTTCCGCATCTTTACCGAGAATTGCGTGAAGCGGATGTGCTGTGGAGCCGTGAGATCCATTCCGGACCAGCGGGACATGTGACCGGAGACCTCTCGTGAAGCTGTTCGAACGCCTTGGCGTCGCTGCCCTCCATTCGCTGGACCCCGAACGGGCGCATGATCTTTCGATCCTTGCCCTTGAACGCGGGCTGGTGCCACTGACGGGCGCGCCCTTCACATCCCCGCACTTGCGGACGCAGATCGCCGGTCTGGACCTGCCCAATCCTGTCGGTCTTGCCGCCGGTTACGACAAGAACGCGCGCGCTGTCTCGGCGCTGATGCGGGCGGGATTCGGTTTCATCGAGGTCGGCGCTGCAACGCCCCGCCCGCAATCCGGCAATCCGAAACCCCGGCTGTTCCGGTTGTCCGAAGACCGCGCCATCATCAACCGCTTCGGTTTCAACAACCAGGGGGCCGAAGCCATTGCCGCGCGCCTTGCGCGCCGCAGCCCCACTTATCCGCAAGCAATTCCAGTGGGTCTGAATATCGGCGCCAACAAGGACAGCCAGGACAAGAGCGCGGATTTCGCGACCGTCGTGCGCATGGCTGGCGATAGTGCGGACTTCCTGACGGTGAACGTCTCGTCTCCGAACACCGAAAAGCTGCGCGACCTGCAGGGCCCCGAGGCGCTTGCCGCCCTGCTGGACGGGGTCATTGCCGCAAGGGACGCGCTGACTCGCCGACCCCCGGTCTTCGTGAAGATCGCTCCCGATCTTTCGGACGCCGACCTGGCCGACATTGCCTCGGTCGTGACGGCTGGCCGCATCGACGGCGTCATCGCGACGAATACCACGCTCAGCCGTGATGGGATTTCATCAGTTCACGCAACCCAGACAGGCGGGTTGTCAGGAACGCCGCTGATGAAGCGATCCACGCATGTCTTGGCCCGCCTCAGCCAGTTGACCCAAGGAAAGATGCCGATCATCGGCGTAGGCGGGATCGGCTCGGTCGAGGATGCCTGGCAGAAAATCCGCGCAGGCGCATCGGCAATTCAGTTGTACTCGGCGCTGATCTATCAGGGATTTTCGCTGGCTGACGAGATTGCGCGGGGGCTGGATGACCGGCTGCGGCGTGAAAACATCACTCCGGCCGAACTGACCGGCAGCGGGCGGCAGGACTGGCTGTAATCAGAACAGCCCGTCATGCCCCAGCAGCTGGTTCATCGTATTCGACGGATCGCTGCAACCGGCATCGCCAACGATGCGGGCAGGCACGCCCGCAACGGTCTTGCAGGGAGGAACCTCGCTCAGCACGACAGATCCAGCCGCGATACGCGAATGGTGGCCGACCTTGATGTTGCCAAGAACCTTCGCCCCGGCGCCGATCATGACGCCATTCCCGATCTTCGGGTGTCGGTCGCCATCTTCCTTGCCAGTGCCGCCCAGCGTCACCGAATGCAGCATCGACACGTCATTGCCCACCACCGCGGTCTCGCCGATGACGATCGAATGGGCATGGTCGATCATGACTCCGGTGCCAATGCGCGCCGCAGGGTGGATATCGACGCCGAAAACTTCCGAGCAGCGCATCTGCACGAAATAGGCCATGTCGCGGCGTCCCTGCTGCCACAGCCAATGACCGATGCGATAGGACTGCAATGCCTGATAGCCCTTGAAGAACAGGATCGGCTGCATCAGGCGATGGGTCGCGGGATCGCGGTCATAGACGGCAAGCAGGTCAGCCTGCGCGGCCAACGCAAGCTCAGGCGAGCGCGCGAACGCGTCATCCGCGATTTCCCGCAGGATTTGCTCGCTCATCTCGCGCGACGCCAGCTTCAGCGAAAATCGATAGGCCAGCGCCGCTTCGAACGTCGCGTGGTGCAACAGCCCGGCATGGATCAGCGCGCCAAGCAATGGCTCGTCGCGAACGGCGATGCGTGCCTCACGCTGGATCCGTGCCCAGACCGAGACGCGGGAATTGTCACGCGTCTCGTCGACTTGCGGTTCGACCAGGTCCTTGTGCAGGTTCATGTCAGGGCGTCCGTCAGCTTGCTCATACCCAGTCTTAGCGCAAACGACGGATGGCCGAAAGGGTCGGTCAGTCCGGAAGCCTCAATTCCCGCCAGTGAACGACGATGCGCACCTTGCCCGTGGCGAACTGCCCGCCCACCGCCGTCAGGCGCAGTGGCGAAGGCGTCCAGTAGGTCATTGGCGCCCCCAGGATGCCCCGAGACCATGACGCCGCAGATTTTCCCAGATCTTCGCCAAAGCGGTTCACCGCATCGGAATGCCCCAACGACCACGATGTCAGGCTGCCGGTGATCGCCGTCAGGACCCGCGCGGTGGCCCCGACCACCATCACGCCCGACGGGATCGCCATGGACGTCGTCACCGTCGCCCCGGACTGGATGGTGACATCTTCACTTGCCTGACCGACCAGCATCCCGGCACCATGCTGTCCAAGGCTAAGTGCCCCCGCGACCCAGTTCGTCCCGTCGTGGATCGCGGTGACGCCACGATCCACGATCATCGCCCTCCGACCAAATCGTGGCCGGACAAAGACCCATCCGCCATTCACCCCGATCGCGACCTTGCCGGCCTGACCTTCCCAAGCGTTGACAGCCCCGCTGGGGATAGCCCAGCACAACCCTTTCGACGACAGGAGTCGGCGGGGTCGTGCGACTGATGCTCTGCAGCACCAGATCGACCGCGCCATCCAGCCGCACCAGCGCGTCATTGACCGTGACGTGCTTCTGCGCCTGCGCTGGCAACAGCAAAGGCAGTTCCAGATTCGAAGTCGCGTTGTCAGCCGTTGATGACCATCCTTGCATGGGGTCCGGCCCCGAAAACTTCAGACAATTGAGCAATCTCGACCGCAAACGCCCCGCCCGAGACTGCCGCGTTCCAGCTTTCCGCCGGAACATTCCATTGCGGCGCGTCCAGCACCGCCTCCAGAAGTATCGCGCCGTTCCTAACCAGCCTGGCGGCGTACTGTTCCCGCGCTTCGCCCAAAGGCACGTCCGGACCTTCCCAGCCATCTCCCTCGATCCGCGTTCGCCGGATCCAACTGATCCGGTTGCCGGAAACCGAGAGGTGGCATGGCGTCCAGGGCCGCAGCTCGGCCCCCCTGTACGCGCCTGACAGCGCCCGATAGCTGGGATCATCAGGACTGCGCAGCGCAGGACCTATCCGCCAATAGCGCATCTGGTTGCGTGCGCTGGGGGGCAGATCGACCTGGCTGGCCGCGCCATCCAGCAACACGACCACACTTTCCGCGGCCCAGACCTCGGGGATGAAGGCATCCGTCCCTGCCTGCCCCCTCAACCTGGTCGAGATCTCCCAGATCCCGGCGCCCAACAGCTTCGCGTCGCGGAACTGCAAAAGCTCCCACCCTTCGGCGGAACCGTCGCCGATGGCCAGCAGGTTCGCGCCGCCCAACAGCGCAGTCTCACTCACGGAACCGATGTCGCCGCCCTTTAACTTGAGTCGTAGCGGCGGACCCAGGTCCCACACCCCCGGTCGCGCACGGGACAGGGGTTCAAGCGTCACTCCCATGACAGAGCCGCTTTCGAGCGTGATGTTGCGGGCGTAGCCTCCGCTTTTCTCCGGCGCGGCCCAGACAGCCACGCTGCCCGGCCAGGGTGTGGCTGCAACAGCAAGGTGAGGCGCATGGGGCTCCTCGTCGCCTCGCATCAGTGGCAGGTCAAGAAACACCGGCCACACCGGAACGGGTGGCACGAAAGCTCGTTGGCTGACATCCTCGTCGGACCCTTGAGTCGGGCGATAGACCCCCGGCTCTACCCGGACAGCCTCGACATTCAGTGTTGAGGCCCGCTCGATACGGTCGATCCGCCAGCGCCGGGCCAAGCTTGCACCATCGCCCAGCTCGACTACATCCCCCGGTCCCAGGTGGCCAAGCGACGGAGGCAAGGCGAAACGCACCGTTTCGCCCGAAACCATAGCCTCGGATAGCCAACGATCCGCAATGGCGCGCCCCTCGGCAGGGGTCAGCACCAGCGGCAACTCGCTGTCCGAGGCGGTTTGCAACTCCGCGCCCGCCGCGATCGTCTCGGCCGTCCGGGTGGCATAATCCGCGCCAGCCTCGATGTGGCTCAGACGGGATCCTTCCCGCCAGCTCCGCAACCGCGGCTCGCGCGAATTCCGGTGCCGCCGTTTCCTCGGACAGCGCGATGTCAGCGGCATCCAGCCGCGCGTCGACCCTTGCGTCCCGCATCAGGAACCGCAACACGCCGTCCCGTTCGACCGCATCGAAGCCATGGGCCAGCATCAGCCCCTGCAAAGCTGCACGGGCAGTGTCCGCGCCCGGTACCACATAGCCGCGCACCAACCCCGAAAGAGGCTCGGCATCGAAGGCATCGACACCCGCGACCCGGCAAATCTCGGCCACGACATCAGCCAGGGGAATCGCGCCCGCACGGCCATTCAGCCAGTGGCCGTGCTCCCACGCAGGGCCGTCCAACCAAAGATCAGTCCGCGCGGGAAAAGCCGGATAGGGGCGTGCGTCCCAGCACCAGACATGGGCGCGGTCCATCTCGACCATCCGGCCCGATGCCATCCTGCCGTACCTTTGCCTTGGCGGGTTGTTCGCCGGATCGCCCCAATGCTCGGTCACGGCACGGACATATGCCGCCTGCACCAGATCATCGCGCCGACCGGTCGAGAAATAGGGCAGCGAGGATTCCGAACTCATCGCATCCAGAAACTTGTTGGGCTGGTTCGTCGCCTTGTCCAGCGCCGCGCACCCCATCTCGGTGAACCACACGGGTTTTGAGCCGGGCACCCATGGGCTCGCGGCGGCCTGCCTGGTTCCGTCGATCCGATCGTGGTGCTCGTTCAACCACCAGCCGCGAATGTCCTTGTATCGCCACAACCAATGTTCATGGAACAGGCCATCCCGGATGGGGCTGCGACGCTGCGCCTGCCGATCCTCATCGCTCGCATAGTACCAGTCGAAACCCTCGCCCCCGGCGACGTTCGCACGCAGATAGGCCGGATTGTCGATGCGCTCCCAATGCGCGTCCAGATGATCTTCGCCTTCGCGCCAATCGGAAAGCGGCATGTAATTGTCGATACCGATGAAGTCGATATTCTCGTCTGCCCAAAGCGGGTCCAGGTGAAAGAACACATCACCATTCGCGGGATGATAGCCGAAATACTCCGACCAGTCGGCAGCATAGCCGATCTTGACCTCATTCCCCAGGATCGAGCGAACGTCGGCGGCCAGCCGACGCAGTTCGACAACGGCGGGAAAACTGCGACTCCGCCCCTGGATCTGGGTCAGGCCGACCATCTCCGAACCGATCAAAAAAGTATCGATCCCTCCCGCCACCGAACACAGATGGGCGTAATGCAGGATGAACCGGCGATAGGACCATTCGACAGGCCCCGAATAGGTGATCTCCTCATCAGCGCGTTCAAAATCCGTCACCGAGGCCTTGCCGAAGAAGCGCGCGACTTCCGCCTCGGCATCCGCCCCACCTGCCGGGCTGCCTTCGCGATCGGATGCGATGCTGGTCGTGATCCGGCCACGCCAGGGCATCACGGGTTGATCAGCCGAACCGGTCCAAGGATCAGGCTTCCCGTTTCCGGGCAACTGCTCCATCAGGATGAACGGATAGAACACGGCCTTGCGGCCACTGCCCGCAATCTCCCTCAAAGCCTCGATGACGGACCCGTCTGAGGGCGTGCCCCCGTTCACCGGACGGCCATCAATCCGCGCGACCTCGGCAGCATCGCTCCGACCAATCCCCCCGGCACGCCAAGGCATTTCATGCCCGTCGCGGGTCACGTCTTCGACCTTGGGCTGGACCTTGCATTCACCGACCCGCAGATCGTCGCCGAACCAGGACACCACCATCGACACCGATCCGACATCGGGCAATTCGCGTCCAAGAATGCCCAGCGATGCCTGAAAATCCGACCGGGCCAACGCCGAGTTCCGATTGACGACCCGCGTCTCACCCAAGCCGTAGTCATAGCTGACGGGCGTCGTGGCCAACGAATATTCGCCCGTTCCCGGAATCATCGCAACGGCCCTGACCTGCCGGGACAAACCACGACCGGACTCTGCTCGGCGCGTTACCTCGAAACTCAGTTGGGGAACCCGGTTCCCCCAGCGGTCAAGCGCAAGAGCCTCCAGCACGACATAGGCCGTTCCGCGATAGGCCGGGGCATCCTCGCCTTCCTGCGCGACGATTGCAGGATCCGGCAGTTGCGTTTCATCGCCGGGATAGACGCGCATGTTCAGATCGTCGGGCGAGATTTCTTCGTCAGCGACACCGTATCCCGCGGCGACCAGACCACCCGGCCCGAGCCCGCCGCCAAAGCCACCACCTTGCCCGCCGCGCTGGCCTTCGCCTCGACCGCGGCGGCGGGCGCATCATCGCGCCCGAACCATCGAAACCCCATCGGGTCCTCCTGTCATCCATGAAAAAGGGGCCGCTTTCGCGACCCCTGCGACCCTTTTCCGATGATCCGCGGCTACAGCCCCCGCACCTGCGGTCGGCGGTAATGCAGCGCGGGCTCGATCATCAGCTCGTGCATCGCCCAGACCAGCGCATCCAGCCGGTCTGGCGATCCCCTGCCCTCATAGCCGCGGACGGTCATGCGGCACATCTGGTCCTCCAGCGCGCCAAGCCCCCGCAGGTGCCGCACCCGCCCCTGTTCGTAAAGCGCGGCGACCGGCTCGGCCCGCAGTCCCTTGCCGCGCCCAGCCCGCAGCGCGCGGAACGGCACCAGCGGATCGATCTGGCGCAGCACGCTTTCGATCAGGTCGCCCCCCTGGTTCACCTCGGCGACCATGCGTTCGGCCCCGTGACGCTCCATTGCGGCGATGGCGGCACGCGCCCAGTCGGTCGGACCGCCGCGGATGCTGGCATCCTCCAGCACCACGCCGCGCCACTCACCCGGTGCGCCGTCTGTACAGACACCGGCGACGACGATCCCGCATTCGTCCGAAGCCGCCCCGCCCGAGACCGACGGATCGACCGCGACGACCACCCGCGACAGCCTCGGCGACGCGTCGATCCGGCAGGATTCCAGCATCGCAGTGGTCCACAGCGCGCCCTCGACATCGTCCAGCAACAGCCCCTCAAGCTCCTGCCGGCCCAGCCGCGTGCCGCCATAGCGCGTCTCGACCTCGGCCAGGAAGCTTTCGGCCAGATAGGCACGGTTCGCCTCGGTCGGTGCGTGGGTGGTCACGGTCGAGGCATTGCCCAGAATCCGCTTCAGCACCGCGACATTACGGGGCGTGGTCGTGACCATCTGCTGCGGATGTTCGCCCAGCCGCAACGCGAATTGCAGCATGTCCCAGGTCTCCTCGGCCTTCTTCCACTTGGCCAGCTCATCGACCCATGCGGCATCGAATTGCGGCCCGCGCAGCGCCTCGGGCTCATGCGCCGAAAAGACCTGCGCCGTCGCCCCGTTCGGCCAGATCAGCCTGCGCCGCCCGGCTTCCCATGCCGGGCGGCGGTCGGGGGGCGAGCAGGCAAGGATGCCCGACTCGCCAAAGACCATGACATCGCGCGCCTGATCGAATGTCTCGCTGACCAGCGCGACACGGTGCGCCCGTCCCGGTGCATCGGGCGTCGCGCCCTCAACCTGCGAACGCACCCATTCGGACCCGGCGCGTGTCTTGCCCGCGCCGCGCCCACCCATGACCACCCAGGTCTTCCAGTCACCCTCGGGGGGCAGTTGGTGTGGCAGCGCCCAGAACTCGAACAGCCAGGGCAGGCTGGCCAGCGCATTGTCGCTCAGCCCCCCCAGGAATTCGTCAACCTCCTCCGGCGCGGCGCAGGCAAGCCAGCCTGCGCCCGACCTCATCGCGGGCTGCGACAAGGTCGAGCGTGCCTGCCCCGACCTGTCCGGCAGCATCCTTGCGAAGCTTGTCAACCTTGCTCCTTTCCTCCAGCACCATCTGGGCGGCGGCCCTCAGGTCGCGCACCAGCTTGCCGGATTCCTTCAGTTCATCTGTCTCGCCGGAGCTGATCTTTTCCCGCAGGCGGGTCAGGTCGGCCGCATAGGACCGGAACAACCCGTCCGCGATCTCCAGCACGCTCAAGTCAAGGTCGGACGCCGTGACGGCGCCGGCCACGAAAGGCCCTTCCGGTGCCTCTGGCCCCGGATCGAAACTCATCGTCATTTCCGTATCGCCCTGCCCTCGTGTGACTGTCCGCACGAGCGAGACATGAAAAAAGCGGCCCAAGGTCATCGACCCGGCCGCTTGCCCATTTCTCCCAGCATGTAATATTTCTACTTTAGGGCGTTCGCAATGTCAATAATAAACCCACGGTTGTGCAGCGCAGAGGATTTATCGCGCTAAATCAATCTATTGAAAGCGCAACGCCCCTGCGCTCGGCAAACGCAACGGGGCGGGAATCACCCCGCCCCGCTTCCGAAAAACTGGTCCTGCTTCAGTTGCCCTGCACCGGGGAAAGCGCCTGGCCCCGCTGCTTTTCGATCTCGCGCCAGCGGGCGACGTTCTGGTTATGCTCCTGCAGCGTCCGGGCAAAGGCGTGACCGCCCGAACCATCCGCGACGAAGAATACGAAATCCGTATCCTCGGGATCCATCGCCGCGTCGATCGAGGCACGACCCGGATTCGCGATCGGAGTCGGCGGCAGCCCCGGAATCTGATAGGTGTTATAGGGCGTGCGCCGGCGCAATTCCGATCCGCGGATGCCACGGTCCAGAACGCCCTCTCCCTTGGTGATGCCATAGATGACGGTGGGGTCCGTCTCCAGCCGCATCCCCTGCCGCATCCGGTTCACGAAGACGCTGGCGACCACGCGGCGCTCATCCGCGACCGCGGTTTCCTTCTCGATGATCGAGGCCATGGTCAACGCCTCTTCCGGCGTATCATAGGGCAGGCCCGGCTCGCGCTTTTCCCAGGCGGCGGCCAGATAGGTCGCCTGCCGCGCGGCCATGTCGGCCAGCAGCTCGCCACGGTCCGCGCCCTGCTGCACCTCATAGGTGTCGGGCGCAAGGCTGCCCTCGGCCGGCAATTTTGAGACATCGCCGCCCATGAACGGCACCTGTTTCAGGGCCTCGACGATCTGCCAGCTGGTGACGCCTTCGGCCACGGTGATGCGCAGCCGCGTGTCGGCAGAATTCTCGGCCGTGGCCAGCGCCTCGGGCGCGGGTTCGGTGGCGGGATTGTATTTCGCCTGCTCCATCATCTGCCCCGTCGCCGGGTCGATGTCGCGCAGCACCACGGCGTTTTCGCGCACGCCGACGCGCAGGATCACCTCGGTCCCACAGGTCGAGGGGCCGCCCGCCGACAAGACATCCACCACCTGCTCCATGGTGGAATGCGGCGGCACCAGCCACGAGCCGAATTTCAGCCCGCGCGAGCGGCCCTGATAATCGGTGCCCGCGCGGAAGATATAGCCATTCGAGACGACCCCCTGCGCGACCAGCTGGTCGCTGACCGCTGCCAGGCTGGCACCGGGCGCAATGCGGACGCATTGTGCGGTGGCGCTGGGACCGGGCGCGCTGTACTCGTGCTTGGCCCAGGCGATCGCCGCCGCAACGGCGACCAGGACCACGATCAGCAGCGTCAGGAGATTCGACGCGAAATGGCGCCAGATCATTCCGCGACGCGCCCCATCACCAGGCTGGCATTGGTCCCGCCGAAGCCGAAGCTGTTGGACAGGACATAATCCACCTTGCGACGGACAGCGGCATTGGCCGCCAGGTCGATCGCCGTGTCGCGCGCCGGATTGTCCAAGTTGATCGTCGGCGGGCAGATCTGGTCACGGATCGCCAGGATGCAGAAGATCGCCTCGACCGCGCCGGCCGCGCCCAGAAGGTGCCCGATGCTCGACTTGGTCGAAGACATCACGACGCCCCCGGCCGCATCGCCCAGCAGGCGCTCGACTGCGCCCAGTTCGATCACGTCGGCCATGGTCGAGGTGCCATGCGCGTTGATGTAATCAATGTCGGCCGCGTTCAGATTCGCGCGCTTCAGCGCTGCGGACATGCTGCGGAAACCACCATCGCCATCCTCGCTGGGGGCGGTGATGTGATAGGCGTCGCCCGACATGCCATAGCCCAGGATCTCGGCATAGATCTTGGCGCCGCGCGCCTTGGCGTGCTCGTATTCCTCAAGCACGACGACGCCCGCGCCCTCGCCCATGACGAAACCGTCGCGATCCTGGTCCCACGGGCGGCTGGCGGCCTTGGGATCATCCTCGCGCTTGGTCGACAGCGCCTTGCAGGCGTTGAAGCCCGCGACGCCGATCTCGCAGATCGGGCTTTCGGTGCCGCCTGCGACCATCACCTCGGCATCGCCCAGCGCGATCAGCCGCGCCGCGTCGCCGATGGCATGAGCGCCGGTCGAACAGGCCGTGACGACCGCGTGGTTCGGACCCTTGAAGCCGAACCGGATCGAGACCTGCCCCGACACCAGGTTGATCAGCGCGCCCGGAATGAAGAAGGGCGAAACCCGCTTCGGCCCGCGTTCCTTGATCAGCACGGCGGTTTCCGCGATCGAGGCAAGCCCCCCGATCCCCGAACCGATCATGACGCCGGTGCGTTCGAAATCTTCCTCGGTCTGCGGCTTCCAGCCGCTGTCCTCGACAGCCTGCGTGGCGGCGGCCATCCCGTACAGGATGAAATCATCGACCTTGCGGCGATCCTTGGGTTCCATCCAGTCGTCGGGATTGAAGGTCCCGTCGCTGCCGTCACCCATCGGAATCTCGCAGGCATATTTCGTGGTGACGTCCTTGGTGTCGAACCGCGTGATCGGCCCAGCCCCGGATTCCCCTGCCAGAAGGCGCTTCCAGGTCTCTTCGACCCCCGAGGCCAGCGGCGTGACCATCCCAAGGCCGGTGACGACAACTCTGCGCATAGACGGCTCCTTGACCCTCGCATAATCGGTCAGGTTCTACACGGGGGCCGCCTCTGGCGCAACGCCATGCCTTCAGCCCGCCCATCCCGCCACCACTTGCCCGCGCCGGACTTATCGGCCACACGCGGGACGCGAGCGCCACAGATGCCGCAATTCCCGCGATCCGGACCGTTGCGGCATTGAACAGACCTCGAATCCGCCTATGCTTCCGCTGGTCCTGCAAGCCAACAGAAAAGGACGAACCGGATGACGACAAAGACCAAGGCCAGTGCAGAAGCCGCAATGGACGAAATCAGAAGCGTAACCTCGGTGGTCCTGCCCGATCCGCCCCCCGCGCCGCCCCAGATCTCCGAGGCCGAAGCCGCCACGGCCGAGGAAATCCGCAAGCGAATTGCGGAAATCGACATGAAGGATACCGGCTCGATCGTCCATTTCGGCGCACGCGCCCAGAACGAGCTTCAGGAAATCAGCCAGGCCATGCTGGCGGACGTGAAGAACAAGGATGTCGGTCCGGCGGGAGAATCCCTGCGCGACATCGTGACCACGATCCGCGGCTTCTCGGCCAGCGAACTGGACGTGCGCCGCGAACGCAGCTGGTGGGAACGCCTGACCGGCCGCGCCGCCCCCTTTGCGAAATTCGTCGCCAATTACGAAGAGGTGCAGTCGCAGATCGACCGCATCGCCGCCGATCTGGACGGTCACCAGCACCGGCTGCTGAAGGACATCCGCTCGCTCGACCTGCTGTATGACCGCACGCTGGCCTTCTATGACGAACTCGCGCTGTATATCGCGGCCGGGGAAGAAAAGCTGGCCCAGATCGACGCCAGCGACATTCCCGCCCGGCAATCCGCGATCGACGCCGCGCCCGAGCCGGACAAGGTCATGGCCGCGCAGGAACTGCGCGACCTGCGCGCGGCCCGCGACGACCTGGAACGCCGCGTCCATGACCTGAAGCTGACGCGGCAGGTGACGATGCAGTCCCTGCCCTCGATCCGGCTGGTGCAGGAAAACGACAAGTCGCTGATTACCAAGATCAATTCTACTTTGGTCAACACGGTCCCGCTGTGGGAAACCCAGCTGGCCCAGACCGTCACGATCCAGCGCGGCGCCGAAGCCGCCCGTGCCGTGAAAGAGGCCAGCGACCTGACCAACGACCTGCTGACCGCCAATGCGCGCAACCTGCGCCAGGCCAATGCCAGCATCCGTACCGAGGTCGAGCGTGGCGTCTTTGACATCGACGCCATACGCGCCGCCAATGCCGAACTGATCGCCACCATCGAGGACAGCCTGCGCATCGCCGACGAAGGCAAGGCCCGCCGCGCCGCCGCCGAGGAAGAGCTGACCACGATGGAAGGCCAGCTTCGCCGGGCGCTGTCCTCCTCCAGCGCCTCCCCCTCCCCGACGCCATCTGCCTCCCCAGGACAACCGTGACCGCAAGCCTTTCTCTCGATCCCCGCCGCCCCGTCGCGCGCGCTGGTCTGACCGCCCCACGCCTTGTTCCGGCAGCGCTTGTGCTGGCGCTGCTTGCGGCCTGTTCCGAACCTGCCCCGGCCCCGGAAAACCCACCCGCGATCGACGCCGCGGCGCCTTTGCCCCGTCCCGACCGGACCGAGGCAACACAGGCCGCCCTGCGTCGGGACCGGGCCGATCGGGCACGCGCCGATGCCGCAGCTGCCGCCGCAGCGGCCGAAACGCCCGCCAGCCGCAACATGCGCAACTATCTGGCCAGCGTCGAAGAGGCGCTGATCGCGCGCGGGCTGATGCGGACCGACAGCGGCAACGAAATCGCGCTGACGCCCGAGCGTCTGACAGAAGACTTCGTCCAGATCGCACTGCATGACGAATATGTGCGCGACGGTGGCAAGCTCGTCTCGCGCAGCACGCCCGCGCCATTGCGGCGCTGGGACCAGCCCGTGCGGATGCGGATCGAATTCGGCCCCTCGGTCGCGCCGAACCAGCGCAGCCGCGACCGGGCCGACATCGCTGCCTATGCCGCCCGGCTTGAGGCCGCGTCCGGGCACCGCGTCGGACTTGGCACGGTCGAGGGGAACTTCACCGTCCTGATCCTCAGCGAGGATGAGCGCCGCCAGATCGGACCGCGCCTTGCCGCGCTTGTGCCCGGCATCCCCGACAGCGACATCCGCGCATTGATCGAACTTGCGCCGCAGAACTATTGCACGGTCTTCGCCTATTCGCGCGGAAGCTCGACCACCTATGACCAGGCGGTGGCGCTGATCCGCAGCGAAACGCCCGCCCGGATGCGCCGCTCGTGCTTCAACGAAGAGTTGGCACAGGGCCTGGGACTGGCCAATGACAGCCCGATGGTGCGCCCCTCGATCTTCAACGATGACGAGGAATTCGCCTATCTGACCCGGCATGACGAGTTGCTGCTGAAGATCCTGTACGATCCCCGCCTGCGCCCCGGCATGACCGAGGTCGAGGCGCGCCCCATCGTCCTGCAGATCGCGCGCGAGTTGCTGGGCACCGATGCGTGATCCCGCACTGCCCGGCCCGGCAAGGGCTTGACGCTGCGCCGTTGCGGCGCAGTATCGGGTGACGCGAGATCGGCGAAAGGGGTTGCCATGTCCTTGCTGAACATCCTTGGCGGCGAGTTCATCGAGATCATCGAATGGACCGACGACAGCCGTGACACGATGGTCTATCGCTTTCCGACCGTCGGGCGGGCCATCAAGTACGGCGCAAAGCTGACCGTGCGCGAAGGCCAGTCCGCGGTCTTCATCCATGAAGGTCAGCTTGCCGATGTCTTCGGCCCCGGCCTCTACATGCTGGAAACCAACAACCTGCCGATCCTGACGCGGATCCAGCATTGGGACCACGGCTTCCGCAGCCCCTTCAAGTCCGAGATTTATTTCGTCAACACCACCCGTTTCAACGACCTGAAATGGGGCACCAAGAACCCGGTCATCGCACGCGACCCGGAATTCGGCCCGGTGCGCATCCGCGCCTTCGGGACCTATTCGATGCGCGTGACCGATCCCGGCAAGTTCATGACGGAGATCGTGGGCACCGACGGGGAATTCACCAAGGACGAGATCAGCTTCCAGCTGCGCAACATCATCGTGCAGGAATTCTCGCGCATGATCGCGGCATCGGGCATTCCCGTCCTCGACATGGCGGCCAATACCGACCAGTTCGGCAAGCTTGTCGCAAAGGCGATCAGCCCCACCGTCGCGGAATACGGGCTGACCATCCCTGAGTTCTATATCGAGAATATCAGCCTGCCGGACGAGGTGGAGAAGATGCTCGACAAGCGCACCTCGATGGGAATCGTCGGCGACCTTGACCGCTTCAGCCAATATGCCGCGTCCGAAGCGATGCTGAACGCCTCGACCCAGGCGGGCGGCATGGGCGCCGGGATCGGGGCAGGTCTTGGCGCGGGCCTTGGCGCGGCAATGGGCCAGCGTGGCGGGCCGTGGGGTGCTGCGCCCCAGCAGGCGGCGCCGTCGCCACAGACCCCGCCGCCGCTGCAGTCCGAAAAGGTCTGGCACATCGCCATCGATGGCCAGGCCGACGGGCCCTATGGCCGCGCCCATCTGGGCCGCCTTGCGCGCGAAGGCAAGTTCGACCGCGACACGCTGGTCTGGACGCCCGGACAGGACGGCTGGAAGCCTGCGGACGAGGTCGCAGAGCTTGCGCAGCTGTTCACCATCGCGCCTCCGCCCCCGCCGCCGCCCATTCCGAAGCAGGACGGCTGAGCGCGCCTGAATGCCCACGCCTCCGTCAGAATACCGCTATCCTTGCGAGAATTGCGGGGCGAGCCTGGAATTCTCTCCCGGCCAGCAGCGCCTGACCTGCCCCTATTGCGGGCACGAACAGGATATCGGTCCCGGCCCGGCGCGCGCGCCCAGCCGGCAGATCAAGGACGGCC
Source organism: Paracoccus sp. KR1-242 (assembly GCF_049446195.1). Lineage (NCBI taxonomy): Bacteria > Pseudomonadati > Pseudomonadota > Alphaproteobacteria > Rhodobacterales > Paracoccaceae > Paracoccus > Paracoccus sp. KR1-242. The sequence goes on from NZ_JBMSED010000004.1 coordinate 185,877, forward strand.
CGTGGGGAGACCAGGCGATCCTGCGCGATCCGGCCACCGGCCGCGCGCTGCAATGGGATGCCAGCCACAAATCCCCCGACCTTCGCGAATTGCCGCTGGAACAGGGTTTGCGGCTGGACCAAAACAGCGACCTGACCGAAAGCGTCCGAACCCTTTCCTGCCCGAATTGCGGCGCCCGGATCGAGATCACGACCGACAGCCACGCCGCCGCCTGCCCTTTCTGCGCCACCGCGGTGGTGACAGACACGGGAAGCACGCGCCTGATAAAGCCGCAGGGCGTCCTGCCCTTCGTCATCACCCAGGATCAGGCCAAGGCCGCACTGGAAAGCTGGCTCAAGGGCCTGTGGTTCGCGCCCGCCGGGCTGACCGCCTATGCCCGCCGCGGACGCCGGATGAGCGGGATCTACTCGCCCTTCTGGACCTTCGACGCAGCCACCCGCTCGGCCTATTCGGGGGCGCGGGGGGACTGGTATTACGAAACCGTCTGGGTCACGCAGGAGGTCAACGGCCGGATGCAGCGGGTCGCACAGCAGGTGCGGCGCACGCGGTGGACTCCGGTTTCGGGCCAGGTCTCTCGCGATTTCAATGATGTGCTGGTGCTGGCCGCAAGCTCGCTGCCGCGCCGCTTCACCGATGCGCTGACGCCCTGGGATCTGTCGCATCTGGTCGTCTATCAGCCGGAATACCTCGCGGGCTTCCTGGCCGAAGGCTATACGATCCCGCTCGCCTCGGGGCATCAGATCGCGCGCCAGGAAATGGCGGGTGTCATCGCGATGGACGTGCGCCGCGCGATCGGGGGGAACGAACAGCAGATCGCGCAGATCCAGACCCGCCACGATGCCGAGACCTTCAAGCATATCCTTCTGCCGGTCTGGTCCGCAGCCTATCGCTATAACGGCAAAAGCTATCGCTTCGTCGTAAATGGCCAATCCGGACGCGTGCAGGGCGAACGGCCCTGGTCAGTCTGGAAGATCGCCTTCGCCGTCCTGATGGCCGCATTGGCCATTGCGGCGCTGCTCTGGCTGAACGAGCGGGGCGATTACGTTCAATTCGGCAGCAATGCCGACATCCCCGCGCTTCACATGCAGGATGGTTATCGCTATCACCCCGCCATGACCGGGCCGTGGGCCGGACCCGGCGATGATCGGGGGGAACCATCATGATCCTGTGCGCGGGCGAATCGCTGATCGACATGGTGCCCGAAGGCGGTGCCTTCCGGCCGCTGGCCGGGGGCGCAGTCTACAATACCGCCATCGCGCTTGGCCGTATCGGCGCACCGGCGGGCTATCTCTGGCCGATCTCGCGCGATCCTTTTGGCGAAGCGCTGCTGCGCCCCTTGGCCGAGGCGGGCGTCGATACGGGCCTTTGCCCGCGCTCGGCCCGGCTGACGACGCTGGCCTTCGTCACCCTGACCGGGGGCGAGGCGCGCTATTCCTTCTATGATGAAGGCTCCGCCGGTCGGATGCTCGCCCCCGAAGACTTGCCCCCGATCCCGGACAGCGTCTCGGCGCTGTTCATCGGCGGGATCAGCCTGGTCCCCGACCCCTGCGGCGCCGCTATCGAGGCGCTGGTGGCCCGCCTGCGCGGCAAGGTTCCGGTGATGATCGATCCGAACATCCGCCCCTTCTTCATCGCCGATGCCGATGCCTATCGCGCCCGGCTTGATCGCCTGCTTGCGATGGCCGATCTGGTGAAACTGTCTTCGGACGATCTGGAATGGCTGATGCCGGGCGCCAGCTTCGCACAGGCCGCGGCCGGTCTGCTGGCCAAGGGCGCCACCGCGGTTTTCCAGACCGGAGGATCCGAAGGCGCAACCGCCCATTGGCAGGGCGAACCTATCGCCGCCCCCGCGCTCAGGGTCGAGGTCGCGGACACGATCGGTGCCGGCGACACGTTCAACGCGGGCGTCCTCGCCTCGCTCCATGCAGATGGCGTGCTCAGCCGCGAAGGCCTGGGCAGGATCGGACCGGATCAGCTGCTCGCGGCACTCCGGCAGGGCACGCGCGCCGCGGCGATCACCGTCTCGCGTCCGGGCGCGAATCCGCCCTGGGCGCATGAACTGGCGGCGCTTCCGGCCTGAACAAGGGTCGATGACTGCAGGGCCGCTCGGGGCCCTGCAAGTTCACCGTTTCTGAAATACCCATGCGGCGGCGCAAGGCGCGCGCCCGCCGGATGGGGTCAGATTGCCTCGAACATGGCTTTCTGGCGGGCGGTCCAGCGGACCACCAGGCTGACGCCCTGCTCGTCGATCCCCTCGCTCAGCACGATGCCCTGCTGATGCAGCCAGGCCCGGCGGCGGCCATCTTCCAGCGCCAGATGCAGGCGGGTTTCCTCGCGCGGCTCGTCCAGCGCCTCGGCCAGACGCGCATCGATGGCGGCTGTCAGATCGTCCAGCCCCTCGCCCGACAGGGCGCTGATCGCCTGCACGCCCTCGGTCCGGGCGTCGGTGCGCCGCAGCGCGTCGCGAATCTCGGGGGAGAGCGCGTCGATCTTGTTCCAGACCTCGATCAGCGGCACGTCTTCCTCGACCCCCAGGCTGTCCAGGATCTCGCCCACGTCGCCCGCCTGCTCCTCGGTCTCGGGATGGCTGATGTCGCGGACATGCAGGATCAGGTCGGCGGCCAGCACTTCCTCCAGCGTGGCGCGGAAGGCCGCGACCAGTTCATGGGGAAGGTCGCTGATGAAGCCCACGGTGTCCGACAGGATCACGCGCCGCCCGCCAGGCAGCGTCAGTTGCCTCATCGTCGGGTCCAGCGTTGCGAAAAGCTGGTCCTTGGCGACCACCTCGGCCCCGGTCAACCGGTTGAACAGCGTTGATTTTCCGGCGTTGGTATATCCGACCAGCGCCACGATGGGATAGGGCACCTTGGCGCGCGCGCGCCGGTGCAGCTCGCGCGTCTTGACCACGCGCTCCAGATGGCGGCGCAGGCGGATGACCTGCTCGTCGATGGCGCGGCGGTCGGCCTCGATCTGGGTTTCCCCCGGACCGCCAACGAAACCCAATCCACCCCGCTGACGCTCAAGGTGGGTCCAGGCGCGCACCAGCCGCGTGCGTTGATAGGCAAGCGCGGCCAGTTCCACCTGCAACACGCCTTCGCGTGTATGGGCGCGGTCGGCAAAGATCTCCAGGATCAGACCGGTCCGGTCCAGGATCTTGACGCCCCATTCCTTTTCCAGGTTGCGCTGCTGGACCGGCGTGACCGGCCCGTCGATCAGCACAAGCTCGGCCCCCTCACCGTCGGCGGCGGCCTTCAGGTGCTGGCCGATTTCCTCGCGCTTGCCCTTGGAGAACAGCATCCCCGCGTCGGGTTTGCGCAGCTTCGCAACCTCGGCGCCCGCGACCTCGATCGCGGGCAGCGCATAGGCCAACGCAACGGCCTCTTCCAGCGCCAGATCGGGGGATCGGCGGGTCCGCGAATTCCCCAGATCCGGGTGGATCACATAGGCGCGCGTGGGGCGTTCGCGGGTCTCGTTCGATTCCGTCAATCAGTCCTCGCCGTCGTAAAGGCTGATCGGCTGCCCCGGCATGATGGTCGAGATCGCGTGCTTGTAGACCAGCTGTGATTGCCCGTCGCGACGCAGCAGCACGCAGAAGTTGTCAAACCATGTGATGACACCCTGCAGCTTCACTCCGTTGATCAGGAAGATGGTGACCGGAACCTTGCCCTTGCGGACATGATTCAGAAAAGCATCCTGGAGATTCTGTTTGTCGCCGGCCATTTCGATGCACCTTGTTCTTATCGCTGGTAATCAAGACTTAGGCGAGGCTCACGACGCTTGCAAGCGGGCGATCCGCGATCGGCGGGGTCGCGTTGCATGTTCGCAATCCCCCCTATTTCCGCCAGGATTCGGGCGACAGCAAAGCCAGCAATGCCAGCGTCTCGATCCGGCCCAGGATCATGGCGCCACCCAGCACCGCCTTGGTCATTCCCGGCAGACCCGCCCAGCCCTGCCAGGGCGCGCCCGCGACCCCGGCCGAACCCAGGAAGGTCGGCGTCGTGGGAATCACCCCGGCCAGCGGCCCGGTATTGGTCAGCGCGGCCACGGACAGGATCGTCGCGCTGTCGAAGCCGATCTGCTGCAATGAAATCAGCATGATGACCACCGCCAGCGACACCGCGAACAGCATGAAGAAGATAAAGGCCAGATATGCCCCCTCGCGCCGCAGGCGCCGGGCCATCATGCCCCCGCCCCCGACCGAGGCCGGGTGCACGATCTTTTCCAGCTCGCGTTCGCTGTGACGCGCCAGCGCATAGACCCGCAACAGCTTGACGCCCCCCGCCGTGGTCGCAACCCCCCCGCCCATGATCGCCAGCCCCGCCAACATCAGGCCCGGAGAGGTCAGCCCCGACCAGTTCCGCGCTCCCTGCCATTCGATCGAGGTCCAGCCTGTCGTGGTCAGATAACTGAGCGCATTGAAGATGCCGCCCCAGGCTGCCGCGACGGCGCTTGCCAGGGTCTCGAACAGCCCGCGCGACCCGCCATGAGACACACCCAGCGCACCGATGAAATGACGCGTAAACAACAGCAGCGACACCATCGCGACCACCAGCGCGGCCAGCCGCAATTCGGGGTCTCGGACCCAGCTGTCCGAGGTCTTCAGCTCGGCCCCGCCCGGCCAGAACCGGCGCGACAGCGCAGGAACCAGGAACAGGAAGATGACGATCTCACCCCCCAGTCCGCTCGATTGCGCGGCCGGGCCATCGACCGGGGAAATCCCGCTGGTCGACAGCGTCCCCATCGCATGGGCCAGCGCGACCAGCCCGGATTCACCCAGCATCAGCAGCAGGACCCACATCAGCAGGGTCAGCCCGGCATAGATCGGAAAGACCTGCCGGAACGACCGGATGACACGGCTGACCGGATCGGCCAGTTCCGAGCGAAAGATCGGCGCCGACAGGTGCGACATTCTTTTCGGGCCGACGGCAGAACGCGGCAGGCGCTCGAAATGCTCGACCCGGCCATAGGGACGCGCCAGGATCTCGAACCCGCCGACCCGCAGCGGCGCCAGCAGCGCGACCGCTGCAACCAGCATGAACAGCCCGCCCATCCAGCCCACCATCGCGCGCCACAGATGCAGCGGCGCGGGCAGCAGGTCGGCGGAGTAAAGCGTCGCCCCCGTGGTTGTCAGGCACGAGACCATCTCCCACCAGGCATTCAGGAAGCCGGTATCGGGCACCCCCAGCAGAAAGGGCACTGCCATCATCGCCGGCAGCAAAAGCATCGCGCCCAGCATGGTCAGCAGCACCTCGCGCGCGCTGGCCGCCCGCGGGCGATCGGCGGTCGCGATCCCGATCATCGCAGACAGGATCAGGAACAGCCCACCACAGCTGAGAAAGGCCGAGCCAAGGTGGTGCAGGTCCAGCGCATGGGCGTAAAGGCCGGGCGGAAGCATCGCCAGCGACACGATCCCCGCCAGGATCACCAGAAGCGGCAGGCGCGCCAGAACCGTCATCGCCGCCTCAGAAGAAGTCGATCGAGACCTGCAACAGGCGCTCGACCTCGGGGACGTCCTTGGCAAGGGCGAAGATCACGATGATGTCGCCCTCGTCGATGCGCAGGTCGCCCGTGGGCTTGACCACGCGCTCGCCCTTCTGGACGGCGCCGATCAGCGCGCCCTCGGGGAATTCGATGTCGCGGATCGGCCGGCCCGCGATGGGTGAGGTGGACAGGACCTGCGCCTCGATCACCTCGGCCTCGGCGTCGCCGATCGAATAGACGTCCTTGACCCGCCCATGCCGGATGTGGCGCAGGATGGTCGATACCGTGCTGGCGCGCGGGTTGATGAAGGCGTCGATATCCAAAGGCTCCATCAGCGACATCAAGGTCGGGTCGTTGACCAGCGAGATCGCCAGCCGCGCACCCGCCTGCTTGGCGCGAACGGCGGCCAGGATATTGGTCTTGTCGTCGTCGGTCACCGCCAGCACGGCGCTGGCGCGCATCACCGCGGCCTCCTCCAGCAACTCGGCAGACAGGCCGTCGCCGTTCAGGACGATGGTCCGGTTCAGCGCATCGGCCGCATCCTCGGCGCGCGCGCGGTCGCGCTCGATCACCTTGACGCGGATGCGTTCGGGCTGGGCCTCCAGCGTCTGGGCGACGACCAGCCCGACATTGCCCGCGCCGATGATCAGGACGTTGTCCATCTTCTCGGCGGGCTTGCCAAAGACCTCCAGCGTGCGCGGCACATCCTCGGACAGGGTGAAGACATAGATCTGGTCGCCCTCGAACAGCTGGTCGCCCGGTTCAGGGGCGAACAGCTTGCCGCGCCGCCGAACCCCCGCCACCATGACGCTGAGGCTGGCGAACATCTCGTTCAACTGGCGCAGGGCGGTGTTCAACACCGGACTGTCCGCCTCCAGTGAAATGCCCAGCAATTGCAGCCGCCCGGTCAGGAATGTCTCGGCATCAAAGGTTGCGGGCGCGCGCAGACGCTGCAATGCCGCCTGCGCGACCTCGCGCTCGGGGCTGATGACCACGTCGATCGGCAGGTGGTCGGTGCGGTAAAGATCGGAATAGATCGCATCCAGATAGGCCGAGGACCGCAGCCGCGCGATCTTGCGCGACACCTGGAACACGGAATGCGCGACCTGGCAGGTGACCATGTTCACCTCGTCCGAATGGGTCGCGGCGATGATCAGGTCGGCGTCTCGCGCGCCCGCCCGGTCCAGCACGTCGGGATGGCTCGCAAAGCCCGTTACGCCCTGCACGTCCAGCGCGTCGGTCGCGCGGCGGATCAGTTCGGCGCTGGTATCGATGATGGTGACATCGTTGCGCTCGCCGGCCAGATGGCGCGCGATGTGCCAGCCGACCTGACCCGCCCCGCAAATGATGATCTTCATCTCGGCCCGGTCCCCCTTCGCCAGCCCGACCGATCCTAACCCGGCCGGAACCGGGCGGATACCGCAAAAAACCGCCGCCCGCAAAGCCGTTGCCCGGCGCTGCGCCGGGCCGATGGCTCTTCACCGTTTTCCAAATACCCATGCGACGCCCGCCACGGGCACCGCATGCGGGTCGGACAGATCACTTCCCGACCAGTTCCTCCTCGACGCGCATGCCGCCGACGACGCCCAGCGACTTCAGCTTGCGGTGCAGGGCCGAACGCTCCATCCCGACGAATTGCGCGGTCCGGCTGATATTGCCGCCGAAACGGTTGATCTGCGCGATCAGGTATTCGCGCTCGAACAGCTCGCGCGCCTCGCGCAGGGCAAGGCTGGTGATCTGCGGGCCCAGCGCCAGCGCGTCGCCGGTGCCGCTGCTCGCGCCCTGGCTTTCCAGTTCCGACGGCTGGATCGGGCCGGTGCCGTCACCAAGGATCAGCACCCGTTCGATCACGTTGCGCAATTGGCGGATGTTTCCCGGCCAGGGCATCGCCTGCAGGGCGGCCAGGGTTTCCTCTGGCAGGGCGCGTTGCGGCAGGCCCTGCTGGGCGTGGAACTGCTCGATGAAATATTCTGCCAGGTGCTGGATGTCGTCGCGCCGCTCGGCCAGCGAGGGCACGGCCACCGGGACCACGTTCAGCCGGTCGAACAGTTCCTGGCGGAAACGGCCCGCCGCGATTTCGGACCCAAGGTCACGGTTGGTCGAGGATATCACCCGCAGGTCGACCCGGACCTTGTCGGTGCCGCCCGCGCGCTGGAACTGCTGCTCGGTCAGCACGCGCAGGATCTTGGTCTGGGTGCCAAGCGGCATGTCGGCGACTTCATCGAAATAGATCACGCCGCCATGCGCCTGCTCCAGCAGCCCCGGCTCGATCCCACGCTCGGAAGTCTCGCGGCCGAACAGCACTTCTTCCATGCGCTCTGGCTCGATCGTGGCGCAGGGCACCGGGATGAAGGGGGAACGCGCGCGCGGGCTGTGGGCATGGATATAGCGCGCGGCCATTTCCTTGCCCGCCCCCGGCTCGCCCGACAGCATCGCACGACCGTTCGACTTGGACACCTTGTCCAGCTGTTCCCGCAACTTGCGGAACGAGGCAGAGTTGCCCAGCATTTCGGCCGCGCGAGCCTCGCCCCGTTTCAGGGTGCTGTTTTCCCGCCTAAGGCGCGACGCCTCCATCGCGCGGCGGATCACCACCAGAAGCTGGTCGATGTTGAAGGGCTTCTCGATGAAGTCGTAGGCGCCCTGCTTGATCGCGGCGACCGCGATCTCGATATTGCCGTGCCCCGAGATGATGACCACGGGCACGTCCGGATTGTTGCGCTTGACCTGCTTGAGGATGTCGATCCCGTCCATCTTGCTGTCCTTCAGCCAGATGTCCAGGATCATCAGCGCCGGTTCGGACAGGTTCAGTTCCGCCACCGCCTGGTCAGAGTTTGCCGCAAGGCGGGTCGCGTAACCTTCGTCCCTGAGAATGTCCGAGACCAGCTCGCGAATGTCTTTTTCATCGTCGACGATTAGGATGTCAGTCATTTCACGTGGTCCTGCTCTGGTTTCTGGCGCCGCGCCGAAAGGCGCACGGGCTGTCTTTCGCGGGGAAGCCGGATCTCGGCCATCGCGCCTTGCTGGCCGGGGGCGTCCGTCAGGGTGAAACGGCCGCCATGCTCCTCGACGATCTTCTTGACGATGGGCAGGCCCAGCCCGGTGCCGCCCTGTTTCATGGTTACATAGGGTTCGAAAAGCCGCGAACGGTCCTCGGGCAAGCCGGGGCCGTTGTCGATGATGCGGATGGTGACCGCATCGGGCGCGGCCTCCATCGTCACGTCGATCCGGGGTTGCCATCCCGGCTTCGGATCGGCGCGGAGTTCGTCCAGCGCCTCGCCGGCATTCTTCAGCAGGTTGGTAAAGACCTGCCGCATCATCCCGGCATCGGCATCGACGATGATCGGTAGATCGGGAATTTGGCTGACCAGCGCGCCTTGCAGGGCATCGCGCTGCATCAATTCGCTGTCGCGCAGAAGCTTGGCGATGTCGGTTTCCTTGCGGTCCGGCTCAGGCATGCGGGCAAAGCGCGAGAACTCGTCCACGATCCGGCGCAGATCGTTCGTCTGGCGGATGATGACCTCGGTATATTGCTCCAGCGCATCTCGGTCATCGCCCGCGATCGGGGCGAACTTGCGCTTCAGCCGCTCGGCCGAAAGCTGGATCGGGGTCAGGGGGTTCTTGATCTCATGCGCGACGCGGCGTGCGACATCGCCCCAGGCCGCCATGCGCTGCGCCGAGACAAGATCGGTCACGTCATCGACCGCGACGACATAGCCCTCCAGCCCACCCGCCGCGCTGCGCCGGATCGCCATGCGCACCAGCAGGCTTTCGACGCGACCTTCGCGGTTCAGGCGGATCTCGTCCTGCACCCATTCGTTCACGGATTGCGCCAGCCGGTCGAACAGCGGCGCGAATTCCGGCACAGCCTCTGACAGCAGCCGGTCATGGGCGCGCGCGGGGTCAAGCCCCAGCAGCCGGCTGGCCGAGCGGTTCAGGAAGTCGATCTCTCCGGCCGCGTCCAGGCCGATGACCCCCGCCGTGACCGAGGACAGCACGCTGTCGAACAGCCGCCGCTGGTCATCCGCGACGCGATAGCTTTCGACCAGCTCCTCGCGCTGCTGTTTCAGCTGGCGGGTCATGTGGTTGAAGCTTTGGCCCAGGGTCTGGATTTCGTCCCCTGTATCGGGTTCGGGGATCTGCAGGTCCAGATTGCCCTTGCCGACCTGCTCCGAGGCTTCTGCCAGCCGCCCGATGGGCCGCGACAATCGGTCCGCGAACCACAGGCCCAGCCACATCGCGGCGGCCACCAGAAGCAGCGCAAAGCCAAGATAAAGCAGAGAAAATTCTAGCAGTACCCGGCCGCGTTCCTGTTCAAGCCGCTGGTATTCGCCGACGCTTTGGCGGGTATCGTCCAGCAGGCCCAGCAACTTCCCGTCCACGTCGCGGGTGACGTAAAGATAGCGGTCGGCCAACGGCGCCAGCGGCACCAGCGCGCGAAATTCGTTGTTCTGCCAGTCCTGGATCAGCACCAGCCCCTGCGCCTGCGCCTCGTCGAACTCCTGCGCCGAGGGCTGTTCGTACCAGAACTGATAGCTGCGTTCACCGCGCGCGCGGATCGTGCCGCGCCCGTCGACGACATAGGCTTCGCGCAGGCCGCGCTGGATCAGCGCCTGCCCCTGCCCCAGCAGCAGGCGCAATTCGCCGTCGTCCAGCATCGGGTTCTGCCGCGCCGCCTGGGTCAGCGCCCCCGCCAGCAGCTTGGCGTCATTGGTCAGATCGCGGCGGTGTTCTTCCTGATAGGCCTCTGCCGCGGAAAGCGAGCTGCTGACCACCTGCTGCACCCGGTTCGAGAACCAGCCCTCCAGCCCGATATTGACGGTCAGGCCCGCGAACAGCGCGACCAGCACGGTCGGCACCAGCGCGATGGTGGCAAAGACCCCGACTAGCCGCATGTGCAGGCGCGAACCCACCGCCGAGCGGCGCCGCGCTGCGACGATGCCGGTCATGCGCGCGATCACCATGCCGGTCAGGACGATCAGGTAAAGAAGGTCCGCCAGCAGCACCAGCCGAAGCAGCGCACCCCCCGAGGTGACATGGGCCAGTGGCCCCATCACCGCGAATGTCAGCGCGGCCAGCACCGGCCCCAGAACGGCCAGCCCCAGCGTCGCGGCATTGCGCACCAGCCGCTTGCGCCGCAATCTTGCGACGCGTTCCCATGTGCCCCTTGAGAGCGTTCCCGCCAACTCGTCCGACCTCACGGCTTCGCCGCTGTATCGCGGCCGTTATGTGGCCGTTCAGCGACTCCGCCGTGGCCATCTGTGGCCGTTTTACATCAGCTTACGACGCCGTGTCACCTCGATATTCAGGTCGGTCAGCTTCTTGCGCAGCGTATTGCGGTTGATTCCCAGTAAATCGGCACATCTCAGCTGATTTCCGCCGGTCGCATCCAGCGCAATCTCCAGAAGCGGCTTTTCGATCTCGCGCAGGATGCGGTCGTAAAGGCCGGGCGGCGGCAGCTGGTCGCCGTGCAGGTCGAAATAGCGCTGCAGATGCATCTCGACCGATTGCGCAAGCCGCGCGTTAGAGGGTTCGGCAACCGGAGCCGTCGCCGGATTCGCAACCGGCATCAGCGTGGCGACCGGCGCGGCCGCGCGTGGCGTCGGCGCCACGACCGAGGCGGGCGCGACGCCCGGCTGCACCGGCATGGTTTCCGACAGCGCGATCCTGACTTCGGCCTCGGTGATCTCGGCCGCGGCGGCGGTCAGCGCCAGCCGGCGCATCAGGTTCTCAAGCTCGCGCACATTGCCCGGAAACGGATAGGAACGGACCAGCGCCGTCGCGCCATCCGACAGCGCCCGATGCGGCAATCCCTGCGAGGCCGCGCGCGCCAGCAGGTGGCGTGCCAGCGGCGGGATGTCGTCCACGCGCGAGCGCAGTGGCGGCACGGTGATCGTCACCCCGGCAAGGCGATAGTAAAGATCGGCGCGCAAACGGCTCGCCGCCACGTCGGCCTGCGGCTCGGGCCCGGTGGTCGACACAAGGCGCGGCATCTGGTTGCGGCCCGGTCCGACCTCCCATGCCTCGATCATGCCGATCAGGCGGGCCTGCGCAGCGGCACCGAAACCGGCCGGATCCTCGATCAGCAGCGTGCCCGCGGCGGCGCGCTCGGCGGCGCGGTGAATGGCTTCCTCGGACAGGTCCGCCGAGGTCAGCACCGCGATCCCGGCATCGCGCCGGTCCGACAGATCATGAAAGGACCGCGCGACCACGGTCTTGCCCACGCCCGCCTCGCCCGCGATCATCACCGGCAGATCGGCATTCAGGACGCGCGCGACCATGCGGAACAGGCTTTGCATCGCGGGCGCGTGCCCGATCAGCGGCAGCGCGGGGTCCGCACTGGCCTCCGGCGCGGGGACTCCTGCCGGGGCTGCTGCCGGTGCAGTGTCGGACTTGCGGACGCGGCGTGACAGCGCCTGCCCTGCGCGGCTCATCAGGTCGGGCAGGTCAAAGGGCTTCGGCAGGTAATCGAAGGCCGCGGCCTCGGTCGCGCGGATCGCGGTCACGATGGTGTTCTGCGCCGAGATCACGATCACCGGCAGGTCGGGACGCAGGCGGCGGATGGCGGGGATCATGTCGATGCCATTGCCGTCGGGCATCATCACATCGGTGATGACCAGATCGCCACGCCCCTCCTCGACCCAGCGCAAAAGCTGCGCGAGCGAGCCGGTGGCGTGAACCCGGCATCCCGCGCGGGTCAGGGCCTGGGTCAAAACGGTGCGGATGGTGCGGTCGTCGTCAGCGATCAGAACGGTGCCGTCCATGAAAAACCTCAGGCTTTGGGAAGAGAGATGCGGAATACGGTGCGACCCGGCCGGGATTCGACATTGATCCAGGCGCCGTGGTCGGTGATGATCTTGGAAACCAGCGCGAGCCCCAGCCCGGTGCCGTTTTCACGTCCCGAGACGAAGGGCTCGAAGACCTGATCGGCAATGGCCTCGGGGATGCCGGGTCCGTCATCTTCGATCTCGACCTGCAAAGGCAGGCTGCGGCCATGGGGTTCGGCCTCGGTCGGGGCCATGCGCAGGGTGCCGTCATAGAAGCTGCGCATGCGGATGGTGCCGGTCTCGCGCCCGGCGCGGCGGATCGCCTCGGCCGCGTTCTTGACCAGATTCAGGCAGACCTGCACCAGCTGGTCATTGTCGGCCAGCGCCGGCGGCAGCGAGGGATCGTAATCGGGCACGATCTTCAATCCCTTGCCAAAGCCGACCGCGGCCGAGCGGCGGACGCGCTCCAGCACGTCATGGACATTCACCTCGGCCAGCTTCGGGGCCGAGGTGTCGCCGAAACGCTCGACCTGGTCCAGCAACTCGACGATGCGCCGGGACTCGGCGACGATCAGGTCGGCAAGGTCGCGATCCTCTGGCCCCAGGCTCATCCCGATCAGCTGCGCCGCGCCCCTGATCCCGGCCAGCGGGTTCTTGATCTCATGCGCCAGCATCTCGGACATGCCGATGGCCGAGCGCGCGGCCGAACGGACGGCGCGTCCCTGCCCCAGACGCCCGGTGCCGTCGCTGGGCGCGATCAGCAGAACGATCCCGCCCTCGGGACTGGGGACCGGACCGGCATGGACGGTCGCGGTGCGGTCGGCATGGCCGCCGACGCGGTCGCCGATCTCGAAACGCACGCCCGAACGGTTCAGCGCCTCGTGCCCCTCGCGTACGCGGTCAAGGATTTCCGAGACAGGCGGCACGATATGCAGGCGCTTCTGCATCTCGGGGCCCTCGAGCGCCACCCCCATGGCCGAGCGGCGCGAGATGTTCAGGAAGGCCTCGGCAAGGTCGTTCATGCCGGCGACCCGCCCCTGCGCATCGACGATGATCGCCGGCAGGGGCAATGCGGACCAGTTTGGCCCCACTGCGGCCGGGACGAAATCGCCCGGAAGCCCGGCCTCGTCTGCGGCCGTCCCGGGGGTCGTCGTCCTGGCGCGAAATGTCATTCAGGGGCCTCGGCATAGGGTTCGGAAGTGCGTGCGTCGGAAAATCCGGCCCGGATCGCGGCCAGCGCGGCATCCGGCGACAGCGCGCGCAAAAGCTCGGCGCGGTTCGGGGCGCCATTCGCCTCGGCATACCAGCCAAGGTGTTTCCTGGCGACGCGCAGGCCCAGTTCGGCACCATAAAGCGACAGGATGTCTTCGTAATGTTCGGCCACCGCATCGGCCAGCGCGGCCCCCTGCGGGATCAGCGGCGCGGGCGTGCCCCAAAGATCATGCGCGATCTGCGCCAGCTTCCAGGGCGCACCCTGCGCCCCCCGGCCGACCATGACCGCATCCGCGCCGGACTGCTCCAGCGCGAGCCGCGCCGAGGCCGCGTCCACCACGTCGCCATTCGCCACCAGCGGCGGACGGTCGGGCAGGTTCGCGACCTTGCGGATGCGGCTCCAATCGGCGCGGCCGGTATAGAATTGCGCGCGGGTGCGGCCATGCACGGTCAGCATCCTGACCCCCGCAGCCGCGGCACGGGCGGCAAGCTCGGGCGCGTTCAGGCAATCCTCGTCCCAGCCAAGCCGCATCTTCAGCGTGACCGGCAGGTCGGGAACCGCGCCCACCACCGCCTCGACCAGCTCCAGCGCATGGTCAAGATCGCGCATCAGCGCAGCGCCCGACAGGCCGCCCGTGACCTTCTTGGCCGGGCAGCCCATGTTGATGTCTATGATCCGCGCGCCCATCCCGGCGACGATGCGCGCGGTTTCGGCCATCGCCCCCGCCTCGCGCCCGGCGATCTGGACGCTGACCGGCAGCACGCCTTCGGTCATTGCCTTGGCGCGCACCGCCATCCGGGTCGAGGGGCGGGGTGTCACCATTTCGGTCGAGGCGACCATCTCGCTGACCATCAGTCCCGCCCCGCCGTGCCGTGCAACCGCGCGGCGAAACGGCAAATCGGTGATGCCCGCCATCGGCGCCAGAAAGACGGGTGGTCCAAGCGGCGTATCGCCAAGAAGGATCGGTTCGGGCAGGCTCATGGGGCAACTCGTATGACGCGCGGCAGGAATGCGAAAGAAAAGGGCGAGTGCCCGATCGGCAGGCTCCGCACCCCCGGCAATATTTGCCCAAAATAGCGGCTTTGTGAGTAAATACCGCGCAGACTTCGTGTCGTCAAATGTCGCAGGAGTTCAGGACCGACGTCGCAGCGGCACTGGAAGGCCGCGGCGACAGGGATTAACTGAAGAAGTGGACGAAAAGGGAATTGCGCGATGTTTCTGTCGGTCTTCGACATCTTCAAGATCGGGGTCGGGCCGTCCTCGTCACATACGATGGGGCCGATGGTCGCCGGCGGGCGCTTCCTGCAGGCGCTGCGCGCCCAGCCCTTCCGCGCGCACGGGCTGCGCGCCAGCCTGCATGGCAGCCTGGCCTTTACCGGCAAGGGTCATGCCACCGACCGCGCCACCATCCTTGGCCTTGCCGGTTTCCTGCCGGAAACGCTGGCTGCCGAACGGGCCGAGGCAACGCTGGCCGAGAATCGCGCCAGCCGGCATCTTTCCCCCGAGGGGTTGGGCGAGCTGGTCTTCGACCCGGAACGCGACCTGATCTTCGATTTCGACCACGCGTTGCCCGGCCATGCGAACGGCATGGTGCTGATGGCGACCGACGCCCAGGACGACGTGATCTTCCGCGAGGTCTATTACTCGATCGGGGGCGGCTTCGTCCTGACCGAGGCCGAGCTTGCCGCCCGCGGCGACGAAACCCGCAGCGACGACGCGCCCCGCGTGCCCTTTCCCTTCGCGACCGCCGCCGAGATGCTGGACATGGCCGAAAAATCGGGCAAGTCCATCGCCCAGATGAAACGCGAGAACGAACGCGCCCATCGCAGCGATGCCCAGATTTCGACCGGAATCGCGCGCATCTGGCAGGTCATGCGCGATTGCATGGATCGCGGACTTGCGACCGGGGGCACCCTGCCCGGCGGCCTGTCGATCCGCCGCCGCGCCTCGGGCATCCACGAGGCCCTGCTGGCCGAGCGCGGGATGAACCTGACCGCACCCCATGTCATCAACGACTGGATGTCAGCCTATGCGATGGCCGTGAACGAGGAAAACGCCGCCGGGGGCCAGGTCGTGACCGCCCCCACCAACGGCGCGGCGGGGGTCGTGCCCGCGGTCATCCGCTATTGGCTGGACCATGTCCCCGGCGCGTCTGAACGCCAGCTTGACGACTTCCTGCTGACGGCAGCGGCGGTCGGCGGGCTGGTCAAGCACAATGCCTCGATCTCGGGGGCGGAATGCGGCTGTCAGGCCGAGGTGGGTTCCGCCAGCGCCATGGCTGCGGCGGGGCTTTGCGCGGTGCTGGGCGGCACCCCCCGCCAGGTCGAGAACGCGGCCGAAATCGCGCTGGAACATCACCTGGGCATGACCTGCGACCCGGTGCGCGGGCTGGTGCAGGTGCCCTGCATCGAAAGGAACGGTCTGGGCGCGATCAAGGCGGTCTCGGCAGCCAGCCTGTCGCTGCGCGGCGACGGCCAGCATTTCGTGCCTCTGGATGCCGCGATCGAGACGATGCGCCAGACCGGACAGGACATGAGCGAGAAATACAAGGAGACCTCGCTGGGGGGGCTGGCGGTCAACGTCCCGAACTGCTGAGCCCGCGCGCCCGCGCGGAACTTTGCGCAGGAAGTCACACCCCGCGCCTGCACGGGCTCGTGACTCTTGCCCAAATCGGGGGGTTCCTGTAGCGATTGTTCTAATCAAAATTCCAAGGAACCGGGACAGAGCAGATGAAATTCCGTTCGGCTTTTGCCGTACTGGCGATGTCGGTGGCCGTGACCGCTTGCGGCGAGCTGCCCTTTCAGAAATCGTCCGAACCCGAAGCACCCGCCGGCCATTCCGGCCCGCCGGCCGTGTCTCCGATCGACCAGCCTATTGAAACCGGGGCCGAAGGCGTCGCCGTCGCGACGGGCGAGGCAAGCACGATGAACACCGCCATGTTCCGCGCCGCCGGGGCGGGCTGGACCGCAACCGCATCTGACAAGCGCGCCGTCCTGGAACGGCCCGGCCAGAAATCCACCGCCGTTTCGGTGCGCCGCATGACCTATGCCCGCGGCGTCGAATTCGTCGGCACCATGAACGGCCAGGTCTTCTCGCTGAACGTGCAGGCGGGCGAATGCAAGGCGGGCGACATGAACACGCCCTTCACCGCCAAGCTGCGCCTTGGCAGCCAGAACCTGACGGGCTGCGCCCAGCCGACCGACACCATGCCCAAGGCGCAGGTGACGGCATCTTCCTCGGCGCCGAAACCGAAGTCGACGGCGAAACCGGCGGCCCCCGCGGCGAAGCCGGCTGAGCCGGCAGCGGCAGCAGCAGCGACGACGGCGACCACCCCGGCCACCGACAGCACCTCGACTCCGGCAACCACGACCCCGGCCGTGACCGAGCCTGCGACGACGACGGAACCGGCGGCCGCGACGCCCGCGCCGGCAGCGGAACCCGCGACCCCGGCCCCGGCCGAGACGCCCGCGCCCGCGACCGACAGCGCCCCTGCGGCGACCACCGGCAGCAGCGCGGTCCCGGCCCCGGAACTGGTCCTGCCGCCGACGCCGCCCGCCGCAAGCGAGTAAGCCCATCGTCGGGCCGGCGCACCCCCTGCGCCGGTCCTGTCGTCCGCAGCCCTCCTGCGGAATGCCATCCAAGAGGACACGCCGATGCGCGCCCATTCGTTCCTGACCCGCCGATTGCTGGCCTCGACCTTGCCGGCGGCGTTGCTCATCGGCCTTGGCGCCCCGGACGCCTGGGCCGATCCGCTGATCGGCAACAAGCTGAACGGCCGCGGCCTGCCGGGGGGTATCGACACTCCCAGCGCCGAGATGCTGCCGGACGCGACGCTGGGCGCCACGCTCAGCTATTCCGAGCTTGCCCGCCGAAACACCCTGGTCTTCCAGGCGCTGCCCCGGCTCAGCGTCTCGCTGAGCTATGGCCGCTTCGACAGCCTTGAGGAAAGCCGCGGCTATGTCTGGGACCGCAGCTTCGACCTGCGCTACCAGTTCCTGGACGAGGATCCCGATGGCTGGCTGCCGGCGATGGCGATCGGTCTGCAGGACTTCATGGGCACCGGCTTCTACAGCGCGGAATACATCGTCGCGACCAAGACGATCAACCCGCGCCTGCGCGTCAGCGCCGGCCTTGGCTGGGGCCGGCTCGCGCAGTCGGGCGGCATCGGCAGCCCCTTCGGCGACCGGCCCGGACCGGACGAGGAAGAGGGCGGCAAGCCCAATGTCGACCAGTGGTTCAAGGGCGAGATGGCGCCCTTTATCAACGCCACCTGGCAGGCAACCGACAAGCTGGCACTGACCGCCGAATATTCCGGCGATGACTATGCCTGCGAAACCGGCGACGCCGACACTTGCCAGCGCTCGGTCTGGCTCAGCGATCATGACGCCCTGAAGAACAACATCAACCTGGGCGTCAGCTACAACTTCGGCCAGAACTACCAGGTGAGCGGCTATCTGCTGGGCGCCCAGACGGTCGGGCTGCAATTCAGCGTGGCCATGGGCCCGAACCAGGCCCCCTTCCCCTCGGGTATCGAAAAGGCACCGGCGCCTGTTCGGCCGCGTCCCTCGCCCTCGGCCGATCCCGAAGGCTGGTCCGGCGCCTGGTCGGCGGATCCGACCGCGCAGCCCGCGATTCAGGCAGCCTTGCAGAAGGCGCTGGACAAAGAGGGCCAGACGCTGGAATCCATGTCGCTGAGCGCCAACCGCGCCGAGGTCCGCATCCGCAACCGCCGCTATATGCAAGGTGCCGAGGCGCTTGGCCGCACGGCGCGGCTGATGACGCGGGCGCTGCCGCCCTCGGTCGAGACGATGGTCATCACCTTCTCGGAAGACGGGTTGCCGACCACCTCGGTCACGCTGCGTCGCTCGGATGTCGAGCGGCTGGAGAACACCGAGGCCAGCCAGATCGCCAGTGTCGCCGTGCTGACGGATGCCGTGCCGCGGCCGGGCGACCTGACCTATTCCGAAGGCATGTTCCCGCGTTTTCGCTGGGCGCTTAAGCCTTACCTGTCCACCTCGATCTTCGACCCCGACGAGCCGTTCAAATACGAGGTCGGCGGCGAGCTCGCCATGGAATACGAACCGACGCCGGGCCTGGTCCTGGCCGGCAGCATCCGCCAACGCTTGTTCGGTACGACCGAGCAGGAAGGTCCGAACGGCATGTCGCCCGAGGAATACGAGGATCTGGATACCGATATCGGACCGGGCGGCGTGCCGCGCGTGCGTTCGGACGGCCGGATGTATTCGGCCAACAAAAGCCCGACGATCCCGCGTCTGACGCTAAGCTGGTATGCCAAGGCCACGCCGACGGTCTATACCCGCTTCACCGGCGGCCTGCTTGAACGCGCCTTCGGCGGCGTCTCGGCCGAGACGCTGTGGTGGCCGACCAATTCCAACCTTGCTCTTGGCGCCGAAATCAGCCGGGTGAAGAAGCGCGATTTCCGCGATGTCTTCGGCTTCCGCGACTATGAGGTCACGACCGGATTTGTCTCGGCCTATTACGCTTGGGACAATGGCATCAGCGCCCAGCTTGACGTCGGCCAGTATCTTGCGGGCGACAAGGGCGCGACCCTGACGGTCGAGCGCCAATTCGCCAATGGCTGGCGCGTCGGCGCCTGGGCCAGCAAGACCGACATCAGCGCCGAGGACTTCGGCGAAGGATCGTTCGACAAGGGCGTCAGCATCTCGATCCCGCTGGCCTGGGGAACGGGCGAACCCTCGATGCGCCGCGTCGGTGGGGACATCCGCTCGCTTTCGCGCGACGGCGGCAACAAGCTGCGCGTGCAAGGCAGGCTTTACGACAAGGTCCGCGACAGCCAGTCCGGGCAACTTTACCAAGGTTGGGGGAAATTCTGGCGATGATCGGGACCAAGATGCGTTTCCTGCTGGGCGCGACCGTGCTCGCCATGCTTGGCGCCTGTGGCAATGTCGACAGCGAAGAAGGCTCGATCCCCGGCCTGCTGGCTCAGGCGGCGCGGCAGACCGTGGCCAAGCGCGACCGGGCCGAGGTCGCCGAGAAGGTCGATCCGAACCAGATGGCCGCGACCGCGCTGCGCGTGAACAAGGGGCCGCTGATCATGGTCACGCTGGAGCGTGCGAACACGACCCAGGTTCTGGCCATGACCGGCGAAAATGCCGGCCAGCGCACCTATATGACGCAGAACGAGCAGGCCCTGATCCTGCGCAACGGCATGCTGGCCGGGACCCGCGGCCTTGGCCACGACCTGTCCGTGGCCGAGATGGCGCAATCGGCGGCGCTGATCCGCGCGGGCCAAAGCGGCCCCGCGAAGCGCGTCATGCGCTATTGGACCGGCGACGGGCTGGAAAGCCCACTGACGCTGGATTGCACCATCGGTCGCGGCCCGAAACCGGGCGTGATGATCGAAAGCTGCGAAAAGGGCCCGCTGAAGTTCCAGAACAACTATCTGGTCCAGAATGGCCGCGTCACCGTCTCGCGCCAATGGATCGGGCCGGACCTTGGCTATGCCACGATCCAGGAACTGCGGCCCTGAGGGCTGGCAGATCCAGAAAAACGACGGGGGCCCGCGCTTGCGCCGGGCCCTTTTTCATGGCGTCTGGTTCATGCGGCGGCCTGAGATCGCCGTGGGGCGATCAAACCGTCCAGAGCGGCGACCCGGGCACCGGTAGCGCCCTGCGCAGCGTCAGCGCCTCTCTCCGCGCCCCTGCGCTTCGGTTGGCGCGAAGCAGGCCCCTCACAGCCCACGCCGGACCTTGCATCTTGTGACAGCACACATCAGGTCGGCTGGCTGCTGCCCACAGTTCCCAGAGAGGATGCGGGCCGAGACTTGTTCGCCGGGTAGATGAGGCAGCGAGACGCGAGCCCTGCCTGAATGCCCAAGGCTCTTTATGTGCGCTTGATGGGCGCGGAGCAGTCAAATGGCGGCCAAAACCAATGCCTCTGGCCAAGCAGGCGCCTTATCTGCCTTCTGCCCTCACGGGATGGCTTACCGACCAGAGCGGCGGGCGAGTCCGCCTTGCCGATGACCCGTCAGCGACTGGGCGACTCGGGACAACCCGGCCGATGACCGACGGGCTCACCCCCAGCTGGGCAGCGTCCCCTTGCGACCCGGCGGTTTGCAACGTGATCGGTGTCGATTGGCAAAAGCGATGCAAATCTAAACGGGTTGGCGAGCCGGCGTGGCCGCTCACTCGCTGGTCAGTGTGGCAAGGCACGCACCCACCCCCGACCCACTGCGCCGTTGGAAATCCAGACAAGACCGCCGACGACGGAACGCGCGCGAATCCCCCCACACCCAGGACAGTCGGCGCCCAAAGCAGCGCGACCCTCAGTTCCCCGCGCAGGGATGCGTGGTTTTCTCAGATCATGCGCGCAAGCGGCGCTGAAACAAATGAAAAAGGGCTGACCACTGGGGTCAGCCCTTGATACCAAGTTTCCTTGCGGAAATTACTCGGCGGTGGTGGTGTCGTCGTCGTCGTCGTCATCGTCATCCGAAGCGACAGCGGCGATAACGCCCAGCAGCAGCAGAGCCGGAACGACGAGGCCAGCGTTGGTCGACGCGGGTTTCTCGTCGACGACGACCGGCTCGACATCCACGACGGGGGCGACGTAG
The DNA here is from genome assembly GCF_049446195.1 of Paracoccus sp. KR1-242. NCBI lineage: Bacteria > Pseudomonadati > Pseudomonadota > Alphaproteobacteria > Rhodobacterales > Paracoccaceae > Paracoccus > Paracoccus sp. KR1-242. The sequence continues at coordinate 206,926 of NZ_JBMSED010000004.1, forward strand.
CCGCCGGCGAGAGCGGACGATGCCGTCAGGCCGAGGGCCAGGGCAAAGGTAGCAACTTTGGTCATGATCATGCTCCGTTCAGTACTTTGAAGGCTGCCATCTCGGGCAACATCGGTGAGACAGTCGCATATTGCCAATGGCTTGGGAAGCGGTCTTGAAGGACGTGTTTCCAAGGCAATTCCGACTGTTGCATATTAGCCAACACCCTTAGGTCTAGGCGGCTAGCCGCTTGCTGGCTGGCCGGTTCCCGCCAACGCCGGAACCCGAATATGACAGCATTATTTCCGGTAAAATACTAGGGACAAAGCATAAAACAGGGCCGAAATTGCGACGATCGAGGGTCCGGCCGGGGTGTCCATCACAAGACTGGCCCAAAGGCCGCCCAGAACCGCGAGAATCCCGATGAAAGTGGCGGAACCGGCCATTCCCTCGGGCGTTTTGGCGAATCCTCGGGCAGCAGCGGCCGGCACGATCAGCATGGCCGATATCAGCAGCGCCCCGACGATCCGAATCGCGATCGCAACAGTCACCGCAAGGGCCAGGGACAGGATCAGGCGCTCATGCTCGGGGTTGATGCCGGCGGCCATCGCCAGCTCTTCATTGACCGAGGCCGTGACCAGCCGCTGCCAGCGCCAGAGCAAAACCGACAGGACCAGCACCGCCCCCGACCAGATCCACATAAGATCTGTCCGCGTCACCGCAAGGATGTCGCCGAACAGATAGGTTTCCAGGTTCAGACGCAACTGGGGGATGAAGCTTGCCGCCAGCAGGCCAAGGGCCAGCGCCGAATGGGCGATCACGCCCAGCACCGTATCCATCCCCTGCCCGCGTCCGGTCAGCCAGGCGACCAGCAGCGCCATCCCGATCGCGACAGCCAGCGTGCCCGTATAAAAGGGCAGCGCGAAGCCAAAGCTCAGCGCGACGCCCAGGATCGAGGCATGGGCGGTCGAATCGCCGAAATAGGCCATGCGCCGCCAGACGACGAAACAGCCCAGCGTGCCAGTCGCCAGCACCAGACCCAGCCCCGCCAGCAGGGCGCGCATCAGAAAATCGTCGAACATGGCCTAGCCTTGCTGGTGGTGATGATGGTGGTGATCGTGGGCATGGTCATGCCCCGAATGCGCATCATGGGCGACATGGTCGTGATCATGGTCATGATGGTGGCGATAAAGCGCCAGCGTGCCCTGCGACTCGGCGCCGAACAGCGCGCGATAGGCAGGGGCCGCACTGACCGCCTGAGGCGTCCCCTCGCAGCAGACATGCCCGTTCAGGCAGATCACCCGATCCGAGGCGCGCATGACCACCAGCAGGTCATGGCTGACCATCAGGATCGCAACCCCGGTCTGGGCGCGGACCTCCTCGATCAGCTTGTAGAAGGCGACGATGCCGGGCTGGTCCAGGCCCTGCGTCGGCTCGTCCAGCACCAGAAGCTGGGGATCGTTCAGCAGCGCGCGGGCCAGCAGGACGCGCTGGAACTGGCCGCCGGACAGCGAAACGATCTGCCGCGCCTGCAGACCCTCGACCCCGGTGCGCTCCAGAGCGGCGGCGGCATCGGCATCGCTGACACGCTTGGGCAGGGACAGGAAGCGGCGCACGGTCATCGGCATCGCCCGTTCGATATGGACACGCTGGGGCACATAGCCGATGCGCAGCCCGGCCAGCCGCTGGATGCGACCTGCGTCCAGCGCGATCTGGCCCAGAAGCGCACGGACCAGCGTCGACTTGCCCGAGCCGTTGGGCCCGACCACCGTGACGATCTCGGCCGGGTCGATATGCATGTCGATATGGTTCAGCACGGGAAGGTCACCGCCGGGATGACTGACGGTCAGGCCACGGGCCTCGATCAGCGCGGCGCTCATTCCGGCTGCTTCCCGGCGCAGCGGCTGCACAGGCCCAGCATCTCGACGGTGCCGCGCTCGACGGTGAAGCCATGCGCCTCGCCAAGGGCAAGGATAGCGGCGCGCAGCTCGGGGCTTTCGGCCTCGGCCACCTGCTCGCAACCGCGGCAGATCAGGAAGGCGGGGGAATGGTCGCGCTTGTCCGACAGGCAGGCGGCATATGCGTTCAGTCGGCGCACGCGATGCGCGAATCCCTGCTCGACCAGAAAATCGAGCGCGCGATAGGCGACCGGGGGCTGCTTGCCGAAGCCTTCGGCGGCAAGCCGGTCCAGCACCTCATAGGCGCCCATGGCCTTGTGCGATTCCAGCAGGATCTCCAGCACGCGGCGGCGCACCGGGGTCAGGCGCACGCCCTCTTCCAGGGCCTGTTCCTCGGCGCGGCGCAGGACGGTGGCGGCGCAATGGGCATGATCGTGGCTGTCGAAAGGGTCGGCCGGACCCGGAGCATGAGCAGACATGTTACAACATCACATTTTTCTTGACGAGTTACGGTATAACATAAATAAACACGCCGTTTCCGCAAGAGAGCCCATCATGCACATCATCCAAAAGCCTTGCCTTTCGCTTGCCGCCCTGACCCTGCTGGGACTTGGCGCGCTTCCCGCCCATGCCAAGCCGCCGGTCGTCGTCGCCGACATACCGATCGTCGGGGCGATGATCGGGCAGGTCATGGGCGATCTGGGCGCCCCCGTGGTGCTGATGGAGGCGGGCGGCGATCCCCATGACTATCAGATGCGGCCCAGCCAGGCGCGGGCGCTGAACGGCGCGGACATGCTGGTCTGGGTCGGCCCGGCCTTGTCCCCCTGGCTAAGCCACGCGGCGCAGGGGCTGAAGCCCCAGGACAGCCTGGCCCTGCTGGCGCTGCCGGGCACCCATACCCGCGAATTCGGCGCGGCAGGCGGGGATCACGACCACGATCATGATCACGACCACGACCACGACCACGACCACGACCATCAGGGCGGCGACAGCGATCATGATGGCCACGATCATTCCGGCAAGGATCCCCATGCCTGGCTTGATCCCGCGAACGGGGCGGCCTGGCTGGATGCCATCGCCGACGCGCTGGCCGAACGCGACCCGGACAATGCAGCCACCTATCGCGACAATGCCGCCAGGGGCGTGGCCGAGATCAAGGCTGCGGACGCCGACAACATGGCACGCCTTGCCCCGTTCAAGGACAGCCGCTTTGTCGTCTTCCACGACGCCTATGGCTATTTCACCGAGCATTACGGACTTCAGCCCGCCATCGCCGTCAGCCTTGGCGACGCCTCGGCCCCGTCGGCAGCGCGGCTGAAACAGATCCGGGACGAGATCGCGGGCCAGAACGCCGCCTGCGCCTTCCCCGAGGCGAACCACGACGCGCGCCTGCTGGCGGCCGCGACCGAAGGCACAGACATCCGCCAGGGCGCGGCGCTCGCCCCGGAAGGCAAGCCGTCCGAAGGCCCCCTGTCCTATCCCCAGTTCCTGCGCGACATGGGCGGCGCCATTGCCGATTGCCTGGGCCAGAAGTGACACAATATTGGCCGGGCGGGGCGACCCGCCCGGCCCACCAAGCCGGAAAGACGCGGATTTTCAGACATATGGAGCAGGAAAGAACGCCGGCGAGATTAAATCCGACTCTTTTCCTTTGACATACCATATGTTTTTTGTCAGGTTCACCTCACAAGCGTTAGACACCCGCGACCGCAGAACGAGGAACTGGACATGACCGCGACCCGCCCCGCCGAATTCACGCGCCCCGGTGTGACCGCACTGCAGCGCCTGCCCCAATACGAAGCCGAAACCCTGACCAATGGTGGCAACCAGGCCCTGATCATTCTGGGCGATCAGGTCTATAACCTGCGCATCACCCGCGCCGGCAAGCTGATCCTGACGAAGTAACCGGCCTCCCCGGATTGAAAAGGGCGCGGATTTCTCCGCGCCCTTTTTGGTATTCAGGCGATCAGCCCTTGCGCGGCCCACGCGCGGGACCGCGATCCGATCCGCCCCGCGGACCGGGCTTGGCACCCGGCTTGCCAAAGGGTTTGCCGCCGGGCTTGCCGCCAAACGACTTGCCGCCGCGCTCACCCGGCTTGCCGAAGCTCTTGCGCTCACCGTCCTCGCGACGCGCGAACGGCTTCCGGTCATCCCCTTCCCGGCGGGCATAGGGCTTGCGGTCGCCGTCTTCACGCTTGGCGTAGGGCTTGCGATCACCATCCTCGCGGCGTGCGAAGGGTTTGCGGTCATCCCCTTCCCGGCGGGCATAGGGCTTGCGGTCGCCGTCTTCGCGCTTGGCGTAGGGTTTGCGATCACCATCCTCGCGGCGGGCGAACGGCTTGCGGTCCTCCCCATCGCGACGGGCATAGGGCTTGCGGTCGCCGTCTTCACGCTTGGCGTAGGGTTTGCGATCACCGTCCTCGCGACGCGCGAACGACTTCCGGTCATCCCCTTCCCGGCGGGCATAGGGCTTGCGGTCGCCGTCTTCACGCTTGGCGTAAGGTTTGCGATCTCCATCCTCGCGGCGTGCGAACGGCTTGCGGTCATCCCCATCGCGGCGGGCATAGGGCTTGCGGTCGCCGTCTTCACGCTTGGCGTAGGGTTTGCGATCTCCATCCTCGCGACGCGCGAACGGCTTGCGGTCATCTCCCTCGCGGCGGGCATAGGGCTTGCGGTCGCCGTCTTCGCGACGGGCAAACGGCGCGCCCGAGCGGCCCTCGCGCTCCTCCCCTGCGGCGCCGCGATCGCGGAAACTGCGGGGCTTCGCATCGGTTTCTTCGCCGGTCAGCAGGCCGCCCAGCTGGTCGCGCAGCACCTTGCGCTTGATCTCGCGGACTTCGTTCTCTTCCATGCCGGTCAGCTTGAAGGGACCATATCCCACGCGGATCAGGCGGTTCACGATCAGCCCGACATGGTTCATGGCACGGCGAATCTCGCGGTTCTTGCCCTCGCGGATGCCGACCGTCAGCCAGGCATTCGCCCCTTGCTGGCTGTCAAGCTTGATCTCCATCGGAGCGAAGTCCTCGCCATCGATGGTGACGCCGCGGCGCAGGGGCGCAAAGGTCAGGTCGTTCGGCGTGCCGTTCACCCGCACGCGATAGCGGCGCAGCCAGCCGGTGGTCGGCAGTTCCAGCCGACGCTTCAGCTCACCGTCATTGGTCAGCAGCAGCAGCCCTTCGGAGTTGAGATCGAGGCGGCCGACGGTCATCACCCGCGGCAGATCGCGCGGCAGCGCGTCGAACACCGTCTGGCGGCCCTTTTCGTCCGACTCGGTCGTCACCAGGCCCAGCGGCTTGTAATACATCCACAGCCGGGTTTCCTGCGGCTCTTCAAGCTTCTTGCCGTCGACGGTGATGCGGTCGCTCGGCAGCACGTCCAGCGCGGGGCTGTCGATCTTCTTGCCGTTGACGCTGACGCGGCCTTCGATGATCATCCGCTCGGCTTCGCGGCGGCTGGCAACGCCGGAACGCGCCATCACCTTGGCGATGCGGTCGCCCTCGGACTTCTGGGATTCGGATTCGGGGGTGTCGGGTATATCGGTCATAGCGATCTCCTGCGCATCTCTGCGGTAGCAAAAGCGGGCGAATACGACATAACGCATAACATGGAAAGCGGTTCTTGCGCGCCATCGCGTCTCGCGCCAGAAACCCGCATGGAGTTTTCATCGCATATGCCCGCGGCCCTGGACGAGGCCCGCTCCGCCGCCGCCCGCGGCGAGGTGCCGGTGGGCGCGGTCCTGACCGATGCCGCGGGCCGCGTGCTGTCCCGCGCTGGGAACCGGACGCGCGAATTGGCCGATCCGACCGCCCATGCCGAGATCCTGGCGATCCGCGACGCCTGCCGCGCCATCGGTTCGGAACGGCTGCCCGGCGCGCGGCTTTGGGTGACGCTGGAACCCTGCCCGATGTGCGCCGCCGCAATCTCGGCCGCACGGATCGAGGTTCTTTATTACGGGGCCGATGATCCCCGCATGGGCGGCGTCAGGCATGGGGCGCGGGTCTTCGACCATCCGCAATGCCACCACCGCCCCCAGATCTTCGACGGGCTGGCCGCAGCCGAGGCGCGCGACCTGCTGTTGGCGTTCTTCCGCGAACGGCGCTGACCGGTACCTTCGGCTGACAACCGCACAGGACACTTGCGCTGCAATGCAGCATGGCTAGCATGTCTTCCCGGGATACCGGGGGAGAAGAGATGTTCAGCAAGATCCTAGTTGCGAACCGAGGCGAGATTGCGATCCGCGTGATGCGGGCTGCGAACGAGCTTGGGAAGCGGACGGTTGCGGTCTATGCGGAGGAGGACAAGCTTGGCCTTCACCGTTTCAAGGCGGACGAGGCGTATCGGATCGGGGCGGGTCTTGGCCCGGTGGCGGCCTATCTGAGCATTCCCGAGATCATCCGGGTGGCGAAGCTTTCGGGGGCGGATGCGATCCATCCCGGCTATGGGCTTCTGTCCGAGAACCCCGATTTTGTCGATGCCTGCGCGGCGGCCGGGATCGCCTTCATCGGTCCGACCGCGGACACGATGCGGGCGCTTGGCGACAAGGCCAGCGCGCGGCGCGTGGCGATTGCCGCGGGCGTGCCGGTCATTCCCGCGACCGAGGTGCTGGGCGAGGACATGGAGGCGATCAAGGCGGAAGCCGCCGCGATCGGCTATCCCCTGATGCTGAAGGCGTCATGGGGCGGCGGCGGGCGCGGCATGCGCCCGATCCAGAACCCCGAGGAATTGCCCGAGAAGGTGCGCGAGGGCCGGCGCGAGGCCGAGGCCGCCTTCGGCAATGGCGAGGGCTATCTGGAAAAGATGATCCTGCGCGCCCGCCATGTCGAGGTGCAATTGCTGGGCGACAGCCATGGCGGGCTTTACCACCTTTACGAACGCGACTGCACGGTCCAGCGCCGCAACCAGAAGGTGGTCGAGCGCGCCCCCGCCCCCTATCTCTCCGAGGAACAGCGCGCCGAGGTCTGCGAACTGGCGCTGAAGATCGGCCGCGCCGTCGGCTATCAGAACGCCGGCACGGTCGAGTTCCTGATGGATATGGACAGCCAGTCCTTCTACTTCATCGAGGTGAACCCGCGCGTCCAGGTCGAGCATACCGTGACCGAGGAGGTCACCGGCATCGACATCGTGCAATCCCAGATCCTGATCGCCGAGGGCGCGACGCTGGCGCAGGCGACCGGCGTGCCCAGCCAGGCGGACGTGCATCTGAACGGCCACGCGCTGCAATGCCGGGTCACGACCGAGGACCCGCTGAACAACTTCATCCCCGATTACGGCCGCATCACCGCCTATCGCAGCGCGACCGGCAACGGCATCCGCCTTGACGGCGGCACCGCCTATTCGGGGGGCGTCATCACCCGCTATTACGACAGCCTGCTGGTCAAGGTCACGGCCCATGCCCAGACCCCGGAAAAGGCCATCGCGCGGATGGACCGGGCCTTGCGCGAATTCCGCGTGCGCGGGGTGGCGACGAATATCGAGTTCGTCATCAACCTGCTCAAGCACCCGACCTTCCTGGACGACAGCTACACCACCAAGTTCATCGACACGACCGAGAACCTGTTCCACTTCGCCAAGCGCCGCGACCGGGCGACGCGGATCCTGACCTATATCGCCGACATCTCGGTCAACGGCCACCCCGAGACCGCGGGCCGTCCGCGCCCGCCGGCCGAGGCGCGCACCCCGGTTCCCCCGAAACCCCGCGCCGAGCCGGTGCCCGGAACCCGGCAATTGCTGGAGGAAAGCGGCGCACAGGCCGTCGCCGACTGGATGCTGGGCCAGAAGCAACTGCTGATCACCGACACCTCGATGCGGGACGGGCATCAGTCGCTGCTTGCGACGCGGATGCGGTCCATCGACATGATCCGGGTCGCGCCCAGCTATGCCGCGAACCTGCCCGGCCTCTTCTCGGTCGAGTGCTGGGGCGGGGCGACCTTCGATGTGGCTTACCGCTTCCTGCAGGAATGCCCCTGGCAGCGGCTGCGCGACATCCGCACGGCGATGCCGAACCTGATGACGCAGATGCTGCTGCGCGCCAGCAACGGGGTCGGCTATACCAACTATCCCGACAACGTGGTGCAGGAATTCGTGCGCCAGGCGGCGGAAACCGGCGTCGATGTGTTCCGCGTCTTCGACAGCCTGAACTGGACCCCGAACATGCGCGTCGCCATGGATGCGGTGGTCGCATCGGGCAAGATCTGCGAGGGCACGATCTGCTATACCGGCGACATCCTTGACCCCGACCGCGCCAAGTACGACCTGAAATACTATGTCGCGATGGGCCGCGATCTGCGCGACGCGGGCGCGCATGTTCTGGGGCTGAAGGACATGGCGGGGCTGTTGAAGCCCGCTGCGGCCAGCCTGCTCGTCAAGGCGCTGAAGGAAGAGGTCGGGTTGCCGATCCATTTCCACACCCATGACACCGGCGGCATCGGCGGCGCGACCATCCTGGCCGCGGCGGCGGCGGGGGTCGATGCGGTCGATTGCGCGATGGACGCGCTGTCGGGGAATACCAGCCAGCCGACGCTGGGCTCGATCGTCGAGGCGCTGCGCCATACCGATCGCGATACCGGGCTTGATATCGGCGCGATCCGCGAGATCTCGAACTACTGGGAATCGGTCCGCGCGCAATACGCGGCCTTTGAAAGCGGGTTGCAGGCCCCGGCCTCGGAGGTCTGGCTGCACGAGATGCCGGGCGGCCAGTTCACCAACCTCAAGGCGCAGGCACGCAGCCTTGGGCTTGAGGACCGCTGGCACGAGGTCGCCCGGACCTATGCCGAGGTGAACCGCATGTTCGGCGACATCGTCAAGGTCACGCCCAGCTCCAAGGTGGTGGGCGACATGGCGCTGATGATGGTGGCCCAGAACCTGACCCGCGCCCAGGTCGAGGACCCGGCGACCGAGGTGTCCTTCCCCGACAGCGTTGTCGACATGATGCGCGGCAATCTGGGCCAGCCCCCGGGCGGCTGGCCCGAGGCGCTGCAAAGGAAGGTGCTGAAGGGCGAGACGCCGCTGACCACCCGCCCCGGCGCCAGCATGGCCCCGGTCGACATCGAGGCCGTGCGCGCGCAGCTTTCGGCCGAGCTGGACGGCAAGCCGGTCGATGACGAGGACCTGAACGGCTACCTGATGTATCCCAAGGTCTTCACCGACTACATGGCCCGGCACGAAGCCTATGGCCCGGTCCGCACCCTGCCGACCCGCACCTTCTTCTACGGCATGGAACCCGGCGACGAGATCGAGGCCGAGATCGACCCCGGCAAGACGCTGGAGATCCGCCTGCTGACCCTGGGAGAGACCGACGAAAAGGGCGACGTGAAGGCCTTCTTCGAGCTGAACGGCCAGCCCCGCGTGATCCGGGTGCCGAACCGGCTGGTGAAGTCCCAGGCCTCGGCCCGGCCCAAGGCCGACCCCGCCAACGAAAGCCATGTCGGCGCCCCCATGCCCGGCGTCATCGCCTCGGTCGCGGTCACCGCAGGCCAAAAGGTCCATCCCGGAGACCTGCTGCTGACCATCGAGGCCATGAAGATGGAAACCGCAATCCACGCCGACCGCGAAGGCACAATCAAGACACTCCACGCCACACCAGGACAACAAATCGACGCAAAAGACCTCCTCGTCGAGTTCGGGTAGGAAAAGGGGCCTTCGGGCCCCTTTTTCCCTTTCGCGTGCGCCGAGTTGCCTGACCGCCGCGCTTTGCATATGAAGTGGAAGACGTTCCGGTATTTTGTAAATTCGGAGACCCGAATTCCATGTCCAAGGCCCCAGACGTAACAGGTTTCTACGAAGCGCGCAGCGGATCGATCCAATATGTCGTGGCCTGCCCCGAGACGGGGCAATGCGCGATCATCGACCCCGTGCTGGATTTCGACGAGAAATCGGGCGCTACCGCCACGGTCGAGGCCGACCGGATCCTGGAATTCGTGCGGACGCGCGGCTATCACGTCCAGTGGATCCTGGACACCCATCCCCATGCCGACCACTTCTCGGCCGCCGATTACCTCAAAAGCCGGACGGGTGCGCCTGTCGGGATCGGCGAGAAGGTGGTCGAGGTCCAGAAACTGTGGAAAGATTTCTACAACTGGCCCGATTTCCGTGCCGATGGCAGCCAGTGGGATCACCTGTTCGCCGATGGCGAAGAGTTCCGGCTGGGCAACATTCCCTGTCGCGTGATGCTGTCGCCGGGGCACACGCTCGCCTCGGTCACCTATGTGATCGGCGACGCGGCATTCGTCCATGATACGCTGTTCATGCCCGACAGCGGCACGGCGCGCGCCGATTTCCCCGGTGGCAGCGCGCATGTCCTGTGGCATTCGATCCAGGCCATTCTGGCCCTGCCCGACACCACGCGGATCTTTACCGGCCATGACTATTGCCAAGGGGGGCGCGAACCGGCCTGGGAATCGACCGTGGCCGAACAGAGGGCCACGAACATCCACATGTCGAAATACCTGACCGAGGGCGAATTTGTCGTCGCGCGCGAGGCCAGGGACCGCAGCCTGCCAATGCCCAAGCTGATCCTGCACGCCCTGCAGGTGAACACCAATGCCGGCCGCCTGCCCGAGCCCGAGGCGAATGGCCGCCGTTACCTGAAGATCCCGCTGGACCTGCTGCAATCGCCCTGGGCCTAGCGCGCCGGGCGGATGCCTGTATCAGCCAGCAGACACGTCCTGCATGGCCACGGCCAGCACCTCGGCCAGGACCGAGGCCGCCAGCGTTCGGGCATCGCGGGTCGAGGGGATCAGCCCGATCGGTCCGCGCAGCCGCGCCAGCCGGTCTTCGGCCAGACCCGCGGCGCGCAGTAGACGGAAGCGCTCAGCCGCAGCACGGCGACTGCCCTGCGCCCCGACATAGAAGGCCGGCCCCTGCAGCAGATGCGCCAGGATTGCGGGCTCATGGTCGTGATCGTGAAAGAACAGAACCCCTGCGGTGAAGGCATCGACCGGCACCCGCTCCAGTGGCGACGGCCCGACAAGATGCACGCCACGGATCGGCGGGCCCGCAATCGCCAGTGTCTCGGCATCGGGCGAAGCAAGATGCGTCTCATAGCCCGCGCCCGCCGCCATACGCGCAAAGGCCAGCGCCTCGGGGCCCTTGCCGAAGACCGCGAAACGCGGGTCGGGATCGACCCGAAGCCGCAGCACGGCATCGTCTGCCGGGGTCGTGGACAGGGTCCTGCCCAGCCACAGGTTGATCGGCCTGCGCCCCGCAAGCGCCGAGCGGATCGGAGCAAGGCTTGCGGCATCGGGGACCGCCATCACCCGGATATCCAGACCGCCGCCGCAGGGCAGCTCCAGGTCCCGAAACGGCGACCCCGCGCCATAGCGCAGGTCGCGGGGTTGGCCACTGGCCGCAACCTCGCGCGCGTGACGTGCGACATCCGCGTCAATGCACCCCGAGGACAGCGAACCCCACATCTCTGCGTCCGGACCGATAGCCATTGCCGCCCCGACCGGACGATAGGACGGCCCGTCCACACCGGCGATAAAGGCAAGCGCCACCGGCTCGCCAATGCCCAGCGGCAGGTCGGAGGCGCGCAGCCGCACCTCTGCCAGCACGCGGCCCTGGGGCGCGGCGCCTTCGTCCCTCATCCGATGTATTCCCTTTTCGTCGGCATGGTCCTGCCCGTTCCGGCGCGCCCATCGTCCGGGACAAGGGCCGCGCGCCCGGTGCATCTTCCGATTGCACCCAACGCGATAGTCGCCACATTCTGCCCCGGACGCAAGCCAAGGGGGCAAGGATGGGACGACTGGTCGACGGCATCTGGCATGACGAATGGTATGACACCAAAACCACGGGTGGACGTTTCCAGCGGACGACGACGTCGTGGCGGAACTGGATCACCCCAGACGGTGACCCCGGCCCCTCGGGCGAAGGCGGCTTTCCTGCCGAAAGCGGGCGGTATCACCTTTACGTCTCCTACGCCTGTCCCTGGGCGCACCGGACGCTGATCTTTCGCGCGCTGAAGGGGCTGCAGGATTATATTTCGGTCTCGGTCGTCCATCCCGACATGCTGTCCGAGGGCTGGACTTTCTCGACCGATTTTCCCGGTGCCACGGGTGACGGGCTGTTCGGACTGGATTTCCTGCGCCAGATCTATCTGCGGGCCGACCCCCTTGCTTCGGGACGGGTCACGGTGCCGGTCCTGTGGGACAAGCAGCGAGGCACCATCGTCTCGAACGAAAGCGCCGAGATCATCCGCATGTTCAACAGCGCCTTCGACGGACTGACCGGCAACCGCGACGATTACTGCCCAGCCGCGCTGCTGGCGCAGATCGACGAAATGAACGACCGCGTTTACGACCGGGTGAACAACGGCGTCTACAAGGCCGGCTTCGCCACGTCGCAACAGGCCTATGACGAGGCGGTCCACCCGCTGTTCGACACGCTCGACTGGCTTGAGGCGCATCTGGGCCAGAACCGTTACCTGTGCGGAACGCGCGCGACCGAGGCGGATTGGCGGCTTCTCACCACCATGCTGCGCTTCGACTCGGTTTATCACACCCATTTCAAGTGCAACCGGAAATGGCTGCGCGAATACCCGAACCTGTGGGGTTGGACGCGCGAACTGTATCAGTGGCCCGGCGTCGCCCCGACGGTCGATTTCAACCATATCGTGCGCCACTATCACTATAGCCACGACACGATAAATCCGAACCGAATCATTCCGATCAACCCGATCATCAATTGGGACGAACCGCATGGCCGGGGCTGACCCCCGGTTGCGTTCTATTCCCTAAGCGCGGTGACCTCGGACGGGGAAACCGCGCTGTTGCCTGTCAGGATCAGCAGGGGACCCGCGTCCGAAAGCTCGGCTCCGGTCACGCGACTGTACGCGGGCACCTGGGTCGAGCCGATCACCTCGCCGCCCGACAGCGAATCCAGCCGGAACTGATACAGCCCATCGGGCAGGACAGCACCCGATTGATCCTGCGCCAGCCAGTCGACCTCGCCCGCGCCGGTCCCGATCGCCTCGCGCCCGACCTCATTCCCCGAGGCGTCCAGCGTCACCAGCTGTGCTGCATCCGCACCGGCCGTGGGGTCGATCTGCAAGGTCAGCGGCTCGCCCTGGAACCAGACGGGGCCGGTTGTCCTGACTTCGCGCCCGATCCAGTCGGCAAGCTGGCCAAGCTGGCCGTTCGACCCCGAGACCATCTGCTCAAGCAGCGAGTTGGTCCTGACCTGCTGCTCGACCCCCGAAAAGGTGGCCAGCTGGACGGCGAAATCGCTGCTGTCCATCGGGTTCAGCGGGTCCTGGCTTTGCACCTGCGTCGTCAACATGCGCAGGAAGGTCTGGTAGTCGCCCCCGACCGAGGTGGCCGAGGCAGTGCTGGCAGTCGAATTCGCCGTGGTCGAGCTGCCATAGGTGGTGCCGATGCCTGTAACCATGAGTGTCCCTTTCAGATACGAATGTCGATTTGCCGGCCCGCGACGGCGCGTGGCGTCACGGACTTTTCGGCAACGGCTTCGCCCTCCTCGACGGAAAGGCGGGCCTGCGCGAAGGGCGACCGTTCGGGGCGCTGCCATTGCGGATTGTCCGCCCCGCCATCCCCGAACGAGATCGAGGCGCCGCCCAATCCGGTATCGCGCAGTTCGCGCGCCAGCAGCTCTCCGTTCCGGCGCATCAGGTCCAGCACATCGCGATTCTCGGCATGGACGGTGACGACCGGATTGTCGCCCGGCGTGATGACCAACCGGACCTTGCCCAGTTCCTCGGGGGAAAGCGTGATCTCGATCTGATTCTGCTTGGCATCCGCGGCGCGTTCCGCAACCTGGCGAATGATCCGGCGCGGTTCGGCCAACGGATGCGCAAGCGTCAGGCCGGCGGACTGAACCGCCCCCTCGGCGCGACGATCGCGGGGCAGATGCACCGTAATCCCCGCCGCAAGGCCGGGGTCGGTCGCGGGCATGGCGGCAGAGGGGTCGGTGACCTGCGCCGGGGCACTGGCAGCCACGGCCGGGGATGCCGGGACTGGTCTGGGATAGGCACGCGGCTGCGTCGCAGCGGCGGCAACCTCGGGGGCAGATGGAGCGGCTTCGGCAGTGGCCGGTCGGGACGCGGCGGGGGCCAGCGCGACGTCACCCCCGCGCCGTTCAGACGTGGCGGGAGCGGGTCGAAGGGGAAGTGCGCCGGGCGTCATGTGGGCCGCCGCGACTTCAGGACGCGTCGCAAACTCCGGGGAACGGGACAGATCCTGCCGCGACGGGGCGGACTGGATCGCCGCCGTCGGCGCAGAGGCCGCTTGCGGCACGGGTGTGGCCTGCGCGCCCGACATCGGCGGCAAGCCTTGCAATGGCCGCGTAAAGGACCCGGCTCCGACCATCGGCGTGGGCGGTAACGGGACAGCGACAACTTGAAGCTCCGCGGCATCTGGCCCGGACAGACTGCCGTCCCCACTCTGCACGGGCGGCGAAGCCAGATCCGGGGTTCCGCGATGGAGTGGCAGACCTGAGATCGGAACGCCGCCGTCCGACGTAACTTCGCCCTGCAACGAAGGCGCGCGATCGGCCGGCAGAGCCTCAGGATCGGGCGTCGGGCTGGCTGTCGCAATCGGAACCAGACCTGACATCGCGACGACCGGGCTTGGGACCGGCATCGCAACCGCGACCTGCGTGTCAGGCTCTGAACCATCAATCCGGATCGCCTCGGCGTCCTCATCGGGTTCCGACGCCACTTCCTCAGGCAGCGGGCTGGCGGGGACGGGTTCCGCGCCAAGATCAAGTTCCATTTCAAAGCTGTGGACCTCGGCCGTGTCGTCCACCTCAGCGGGTGGCTGGGCCTTCAGTCCGGAAAGTGCCGTTGCCAGCAGATTTTCGATCGCGCCAATAATCATTTTCAAACCAATCTGATTTGCCGCCGGTCTAGCCGTTCCTGATTACCAAATATTTACCGCAGGAAAATAAAACAGCTATCGCATTGAGAATGAGGCATCCATGAATATCACTTCTGTTTCTGCATCCCCGAATATTAAGACCATGAAAACCACAGCCGTCGAAGATGGCATTGAAAAGGCATTCCTTGCCGAAATGCTGAAATATGCCGGGCCGCAGCCCCTTTCCGGAGAATTTGGCGGCGGCATCGGCGAGGATCAGTTCTCAAGCATGATGACCGATGTCCACGCCACCGCGATCGCCGCGCGAATCGATCTGGGGCTGCTTCGCAAGACAGGAGAAGGGGCATGATCGACATCGCGAAATTGCGTGACGCGCGACTGGCCCTGCAGGCGGGGCGCTTTGACCTGGCCGAGGAAATCCTGGCGAAATTCCGGGAAACCGACCTGCGCCATGCCCGTAGCCCATTGGAAAAACGTCAGATATCCGACGAGTTGGGGCAGATCCGCTCGCTTTCCGCAGCCATGCGGGATGGGTTGGCGCTGGCGCGGGAACGGATCCGGCAGATCCTTGGCGCGTCGCGGCGGCTGGAAACCTACGACCGTGCGGGGTCGCGTCAGGTCGGCGCGACTGCGCCTTCCGAAGTCGGAAGATTTTGAATCAATTGCCGCGATCAATCGCGTTGATCGGATTTCCGGATTCAGGATTTATTCACCACCGGCGCATATGGTCGCCAATGTGCAGAACGCATCGGTGAAAGCCGCAGGTCAGAAAGGCCTTGTGTCAATGGGGGATAAAACTGCCCCTTTCAAGGAGTGAAATAAATGTCCAGCATTCTGACCAACAGCTCTGCCCTTGTCGCCCTGCAAACGCTGAAGGGCATCAACTCGAACCTCGCAAAGACCCAGACCGAGATCTCGACCGGAAAATCGGTCGGCTCGGCGCAGGACAATGCGGCGGTCTGGGCCATTTCGAAGACGATGGAGACCGATCAGGAATCCTTCAAGACCATCCAGACCAACCTGAACGTCGCCGGACAGACCGTGGCGACGGCGCGGGTGGGCGCCGAACAGGTGCAAAGCCTGCTTCAGGAAATGAAGCAGCTGGCAATTGGCGCCAACCGCAGCGACGCCGATTTCGACACGATCGAGACGCAGATGTCCGCGAAGCGGGACCAGATCGCCTCGATCGTGGCGGGAACGCAGGCCAACGGCGTCAACCTGCTCAGCACCAACGGGGTCAACGGGGCGACGACCTATTCGGTCATCGGCTCGATGGACCGCAGCGGCGCGACGGTCAGCGCATCGAAGATCGACGTGGAAAGCGTCGACTTCGAGGCAAGCATCGTGGGCGGCACGGTGACGACAATCTCGGACCAGGCTTCGGCCGCGACCGCACTTGACGACATCGAATCGCTGCTGGGCGTGGCGATCGCCGGCGCGGCCGAACTCGGCTCGTCCGGGCAGCGGATCACCGACCAGGTGAATTTCGTGTCGAAGCTGACCGACTCGCTGAAGATGGCGGTCAGCTCGCTTGTCGATGCCGACATGGAGGAAAGCTCTGCCCGCCTGCAGGCGCTGCAGACCCAGCAGCAGCTTGGCATCCAGGCGCTGTCGATCGCCAACCAGGCGCCGTCCTCGATCCTGTCGCTGTTCCGCGGCTGATAGAAACCGGCGGGGGCTTCGCAAGCAGCCCCCGCCGCCTTCGGTTCAACCCCAAGGGGAAGCACGATTTTGAACGCGATCATGCCTTTTGCCGAACGCGCCTATGGCAGCCCCGCATTAAGGGGTGCCAAGGACATGGAATACGACGCCTTTTCGCGCGTGACGCGAATGTTGCATCTGGCGCCGCGCGAATGTCGCTCGGACGCGACGGTCGTCGCCGTCTCACGCAACAACGAATTGTGGACGCTGCTGGCCACCGATCTGGCAGACCCCGCGAACGGGATCGAGGATCAGGTCAAGGCCGGGCTGATCTCGCTTGCCATCTTTTCGCTCAGGCACGGCCAGTCGGTACTGAGCGGAAAGGCCACGACCGACGCCCTGATCGACATCAATCTGGCCGTGATGAAGGGCCTGCGCGGCGAGGGCGCGGCATGAGCGGGCTGATCCTGAAACTTGCCCCCCGCGAAAGGGTGCTGATCAACGGCGCGGTGATCGAGAACGGCGATAAGCGCGCCCGACTGTCGGTCAGGTCGCCCAATGCCAATATCCTGCGCCTGCGCGACGCAATCCATCCGGACGAGGCCCAGACGCCCGTGTCGCGCGTCTGCTATATCTGCCAGCTCGTCATCAGCGGCGATGCGGACGAAACGCAGGGCCGGATGCAGGCCTTGCACGGTGTCGAACAATTGTCGCGCGCCCTGCCTGACAGCGACAGCCGCGGCATCCTTGACACCGCGACCAAGGCGCTGATCGACGGGAACTATTATCTTGCCATGAAGCAGCTTCGCACCCTGCTTCCGCGCGAAGCGCGGTTGCTGGCGCAGGTCCAGCCATGACCTATCAGGTCCAGGTCGGCCAGGGCGGCTATACCGGCTGGAAGCTGCTTGAGCGCACGGCCGAGACCCAGCGCGCCACGCTGGCCCGCGACCCCGAAATCCTGCGCTCGCGCACCTATTTCGCCGAGAAGCTGCCGCAGGTGAAGACCGCCGACCAGATGGTCTCGGATTACCGCCTGCTGAACGTCGCCCTGCGCGCCTTTGGCCTTGAAGCCGACATGAAGAACCGGCTGTTCATCAAGAAGGTGATTGAGGCCGACCCGAACGACAGCAACAGCATCGTCAACCGCCTGTCGGACAAGCGCTATCTGAACCTGAACAGGGCCCTGGGCATGGGACAGGCCGGGGGTGCGACCGAAGGCGCCGCCGATGTCGGCGCGATCCTGGATCTTTACGTCTCGAAAACCTTCGAGCGGAACATCGGCGACAGGTATCAGGAAATCGAACTGGCGCTGAACGCGCGGCGGGAATTGCCGGCGCTGGCCGAGTCCGGTTCCAGCGACAATACGAAGTGGTATCAGATCCTCGGCTCGCAGCCCCTGCGCAAGATCTTCGAGGGGGCCTTCGGTCTGGGGTCCACCTTCGGGCGGCTGCCCGTGGACCGGCAGGTGGACGAGATGAAAACCCGGCTGGAGAAGATGACCGGCAGTTCCTCGGTCGCTCAATTCGCCGAGCCGGAAAAGCTGGAAAACCTGCTCAAGACCTATCTGCTGCGATCAAGCATCAACAGCGGCGCGTCGGCCACGCCCTATTCGGCGGCGTTGACCATCCTGCGGGGCTATTGACCGGGGGCCTGCGCGCCTCCGCAGGCTGGATGGGACGCGCCCCAGACCCGTATCGCGTCGCGAGCCAGGTGCCGCGCCTCGATCGCGTCAAGCCGGGATCGCGCGGCAAGGGGACAGTTCCCGGCCTGCGCCATCGCACGGCGCCAGTGCCGCAGGGCCGAACGCGTGCTCCAGGACAGCACCGCCCCCGCCAGCCAATGGCGCAGGTCGGCAGGCAGGGCATCATAGCGCTGCATCGGGTGCAAGACGGTCCGGGCGCGCAGCGAAGTGGACAGATTGCCCCGGCTCATGCGGGACTGGCCAGCGCTACGGCCGCGCCCTGATCCCAGCGCGGGAAGGGATCGGACAGATCCGCCCAATCTTCGGGCGAGAAGCCGGGCACCATCAGCAGCGCGTCGTCCAGCGCGCGGCCGATCGCCTCGGCATCCATGCCCGAGCCGATGAAGACCAGTTCCTGCCGACGGTCGCCAAAGGGCTCGACCCAGTGCCGGCGGATCTCGGCCCGCGCCTCGGGGTGGTCGGGCCAGCGCTGGCGCGGAACGGACGCCCACCAGCGACCCAGCGGCGCCACGCTGGACATCGCGCCCGCAAGGCTGAACTCGGCCACCCAATCGGGGCGGGTGGCAATCCAGAAATGCCCCTTGGCCCGGATCACCCCTGCCAGCCCACCCCCAAGCACCGCGTGGATGCGGCGCGGATCAAAGGGACGCCGCGCGCGATAGACAAAGGACGAGATGCCGTATTCCTCGGTCTCGGGCAGGTGCTCGTCAAAGCCGTAAAGCTCTTTCGCCCAAAGCGGATGTTCATGCGCGCGGTCGAAATCGAACAGCCCGGTGTCGAAGATCTGGTCCGCCTGCACCCGGCCGTGATCGGTCTCGACCAGTCGCGCATCGGGGTTCAGCGCACGGATGATCCGCCGCGCCTGCTGCAAGCGCCCTGCCCCGGCATCGCCCACCTTGTTCAGGACGATCACATTCGCGAATTCGATCTGGTCGGTCAGCAGGTCGACGACGCTGCGGGGATCGTCAGCGCCCAGCGACTCGCCACGCTGGATCAACCCGTCGCGGCTGGCAAAATCTGCGGGCAGGTTCACCGCATCGACGACCGTCACCATGCAATCCAGCCGCGCCACATCGGCCAGGCTGTCCCCGTCCTCATCGCGAAACTCGAAGGTCGCGGCCACAGGCAGGGGTTCGGCGATGCCGGTCGATTCAATCAGAAGGTGGTCGAAGCGGCCTTCTTCGGCCAGCCGGCGGACTTCGACCAGAAGATCGTCGCGCAAGGTGCAGCAGATGCAACCGTTGGTCATCTCGACCAGCTTTTCCTGCGTCCGGGACAGGTCGCTGCCCGCGCGCAGCAGATCCGCATCTATGTTCACCTCGGACATGTCGTTGACGATCACCGCGACACGACGACCTTCACGATTGTTCAGCACATGATTCAGCAAGGTCGTCTTGCCCGCGCCAAGAAAGCCGGACAGGACGGTGACGGGCAGGCGATGGTCGCGGGTGGTCATGGCTTCCTCATTTTTGCAATGTTATTACATCACCATTATCGCCATGCGCCCCTTGCTGCAACCGGCTTTCGGTGGCGGCGGCCTCAACGCTCGGTTAAACCGGGACAAAGGAGGGCCGATGGACTTCAAATGGCTCGAGGATTTCCTGACCCTGGCCGAGACGCGCAGCTTCTCGCGTTCGGCAGAATTGCGCGGCGTGACCCAAAGCGCCTTCAGCCGCCGCATCCGCTCGCTTGAGGAATGGATGGGCGCCGACCTTGTTTCGCGCGATGGCTATCCGGTGACGCTGACGCCCGAAGGCGTGCTGTTTCGCGAAACGGCCGAGGAAGCGGTGCGGATGCTGAATGCGCGCCGGGTCGAGTTCCGCGACCATTCGCGCGCGCGCGGCGGCGAAATCTCGTTCCTGTCGCTGCACAGCCTCAGCGTGACCTTCCTGCCCGGCTGGCTGATGCGGCTGAAGGCGGCGGCGGGGCAGATGACCAGCCGCGTCAAGCCCGAGAATTTCGACCGCTGCATCGAGGCCCTGTCCGAGGGGGGCTATGACTTCTTCCTGACCTATGCCCATCCCCAGGTGAACATTCCACTGGACCCGGCGCGCTATCCCCATCTGGTGATCGGGCATGACAGCCTTGCCGCGGTCGCCCGCCCCGGTTGGCCCGCGGAATGGCTGACCGAGGGGATGCCGCTTCTGCAATATTCGCGCGGCTCGTTCCTGAACGCGATGACCCGGATCGCGCAGGAACAGCAGGGCGCGCCCCGCGTCTATGTCGCCCATATCGACGAAGCGTCCATGGCCGAGGCGATGAAGGGCATGGCCATCGCCGGTCACGGCATCGTATGGCTGCCGCGCCTGCTGGTCGGGGCCGAGATCGAGGCCGGGCGGTTGGAAGTCGTCGCCCCGGAACTGCCGATGGAGATCCGACTTTACCGCAACCCCTCGCGCGGGCGGGGGATCACCGGGCGGGTCTGGCAGGTGGCCGGAGAGCTTGGCGAAAACTATGCGGATTCGGAATAACCCAGCGCGACTTGGCATTGGATATCACCTTCGCACGGGCCTAGATCGCAAGTGACCAAGGGCGAAAAAACCTTGGAAACCTGATAAGATACCATTCCGAAAACCTGCCTTTCCGGAACGGCCCCGCCATTGTCGCGCGGGGACGGTGGATGCGCAGCCGAGGTGAACAATGACGAAGACCCGTATCGACCACGATCTGCTTGGCGACCGTGAAGTTCCCGCCGATGCCTATTGGGGTGTCCACAGCCTGCGCGCTGTCGAGAATTTCCCGATCTCGGGGCGCAAGGTCGGGGAAATCCCCGAACTGGTCAGCGCGCTGGCCGCGATCAAGCAGGCGGCGGCCATGGCCAATGCCGATCTGGGCCTGCTGTCGCCCGAACGCCGCGACGCCATCGTCGCCGCCTGCCAGGAGATCCGCTCGGGCAAGCTGCATGACCAGTTCATCGTCGACCAGATCCAGGGCGGCGCGGGCACCTCGACCAACATGAATGCGAACGAGGTCATTGCGAACCGCGCGCTGGAAATCATGGGTCACGCCAAGGGCGAATACAAATTCCTGCACCCGAACGAACATGTGAACATGAGCCAGTCGACCAACGACGTCTATCCGACGGCGCTGCGGCTGGCTTCTTGGAAGGGGCTGCAAAAGCTCATCAAGCAACTGGCCTCGCTTCGCGGCGCTTTCGAGGCCAAGGGGGCCGAGTTCGGCGATATCCTGAAGATGGGCCGCACCCAGTTGCAGGAAGCCGTTCCGATGACGCTGGGACAGGAATTCAACGCCTTCGCCATCACCATCGGCGAGGATGAGCAGCGCTTGGCCGAGGCCGCGCAGCTGATCTGCGAAATCAATCTTGGCGCCACGGCCATCGGCACCGGCATCACCGCCCATCCCGAATATGCCGAACGCGTGCGCGCCCGTCTGGCCGAGATCACCGTGATCCCCGTCGTCACCGCCGCAGACCTTGTCGAGGCAACATCGGATACCGGGGCATTCGTGCAGGTCTCGGGCGTGCTGAAGCGCGTCGCGGTCAAGATCTCGAAGATCTGCAACGACCTGCGGCTGTTGTCCTCGGGGCCGCGCGCCGGCTTCAACGAGATCAACCTGCCCGCCAAGCAGGCCGGTTCGTCGATCATGCCGGGCAAGGTGAACCCCGTGATCCCCGAGGTGATGAACCAGATCTGCTTCGAGGTGATCGGCAACGACATGACAATCACCATGGCGGCCGAGGGTGGACAGCTTCAGCTGAACGCCTTTGAACCCGTCATCGCCTATTCCATGTTCCGCTCGGTCGATCACCTGGTCGCGGGGCTGGCGACGCTGGAGGACAACTGCGTACGCGGCATCACCGCGAATCGCGACGTGCTCAAGGAAACCGTGCGGCGCTCTATCGGGATCGTGACCGCGCTGAATCCCTATATCGGCTACGCTGCAGCAACCGAGGTCGCGACCGAAGCCCACCTGACCGGGCGCGGCGTCTATGAACTGGTGCTGGAAAAGGGCCTGCTGCCGAAAGAGCGGCTGGACGCGATCCTGCGCCCCGAAACACTGACCCGGCCCGTTCCCTTCGTGGCCTGAGCAATCCCCTGCCCCCAGGGGTGACGCGACCCCGGCCTCAGCCGGGGTCGCAAGATATTTCGTCCAGCAAGAAGGCGCGGAACTTGCGGATCGCCGGCCGGTTGCGCCGACCCTGCGGATAGACCAGCCAATAGCCCCGCCCGTTCTGCGAGACCTGCGGGAAAGGCTGGATCAGGCTTCCCGTCGCCAGCTCGAACCGGAAGAAGCGCGGCGTCAGCAGTGCGACACCATAGCCCGCCAGCGCCGCCCGTGCCTCGTGCAGGTCGGTGGACAGCGTCAGCCCGGCGCGCGGCGGACATTCGGGATATTCAAGCCCCGCCTCGGCCATCCAGACGCCCCAGTTTTCGTCGCTCGCATCCAGCAGGGGCATGCGCAGCAGGTCCGCCGGTTCGCGCAGATCGTGCTTTTTCGCCATCTCGGGAGTCAGCATCGGGGTGTATTCGACATTCATCAGGAAATGCGAGGTCAGCCCCGGCCAATCGCCCTGCCCCGACCGGATGGCGACGCTGATATCCTCGCGCCCGAAATCGACGATGTTGTCGCTGGTCTCCAGCCGCACGGCCAGGTTCGGATTGCTCATCTGGAACTTGCCCAGCCGCTGCGACAGCCACGCCCCGGCAAAAGTCGGCACGGTCGAGATCGAGAGTGTCGAGACCGCGTCCGCCGCCGGATCGGCAAAGGTTTCGCGCAGCATGTCGAAGGCGTCGATCGTCGGGCGGGCGAACAGCGTCCCGGTCTCGGTCAACGAGATTTCACGCGTCTTGCGCAGGAACAGGGGCACGCCCAACCGCTCTTCCAGCAGGCGGATCTGATAGCTGACGGCGGCCTGGGTCATGCCCAGTTCTTCGGCCGCTCGGGTAAAGCTCAGGTGGCGGGCGACAGCCTCGAAGGCGCGCAGTGCGGCAAGGGGCGGAATCGACATAAGCCGGCCTTATGGATGCTTGCAGAGGCTTTGTTGGTCAGGAGCCGCCGGACAGTAGCATAGTGCTTATCCATCAACCACATGCTTGTGGAGGAGTAAGCAATGTTCGCGAGTGATTTCACCCGGCAGCCCCGCGGGCTTGCCGACCGGCTGCTGACGCTTCTGGGCTTCAGGAAAGCAGGTGATCCGTGCCTGCGGAATGTCGTCACCGACCGTTACGCGGCGCTGGATGACCCAGTGACCCGCAAGGCGCTGGCCGATCTGCCGCCGCACCTGCTGCGCGATGTCGGCGTCAGCGTGGATACCCCCGACCGCAGCCA
Organism: Paracoccus sp. KR1-242; assembly: GCF_049446195.1. Classification (NCBI taxonomy): domain Bacteria; kingdom Pseudomonadati; phylum Pseudomonadota; class Alphaproteobacteria; order Rhodobacterales; family Paracoccaceae; genus Paracoccus; species Paracoccus sp. KR1-242. Next base: position 230,262 of record NZ_JBMSED010000004.1, read on the forward strand.
GCCGGTCGAGGGTGAGGCCTTGCGCAAATACCTGTGGTAGGGGCTCAGACGAGCCCTTCGCAGAACCGGCGGATGCGGTCGCACGCATCCGTCAGCACCTCGTCCGAGGTTGCATAGGAAATGCGGAAATGCGGGCTAAGGCCGAAGGCCGCGCCGAACACCACCGCAACCCCCGTCTCATCCAGCAGCGCGGTGGCGAAAGCCTCGTCATCCGTGATCACCGTGCCCCCGGCCGAAGTCTTGCCGATCAGGTCGCGGATCGAGGGGTAGACGTAGAACGCACCCTGCGGCATCGGGCAGACGATTCCGGGACATTTGTTCAGCCCCTCGACCACCAGATCACGGCGGCGCTGGAACACGGCGCGGCTGGTTTCCACGTAATCCTGCGGTCCTTCCAGCGCGGCAAGCGCCGCGAACTGGCTGATCGAAGTCGGGTTCGAGGTCGATTGCGACTGCAACTTGCCCATCGCCTTGATCAGCTCGACCGGACCTGCGCCATAGCCGATGCGCCAGCCGGTCATGGCATAGGACTTGCTGACCCCGTTCATGGTCAGCGTGCGGTCTTTCAGGCCCGGTTCGACCTGAGCGGGGGTGACGAAGCGGAAATCGTCAAAGACCAGATGCTCATAGATGTCGTCGGTCAGCACCCAGACATGGGGATGACGCATCAGCACGTCGGTCAGGCCGCGCATAGCGTCCTCGTCATAGCCCGCCCCGGTCGGGTTCGAGGGCGAGTTCAGGATCAGCCATTTCGTTTTCGGCGTGATCGCGGCCTCAAGCTGCTCGGGGCTGATGCGGTATCCGTTCTGCATCTCGGCCTCGACCACGACGGGCGTGCCGCCAGCCAGCAGCACCATGTCGGGATAGCTGACCCAATAGGGCGCGGGGATCACCACCTCGTCGCCGGGGTTCAGCGTCGCCATCAGCGCGTTGTACAGAATCTGCTTGCCGCCGGTGCCGACGGTGATCTGGGCGGGGGAATAGTCCAGCCCGTTCTCGCGCCGGAACTTGTCGCAGATGGCGCGCTTCAGCTCGGGAATGCCATCGACGGCGGTATAGCGGGTATGGCCCGCGTCGATCGCGGCCTTGCCCGCTTCGCGGATATGTTCGGGCGTGTCGAAATCGGGCTCACCCGCCGACAGGCTGATGATATCGCGCCCTTCGGCGGCCAGTTCACGGGCACGGCCGGTAATGGCGATGGTGGGCGAGGGTTTGACGCGGGCGAGCGTCTGGGACAAAAGGCTCATCGAATGCATCCTGCGGCTGGGGCGCCTGAAGTCTTAGGCGCGCAGACGCGGACAGACAAGCCGGGGGCGAAGTTGGACCAGGACGAAGCAAGGCTGAAGCGGCTGCGGATGCGCAGCTGGCGGCGCGGCATGAAAGAGATGGACCTGATCCTTGGTCCCTTCGCGGACAGCGAGATGGGGAACCTGACCCCGGCCGAGCTGGACGATTACGAGGCGTTGCTGAACGAGAATGACCAGGATCTTTACCCCTGGGTCACCGCCCGGATGGCGGGACGCAATCCCGGCCCCGCACCGCTGGTTCCGATCCTGGACCGCATCGCCGTCTTCGCGACCGAGCGCCTGCGCCCGAAATCCTGAAAATTTTAGACAAGACCGCGATAATTCGCGCGAATTAACCTGAGATTCGGAAATCCTGTTCATGGTCCCTGAAACAGACCCAGAACGGAATGAGCCGAATGCCTCAGACCAGTCCTCTCCGTCCCGTCGCCACGCTGCGGCCCGCGCTTCCTGCGCGGATCGAGACCTATCTGGAAAGCCTTCAGATCCTTGAGCGCCTGCACAGGCTGCTGCTGGATCTGGTCAAGGATGAGTTCGAGCGGCTTGGCCGTTCCGACCTGACGCCGGTGCAGGCGCTGCTGATCTATAACCTCGACACGTCCGAGGTGACGGCGGGCGAGTTGCGTTCGCGCGGCATGTATCAGGGCTCGAATGTCAGCTACAACCTGAAGAAGCTGGTCGAGCTTGGCTATCTCAGCCACGAACGCTGCGAGATGGACCGCCGCTCGGTCAAGGTGCGCCTGACCGCCGACGGGCAGCAGGTCCGGGACCGCGTGGCCGAGCTTTTCTCGCGCCATGCCGAGGGGCTTGGCGAATCCGGTGTGCTGGACGATCCGGCGATCGAGCTTGTAAACCTGCAATGGCGCCGGATCGAGCGTTACTGGCTGGAGCAGATCCGCTACATCTACTGAAGCGGACCGTCCCCTGCCCGCGCCTTACCAGTGGCCGGTATTGCCCATGCTGGCCCAGGGTTCCTGCGGCGGCAGGTGCTCACCCTCTTGCAGCAGCTCGATCGAGACGTTGTCGGGGCTGCGCACAAAGGCCATGTGCCCGTCACGCGGGGGCCGGTTGATCGTCACGCCCGCATCCATCAGCTTCTGGCACAGCTCGTAGATATTGCCGACGCGATAGGCGAGATGGCCGAAATGGCGGCTGTCCGAGGGAAGCCCGTCGTCCCCGTCCCAGTTCCAGGTCAGTTCGACCGGGCATTCCGGCTGGCCGGGCGCGGCCATGAAAACCAGCGTGAAGCGGCCCTTGTCATTCTCGATACGACGCGTCTCCTCAAGCCCGAGCAGGCGGAAGAACTCCATCGTCCGGTCAAGGTCAAGGACGCGGACCATCGTGTGCAGATAGCGGATTTGCATGTCAAATCTCCCCTTTTGGCGGGTCATTGATGGCAGTCGGAACGGCGGACGGCAAGCGAAGCCTGAGGGTTTCACATCCCGGCGCGGGAAGGTCTAGCCGCCTGTGATGGCCAGCGCGGCCTCGGCGGCAAGGGGGGCGACGCGACGGCGGAACTCCTCGGGTTCCCATTCCGCCAGCGAACCCGCGACATGGATCGCGGCAACCGGTCGACCGTCGGATCCGGCGATCGCCACGCCCAATGCGATTTCACCCATCACGATCTGCTCAAGCGCCAGCGCATGACCGGTCTCGCGCACCAGCGCGATCTGGGCGCGAATGGCGTCGGGGTCGGTCAGGGTGCGGGGCGTGACCGCACGCAGATCGGCCGCCGCCAGCAGCGCATCGACCTGCGGATCGGGCAGCATCGCCATCACCGCCCACCCGCCCGAGGTGCAATAGGTCGGCACCGCATGACCCAGCAGCGTCGCGAAGAACATCTCGCGCTTGCTTTGCATCCGGGCGGCATAGACCATGCGCTGCCCGTCGAACAGCGACAGGTCGACGCGTTCGCGCACGTTGCGGCGCAGTTCCAGCAGCACGGGGCTGGCAGCGCGGATCAGCGGGTTCAGCCGAAGATAGTCATAGGTCAGGTCCAGCACGCCAAGATCGGGCAGGAAACCGCGCCCATCCTCGGTCAGGCGCAGGTGGCCGGTCTGGCGCAGCGTGTGGACGATGCGCTGCGCCGCGCTGCGGGTGATGCCGGCGCGGGCCGCGATTTCCGACAGGCTGAGCGCGCGTTCGGCACCGGAAAAGCTTGCCAGCACCTGAAGCCCGCGACCCAGCGACTGCACGAAAAGCGGGTCCTGTGCCGTTTCTGGGTCAGTTTCCGAACCGCGCGACAAGAACAAACCTCTCGGTTGACAGAATTAAAAACGGACTCGTAAAGTCATTATGCAATGCAAGTGTATCGGAATACAATACAGATGATTGCCGCCCCTTCCCCCGGATCTTCCCATCGGCCGCGCCGCGTCGCGCTGGCGGGCTTCGTGCATGAAAGCAATTCCTTTGCCCCCAGCCCCGCCGATATGGAGGCGTTTCGCAAGGGCGGTGGCTATCTGCCTTTGTCGCGCGGAACCGAAATCCTGAAGCGGGCGTGGGACGTGAACCTGCCGGTAGCGGGCGCGCTCACCCATGCCCAGACGTCGGGCTGGCAGCTTCTGCCGATTCTCTGGGCGGGTGCGGTGCCCTCGGCCCCGGTCACGGCCGAGTGCTATCTCGCGATCACGGATGAGATCATCGCCGGACTGGAAAGGGCGGGTCCGCTGGACGGGGTCTTTCTGGACCTGCATGGCGCGATGGTCGCCGAAGGCGCCCCGGATGGTGAAGGAGAGCTTCTGGCACGGGTGCGCGACGCGGTCGGACCCGACGTGCCCGTCGTCGCGGCGCTGGACCTGCACGGCAACATCACCCGCAGGATGGTCGAGGCGGCGGATGCCCTGGTCGGCTTTCGCACCTATCCCCATGTCGACATGGCCGAAACCGGCCGCCGCGCCGCGGTCGAGCTGGACCGGCTGATGGCGGGCGCGCCGAACCACAAGGCGTTCCGGCAGCTTGATTTCCTGATCCCGATCGCCTGGCAGTCGACATTGGGCGAACCGGGCGCAAGGCTTTACGCGCTGGCGGCGCAGGATCGCCCCGACCTGCACAGCGCATCTCTGTTCATGGGCTTTCCGGCGGCTGACTTCGCGGATTGCGGCCCCTCGGTCGTGGCCTATGGCGCGACGCCGGACGCGGCCGGGGCCGCTGCCGACCTGATCGCGGCAGCGGTCGTCGCGGCCGAGCCGGAATTTGCCGGCCGCGCCTTCGCCCCCGAAGACGGCGTGCGCGAGGCGATGCGGCTGGCCGGGGCCGCGACCCGCCCCATCGTCATCGCCGACACCCAGGACAATCCCGGCGCGGGCGGCGACAGCGACACGACCGGGATGCTGCGCGCACTGGCCGCCTGCAACCCCGACCGCGCGGCGATCGGCCTGATCACCGACCCGGCGGCGGCGCGGGCCGCGCATCAGGCCGGGCCCGGCGCGGTGCTGCATCTGGCGCTTGGCGGCAAGTCCGGCATTCCCGGCGACGCCCCGTTCGAGGCGCAGTTCACCGTCGAGACCGTCTCGGACGGTCGCCTGCATGCCACCGGCGGCTATTACGGCGGCGCGCATCTGGATCTTGGCCCCTCGGCCTGCCTGCGGCTGGGGGGAATCCGAATCGTCGTCACCTCGGAAAAGGCACAGATGGCGGATCGCGAAATGTATCGCTTCCTTGGCATCCAGCCCGAGGAGCAGGCGATCCTTGTCAACAAGAGCTCGGTCCATTTCCGCGCCGATTTCCAGCACATCGCCGAGACGATCCTGACATGCGTCGCACCCGGTCCGATGCCGATCAGCCCGGCCAGCCTGCCATGGCGCCACCTGCGCCCCGGCATCCGGCTGGAACCGCAGGGAAAGCCCTTCGCACCCTGAGAAGAAACCCGCGAATCCGGCGCCACGACCGGAGCGCATTCCCCGTAACCCGACAGAGAGGAAGACCATGTTCAACAGACTGACGGCGGCCCTGCTGGCCTCGACCATGATGGCGGGCGCGGCCTGGGCGGAAACCACGGTGACCGCCGTGATGCATTCGGGCCTGCGCGTGCTGGACCCTGTCATCACGACCGCGCATATCACCCGCGATCATGCCTACATGATCTATGACGTGCTGATCGCGCAGGATGCCGAGTTCAAGCCGCAGCCGCAGATGGCGGACTGGAAGGTCTCGGACGACCAGAAGACCTATGTCTTCACCCTGCGCGACGGGCTGAAGTTCCATGACGGCGCGCCGGTGACGGCGGCGGACGCGGTCGCCTCGCTGGAGCGCTGGGCCAAGAAGGACGCGGGCGGCCAGATCATCATGGACCGGACCGAAAAGCTTGAGGCGACGGATGACAAGACCGTCACCTGGGTTCTGAAGGAACCCTTCGTGCCGATGCTGGACGTGCTGTCCAAGCAATCCGCACTGCCGCCCTTCATCATGCCGGCCCGCGTGGCGGCGACCCCGCCCGACCAGGCGATCACCGACTATACCGGCTCGGGGCCGTTCAAGTTCGTCGATGCCGAATTCCAGCCGGGGATCAGCGTCACCTATGCCAAGAACTCCGATTACGTTCCGCGCAGCGAGCCGGCAAGCTGGATGGCCGGCGGCAAGGTCGTGAATGTCGACAAGGTGAAATGGGTGAACATGCCCGACATCCAGACGGCCGTGAACGCGCTGTCGGGGGGCGAGATCGACTATATCGAGCAGATGCAGGTCGACCTGATCCCGCTGCTTGAAGGCGATCCCAACATCGCCGTCGAGGTGCGCGAGCCGACGGGAATGCAGACCATGGCGCGGATGAACTTCCTGCACCCTCCCTTCGACAACGAAAAGGTCCGGCAGGCGGCGCTGAAGGCGATCTCGCAGGAATCGGTGCTGGCCGCGATGATCGGCAATCCGACCTATTACCAGATCTGCGGCGCGCTGCTGGGCTGCGGCACCCCCCTTGGCTCGGAAACCGGGGCCGAGACGCTGACCAAGGGCGCCAGCATGGACGAGGCCAAGGCGCTGCTGAAGGAGTCGGGCTACGACGGCACGCCCGTCGTGCTGATGGCGCCCACCGACATGGTGGCGTTGGCGACGCAGCCGGTCGTCATCTCGCAGATGCTGCGCGACGCGGGCTTTACCGTCGACATGCAGCCGATGGACTGGCAGACGCTGGTCACGCGCCGCGCCAGCCAGTCGGCCCCGGCCGAGGGCGGCTGGAACATGTTCATCACCAACTGGATGGTGCCCGAGATCTCGAACCCGATCTCGAACCCGATGCTGATCGGGCGCGGCGACAGCGCCTGGTTCGGCTGGCCCACCGATGACACGATCGAGCAGCTGAAGGCCGATTACATCGCCGCCGCCGACCCGGAAGCGCAGAAGGCCGTGGGTGAAAAGATCCAGGCCCACGCGATCCAGACCGTGCTGGAGGTGCCGCTGGGGCAATACACCCTGCCCCAGGCGCGGCGGACGACGATCACCGAGATGCTGCCTTCGCCCGTGCCGGTCTTCTGGAACCTGAAGAAGGCCGAGTAAGGCCCGGTTCCCCTGGGGGGCGGCATGCCCGCCCCCTTTCCATCTGGTCCGAACAGGGACATTCCGATGATAGGATACCTGCTGCGCCGCATCCTTGCCGTGATCCCGGTCATGCTGCTTGTGGCGGTCTTCGTCTTTCTGCTGCTGCGCCTGACGCCAGGCGACCCGGCCGCGATCATTGCCGGCGACATGGCGACCCCCGCCCAGCTTCAGGCCATCCGCGAGGCGATGGGCCTGAACCAGCCGATCCATATCCAGTTCGTGACCTGGCTTGGCCAGCTTGCGCGCGGCGATCTGGGCACCTCGCTGATCTCGCACACGCCGGTTTCGGGAATGATCGCGGCACGGATGGGGCCGACGCTGTCCATCGCGCTGCTGACCATCCTGCTGTCCGTCGCGCTGGCGGTCCCGATGGGCGTTCTGGCCGCCTGGCGCCACCGCAGCGCCGCCGATTACGCGGTGATGACCTTCTCGGTCCTTGGCTTCTCGGTCCCGGTCTTTGTCATCGGCTATCTGCTGATCCTGGTCTTTTCGCTGAAACTGGGCTGGTTCCCGGTTCAGGGCTTCACGCCGATCTCGGCCGGGCCGCTGCCCTTCCTGAAGAACGCCATCCTGCCCGCGCTGACCCTGACCACGATCTATGTCGCGCTGATCGCGCGCATGACCCGCGCCAACATGCTTGAGGTGCTGGGCGAGGATTACATCCGCACCGCCCGCGCCAAGGGCGCGCCCGAGCGGACGGTCCTGTTCCGACACGCACTGCGCAATGCCGCCGTCCCGATCCTGACGGTGATCGGCACCGGATTCGCGCTGCTGATCGGGGGTGTCGTCGTGACCGAGACGGTCTTCAACATCCCCGGCATCGGCCGCCTGACCGTCGATGCCATTCTGGCGCGCGACTATCCGGTCATTCAGGCGATGATCCTGCTGACGAGCTTTCTTTACGTCCTCGTCAACCTGGTCATCGATCTCAGCTACAGCTTCTTCGACCCGAGGATCCGCTACTGATGTCCCAGACGCCCCGCCCCGCCTCGGCCATGCAGCCGATCCTGCGGATGATCCGCCTGCCGCAATTCGGGCTGGGTCCGCGGATCGCGCTGGTGGTCCTGCTGCTTATCGTCCTGGTCACGCTTTTCGCGCCCTGGCTTGCGCCCCATGACCCACTGAAGATGGACCCGCTGATGCGCCTGAAAGGTCCGATCGAGGGGCATCCCCTGGGCACTGACAATTTCGGCCGCGACATCCTGTCCCGGGTCCTGATCGGCGCACGGCTGTCGCTGCTGATCGGGATCGCCACGGCCGTCGTTTCGGTGGTGGTCGGGCTGGTCATCGGCATGGTCGCGGGCTTCTTCCGCACGGCGGATGCCATCATCATGCGGATGATGGACGGGCTGATGGCGATCCCGTCGATCCTTCTGGCCATTGCGCTTGTCGCGCTGAACGGCCCCTCGGTCGGGTCGGTCATCGCCGCGATCACCATCCCCGAGATCCCGCGCGTTGTGCGGCTGGTCCGCGCGGTGGTCCTGTCCGCGCGCGAGGAACCCTATGTCGAGGCCGCCATTGCCCTTGGCTCGTCCATGCCCAAGATCCTGATCCGCCATCTGGTTCCGAACACGCTGGCGCCGCTGATCGTGCAGGGCACCTATGTCCTGGCCTCGGCCATCCTGACCGAGGCGATCCTGTCCTTCCTGGGTGCCGGCGTCAGCACCGAGACCCCGACCTGGGGCAACATCATGGCCGAGGGGCGGATGTTCTTCCGCATCAAGCCCGAACTGATCCTGTATCCCGGCCTGATGCTGTCGCTGTGCATCCTGTCGATCAACCTTCTGGGCGACGCCGCGCGGGACATGCTGGACCCGCGGCTGAAGAAACGCGCGGGGTAAGCCATGCTGTTCAAGTCACGCAATTTCGACACCGCGCAGGTCGCGCTTTCGGCCGAGAACCTGGTTGTCGACCTGCCCGAGACCCCGGGCCGCCCTCAGGTGCTGAAGGGCATCGACGTCACCATCCGGCAGGGAGAGACGGTCTGCCTGGTCGGGGAATCGGGTTCCGGCAAATCCGTCACCTCGCTGGCGATCATGGGGCTTCTGCCCCAATCGCTGAAGGTCGCGCAGGGCCGGATCAACCTGCAGGGCCAGAACCTGCTGCCGCTGACCCAGGCGCAGATGCGCGAACTGCGCGCCGCCCGCATCGCCATGATTTTTCAAGAGCCGATGACCGCGCTGAACCCGGTGCTGCGCGTCGGCGACCAGATCATGGAGGTGATGGAGCTGCATACCGGCCTTTCCGCCGCCGAACGCCGCGCCCGCGCCATCGCGATCATGGAGCAGGTTCACCTGCCCGACGTCCCGCGCATCTTCCAAAGCTATCCGCATCAGCTTTCCGGCGGCCAGCGCCAGCGCATCATGATCGCGATGGCACTGGTTCTTGAGCCGGTCCTGCTGATCGCGGACGAACCCACGACCGCGCTGGACGTGACCACGCAAAAGCAGATCCTGTCGCTGATCGACGAGCTTCAGTCCAGCCACGGCACCGCCGTCCTGTTCATCACCCATGACATGGGCGTCGTCGCCGAAATCGCAGATACGGTCTATGTCATGAAGCATGGCGAGATCGTCGAGAACGGCCCGGTCGAAGCCGTGCTGCGCAACCCGCGCGCCGAATATACGCGCAAGCTGCTGGCCTCGGTCCCCGGCCTGACGCCGCGCCCCTCGCGCCCGTCGGGACAGGAGATCGTGCTGAAGGTCGACCGGCTGAACAAGATCTATGGCAGCCGCGGGTTCCTGAAGACGCTGCCCCAGGCCCATGCCGCGAAGGATGTCAGCTTTGCGCTGGCGCGTGGCCGGACGCTGGGCATCGTTGGCGAATCCGGCTCGGGCAAGTCCACCGTCGCGCGCTGCATCATGCGGCTGATCGATCCCAGTTCCGGCCGGATCGAGCTTGACGGGCAGGACATCGCCAGCCTGTCGCGCGGCCGTCTGTGGCCGCATCGCAAGAAGCTTCAGGTCGTGTTTCAGGATCCTATGCGCTCGCTGAACCCGCGCTGGACCATCGCGCAAAGCCTGATCGAGGGGCCGCTGAACTATGGCATCCCGCGCGCCGAGGCCCTGGCCGAAGCGGCGCGGCTGATGGGTGTGGTCGGGCTGCCCAAGGATGCGCTGGCCCGATATCCCCACCAGTTCTCGGGCGGGCAGCGCCAGCGCATCGCCATCGCGCGGGCGGTGATGATGCGCCCCGACGTGCTGGTTGCGGACGAGGCGGTGTCGGCGCTGGATGTCTCGGTCCAGGCGCAGGTGCTGGACCTGCTGGACCAGCTTCAGCGGGATCTGGGCATCGCGATCGTCTTCATCACCCATGACTTGCGCGTGGCCGCCCAGATCTGCGACGAGGTGATCGTCATGCAGCGCGGCGCGGTGGTCGAGCAGGGTCCGGCGGCCGAGGTGCTTGGCGCGCCCGCCCATGCCTATACCCGCGCCCTGATCGAGGCCGCCCCCGGCCGCGACTGGGATTTCCAGAATTTCAAAGCCATGAATGAGGTCCGTGATGCCAACCCTGCCTGAGATCGAGGCCGACGCGCCCGCGCTTGAAGCCATCTTCCGCGATCTGCACGCCCATCCCGAGCTGGGTTTCGAGGAGGTCCGCACCTCGGGCGTCGTCGCCGCAAGGCTGCGCGAATGGGGTTTCGACGAGGTGCATGAGGGCGTCGCAAAGACTGGCGTGGTCGGCATTCTGAAGGGGCGCGGCGACGGCAACCGCCGGATCGGCCTGCGCGCCGACATGGACGCGCTGCCGATCAACGAGGTCGCCGCCCTCGACTATGCCTCGCAGAATGCGGGGCGGATGCATGCCTGCGGCCATGATGGCCACACGACAATGCTGCTCGGCGCGGCGAAATATCTGGCCGCCAGCCGCAATTTCGACGGCAGCGCGGTGTTCATCTTCCAGCCGGCCGAGGAAGGTCTGGGCGGTGCGCGCGGCATGATCGCCGAAGGATTGTTCCAGCGATTCCCCGTGGACGAGGTCTATGGGATGCACAACCAACCGAACGGCCGCCCGCGCCGCGCCACGATCACCAAGGGTCCGGCCATGGCGGGGGCGTCCTTCTTTGACGTGACCGTCACCGGCAAGGGCAGCCATGCCGCGATGCCCCACCAGTCGCGCGACGCGCTGGTCGTCGCCTCGACGCTGGTCGGCCAGTTCCAGACGATCCTTGGCCGGAACATGCCGCCCCTGGAAAGCGGCGTTTTGTCGGTGACGCAGATCCATGCCGGCAGCGCCTATAACGTCGTGCCCGAAACCGCTGCGCTGGCCGGCACCATCCGCTTCTTCAAGCCCGAGATCCGCGACCTGATGCAAAGCCGCATGCGCGAGATCTGCACGGGTTTCGCGCTGGCCCATGGCGTCAGGATCGAGCTGCAGTTCCGCGAGATCTTCGACGTCCTGCTGAACGATGCCCTGCTGTCGGACGAATGGATGGCCGCCGCGGTCGATGTTCTGGGGGCTGATAATGTCACCGACGATGCCGAGCCCGCGACCGGCTCCGAGGATTTCGCGGACATGCTGCAGGTCGTGCCCGGCGCCTATGGCAATCTGGGACATGCGGGGACCGTGCCGCTGCACAATCCGGGCTTCGTGCTGGACCCCGCGATCCTGCCGGTCGGCGCCTCGATCTATGCCCGTATCGTCGAACGCCGCCTGCCGCTGGAGAATGCCGCATGAATCCGCTGAACCTGCCCTTCGATGCCGAGGAGATGCTGACCGGCCTGCGTCCCTGGATCGAATGCGAAAGCCCGACCTGGGACGGCGCCGCCGTCAGCCGGATGATGGCGCTGGCAGCGCGCGATCTGTCCGCCATCGGTGCCACGGTCGAGACGATCCCCGGCCGCATGGGTTTTGGCGATTCGATCCGCGTCAGCTTTCCACATCCCGACCAGGGCAAGCCCGGCATCCTCGTGTCCGGGCACATGGACACGGTCCATCCCATCGGCACACTGGAAAAGCTGCCCTTCCGGCGCGAGGACGGGCTTTGTTTCGGCCCCGGCATCATGGACATGAAGGGCGGCAACTATGTCTTCTTCGAAGCCATGCGCCAGATCACCCGTGCGGGCTGGACGACGCCCCTGCCCGTCACCTTCCTGTTCACCCCGGACGAAGAGGTCGGCACCCCCGCGACCCGCGGGCTGATCGAGGATGCCGCCCGCGGCCAGCGCGCCGTGTTGCTGCCCGAACCCGCCTCGCCCGATGGCGGCGCGGTGATCGGACGCTATGCCATCGCCCGCTTCAACCTGCTGACCGAGGGTCGTCCCAGCCATGCCGGCTGGGCGCTTCGCGAGGGTCGTTCGGCCATCGCCGCGATGGCGCGCAAGATTCTAGAAGTCGAGGCGATGACGACCGAGGATTGCACCTTCTCGGTCGGCGTGATCCATGCCGGGCAATGGGTGAACTGCGTCAGCTCGGAATGTCGGGCCGAGGCGCTCAGCATGGCCAAGCGGCAGCAGGATCTTGACCACGGCGTCGCCGCGATGATGGCGCTGGAAGGCGAAGAGAACGGCGTCGCCTTCAAGGTTACGCGCGGGGTGACACGCCCCGTCTGGGAACCCCAGCCCGGCACCATGGCGCTTTACGAGATCGCCCGCACCATCGCCGCCGATATCGGCTTCAAGCTGAACTGCGGCTCTGCCGGCGGCGGATCGGACGGGAACTTCACCGGAGCGATGGGCGTGCCCACGCTGGATTCCATCGGCGTGCGCGGCAAGGGCCTGCATACGCTAGGCGAGCATATCGAGGTCGCAAGCCTGGTCGAGCGCGCGAAGCTGGCGGCGGGACTTCTGATGAACATCCGTTGACCCCGCCCGCCGGCCCGGCTTTTATGCCGGCCGACTGAATGGGGGGAACTACTGATGGGCATCATCCTTGGCGCCATCGCCGACGATTTCACCGGGGCGACGGACCTGTGCAGCACCTGGGTCAAGGCCGGGCTGCGCGTCGTCCAGGTGATCGGCATCCCGGAAGCGGGCCAGACGCCAAGGGATGCCGATGCCGTCGTCATCGCACTGAAATCGCGCACGATTCCGGCGGATCAGGCGATTGCGCAATCGCTGGCCGCGCTGGACTGGCTGAACGCGCAGGGCGTGCGGCAGGTGGTGTTCAAATACTGCTCGACCTTCGATTCGACGGCGGCGGGCAATATCGGTCCGGTGACGGACGCGCTGCTGGCGGCGATGGGGCAGGATTTCACCGTCGTCTCGCCGGCCTTCCCGCGGAATGGGCGCACCATCTACAAGGGCAACCTGTTCGTGGGCGACCTGCCCCTGGCGGAAAGCCCGATGAAGGACCATCCACTGACGCCGATGCGCGATTCCAGCCTGATCCGGCTGATGGACGCACAGGCCCAGGGCCGGACCGGACTGGTGCCGTTGCAGACCGTGCGGCAGGGCGCGCCGGCGATCCGCGCCGCATTTGACCACCTGCGCGGCGAAGGTTTCCGCTATGCCGTGCCGGACGCGGTCGAGGATGAGGACATGATCGCACTTGGTCGCGCTCTGGACGGCATGGCGCTGGTCACGGGCGGTTCGGCCGTCGCGATGGGCCTGCCCGCCAACCTGCGCGACAGCGGCGATCTGGGCGCGGCGCTGCCCCCGCGCCTGCCCCGCTCGCAAGGTCGCGCGGTCGTGCTGGCGGGCAGCTGCTCGACCGCGACGCGCGCGCAGATCGCCCATGTGACACCGCTTTGGCCGACGCTGAAGCTAAACCTGGACCGCATCGCGGCGGGCGAGGATATCGCCGCCGAGGCGCTGGGATGGGCGGTCGCGCAGACCGGGCCGATGTTGATCTATGGCTCTTCCGACCCCGCCGAGGTGGCGGAAAACCAGCGCCGACATGGCACGATGGAAGCGGGCGAGATGATGGAGCGCACGCTGTCCACCATCGCGCGCGGTCTGCTGGAACGCGGATTCGCACGGTTCCTGGTGGCGGGGGGCGAAACCTCGGGCGCGGTCATCTCGGCCTTGGGCGTCACCGCGCTTGAGATCGGCCCCGAGGTTGCGGCAGGCGTGCCGTGGTGCGGCGCGACGGTCGGGGACCGCGAACTGGCGCTGTGCCTGAAATCCGGGAATTTCGGCGGCCCCGAGATGTTCACCCAGGCGCTGGAGATGCTGGATGACTGAATCGAAACAGCGCGAAGACATCGCGCGGCTTGCGCAATCCCTGTTCGACCGGGGTCTTACCTTCGGTTCCTCGGGCAATATCTCGGTCAGACTTGAAGATGGCTGGCTGATGACGCCGACCGGGTCCAGCATGGGGGCCATCGACCCGGCGCGGATCTCGCGGCTGGATCTGGCGGGAAATCTGCTGTCGGGCGACAAGCCGACCAAGGAAAGCTTCCTGCACATGGCGATGTATGGCCGCCGCCCGCGCGCAGGGGCGATCGTGCACCTGCATTCGACCCATTCCGTCGCGGTCAGCTGCATGCATGACATCGACCACCGCGACGTGCTGCCGCCCCTGACCGCCTATTACGTCATGCGAGTCGGCCGCCTGCCGCTGATCCCCTATTTCGCGCCCGGAGATCTGGATCTTGCACGCGCGGTCGAGGAAATGGCCTCGGACCATCACGCCGTGTTGCTGGCGAACCACGGGCCGGTGGTGGCGGGAAAATCGCTTGAGGACGCCGTCTATGCGACCGAAGAGCTTGAAGAGACAGCAAAGCTGTTCCTGGCGTTGCGGGGAATGCGGACTCGCCCGCTGACCCCCGAACAGGTCGCGGATCTGGAGCGTCGCTTCCCCAGCGATTTTTAAGGTGGACGCCCGAAATCGGCGGGGCTAGAAGCGGCCCCCCGCGCCCCTTGGGGCAATACAACCACCATCAGAAACAGGACCAACCCCGCAACCTGACGGTTGACAATTGCATCTTTGCCACGCGACTCGCGAAACCCGGCGTTCTTTGTTTGGACCACAACATATGGGTAGCGAAGCAAAGCGTGTCTCTATATACTGGGTGAACGCGCTTGCGGCACGAGTCGAACCGGACCAGTTTCCGGTCGGCTTACCGGCTCGAAATGCAACTGTAGGTGGTTGGTGATTTGCAGGTTCCTGCGTGAATTTTACGCGGGATGACTGGCTGTCGCCGCTGCGCGCGGACCGAGACAAAAGAGTATGAGAAAAGGACCACAGGCAATGAGCATCACTGTCTATTCCAAGCCCGCCTGCGTGCAATGCACCGCGACGACGCGCGCGCTCGATGCGCGGGGGCTGGCCTACGATATCGTGGACCTGACCGAGGATGACGCGGCCATGCAGCTGGTCACCTCGCTCGGCTATCGCCAGGCTCCGGTCGTGATCGCCGGCGAAGAGCACTGGGCGGGCTTCCGCCCGGACATGATCGGCCGTCTTTCCTGATCCGGGCCGATGGGCGGGCTTGTCTATTTCTCCTCGGCTTCGGGGAACACGGCGCGCTTCGTGACGCGGCTTGGCCTGCCAGCCGGCCGCATCCCGATCTCGCCCAAGGACGCGATGCCCGCGCCCGACCTGCCCTTCGTGCTGATCTGCCCGACCTATGCCGATGGTGAAGGCCGGGGCGCAGTGCCCAAGCAGGTGATCCACTTCCTGAACGATGCGGGCCGCCGGTCCCTGCTGCGCGGCGTCATCGCCGCCGGAAACCGGAATTTCGGCGCGACCTTTGCCTTGGCAGGGCGGGTGATCGCGGACAAGTGCAAGGTGCCCGTGCTCTATCGTTTCGAGCTTGCGGGAAATGACGAAGATATTGCCCGCGTCGATGCGGGGCTCAACAAATTCTGGGGGACAGAATGCTTGACGATGGCGTAAAGGCCGAGCTGGACTATCACGCGCTGAACGCGATGCTGAACCTTTACGACAGTGAGGGTCGCATCCGCTTTGACGCCGACCGCAAGGCGGCGCATCAGTATTTCCTGCAGCATGTGAACCAGAACACCGTCTTCTTCCATTCGCTGGACGAGAAGCTCGATTACCTGGTCGAAGAGGGTTATTACGAACCCGAGGTGCTGGACCAGTATTCCAAGAACTTCCAGCGCGCGATCTGGGATGCCGCCTACAAGCGCAAGTTCCGCTTCCCCACCTTCCTGGGCGCGTTCAAGTATTACACCAGCTATACGCTGAAGACCCGCGACGGTCAGCGCTATCTTGAGCGCTACGAGGACCGCGTCGTGATGGTCTCGCTGGCGCTGGCGCGCGGCGACGAGGCGCTGGCCATGCGCTTCATGGAGGAGATGCTGTCCGGCCGCTTCCAGCCCGCGACGCCGACCTTCCTGAACGCGGGCAAGAAGTCGCGGGGCGAGCTGATCTCGTGCTTCCTGCTGCGCCTTGAAGACAACATGGAATCGATCGGGCGCTCGATCAACTCGGCGCTGCAACTGTCGAAGCGCGGCGGCGGTGTCGCCCTGATGCTGACGAACCTGCGCGAGGCCGGCGCCCCCATCAAGGGGATCGAGAACCAGTCCTCGGGCGTCATTCCGGTGATGAAGCTGCTGGAAGATTCCTTCAGCTACGCCAACCAGCTTGGCGCGCGACAGGGCGCGGGCGCGGTCTATCTGAACGCGCATCACCCCGACATCCTGCGCTTTCTGGATACCAAGCGCGAGAATGCGGACGAAAAGATCCGCATCAAGACGCTGTCCTTGGGCGTGGTCATTCCCGACGTGACCTTCGAACTCGCGAAGAAGAACGAGGACATGTACCTGTTCTCGCCGCATGACGTGGAAAAGGTCTATGGCGTCCCCTTCTCGGAAATCTCGGTCACCGAGAAATATGCCGAGATGGTCGACGACAAGCGCATCAAGAAGAAAAAGATCAACGCCCGAGCGTTCTTCCAGACGCTGGCCGAGATCCAGTTCGAATCGGGCTATCCCTACATCATGTTCGAGGACACGGTGAACAAGGCGAACCCGGTCCACGGCCGCATTACCATGTCGAACCTGTGCAGCGAGATCCTGCAGGTGAACGAGGCCAGCGAGTTCAACGAAGATCTGAGCTATTCCCGCATGGGGACCGACATCTCGTGCAACCTCGGCTCGCTGAACATCGCCGCGACCATGGACGGCCCGGACTTCGGCGCGACCGTCGAGGCCGCGATCCGCTCGCTGACGGCGGTGTCGGAAATGTCCTCGATCGACTCGGTGCCCTCGATCCGGCGCGGCAACGATGAGGCCCATGCCGTCGGTCTTGGCCAGATGAACCTGCACGGCTTCCTGGCGCGCGAACGCATCCATTACGGTTCGCCCGAGGGGGTCGAGTTCACCTCGGTCTATTTCGCCGCCGTCGCCTATCACGCGATCCGGGCGTCGAACCTGCTGGCGCGCGAGAAAGGCGCGACCTTCAAGGATTTCGAGAAGTCGAAATACGCCGATGGCAGCTTCTTCGACAAATATACCGAACGTGACTGGCTGCCGACCATGCCCGATGTCGCCCGCGTCTTCGAAGGCATGACCCTGCCCACCCGCGAGGATTGGGCCGCGCTGAAAGCCGAAGTGATGGCGACCGGGCTTTACAACCGCAACCTTCAGGCGGTGCCGCCGACCGGTTCGATCAGCTATATCAACAACTCGACCAGCTCGATCCACCCGATCGTCGCCAAGATCGAGATCCGCAAGGAAGGCAAGATCGGCCGCGTCTATTACCCCGCCGCCTTCATGTCGAACGAGAACATCGAATATTACCGCGACGCCTATGAGATCGGGCCGGATGCGATCATCGACACCTATGCGGCGGCGACCGAGCATGTCGACCAGGGCCTGAGCCTGACGCTGTTCTTCCCGGCCGAGGCCACGACGCGCGACATAAACCGCGCCCAGATCTACGCCTGGAAGAAAGGCATCAAGACGATCTATTACATCCGGTTGCGCCAGACCGCGCTGGAAGGAACCGAGGTCCAGGGCTGCGTCTCCTGCACGCTCTGATCCGCGCCGCTGCCGGGGGGTTTTACACCCCCGGACCCCCGTAGGGTATTTGGAAAACGATGAAGGGGCTTTCGATGAAAGACCATGTAGCCACGCGGACGCCGCTGCGCGCCATCAACTGGAACCGTCTTGAGGATGAAAAAGACCTTGAGGTCTGGAACCGCCTGACCGTGAACTTCTGGCTGCCCGAGAAGGTGCCGCTGTCGAACGACGTGCAAAGCTGGGCGACGCTGCGCCCGGCCGAGCGTGAACTGACGATCCGCGTCTTTACCGGGCTCACGCTGCTGGACACCGTGCAGAACACCGTGGGCGCGCCCTCGATGATGCCCGATGCGCAGACCCCGCATGAAGAGGCGGTGCTCTCGAACATCTCGTTCATGGAGGCGGTCCATGCGCGCAGCTATTCGTCGATCTTCTCGACGCTGTGCCTGACCAAGGAGGTCGACGAGGCCTTCCGCTGGTCCGAGGAAAACCCGCATCTGCAAGCCAAGGCGCGGCTGATCCTTGAGGAGTACAAGGCCGGATCGGACCCGCTGAAGCGCAAGATCGCCAGCGTGTTCCTGGAAAGCTTCCTGTTCTATTCCGGCTTCTACCTGCCGATGTACTGGTCGAGCCGCGCGAAGCTGACCAATACCGCCGACCTGATCCGCCTGATCATTCGTGACGAGGCGGTGCATGGCTATTACATCGGCTACAAGTTCCAGCGCGCGGCCGAGAAGCTTTCGGCTGAAAAGCAGCAGGAGCTGAAGGATTTCGCCTTTTCGCTGATGTTCGATCTTTACGACATCGAGCAGAAATACACCGCCGAGCTTTATGACGGAATCGGGCTGACCGAGGATGTGAAGGCCTTCCTGCATTACAACGCGAACAAGGCGCTGCAGAACCTCGGCTATGAGGCCCTGTTCCCGCCGGCCGCCTGCGAGGTCAATCCCGCGATCATGGCGGCGCTGTCGCCGGACAGCGAGAACCACGACTTCTTCAGCGGCTCGGGCTCGTCCTATGTGATCGGCAAGGCCGTCGCGACCGAGGACGAAGACTGGGACTTCTGAGCCTGAGGCTGCATTCCCCGACGCCCGCCCGGAACGGCGAGCGTCTTTCTTTCGCGGCTTGTGGGCCGTCGCGGAACGGCTAGTCTTTACCGCCAGAATCCGGAGCCAGTCATGACCAGCATCACCCTTCTGACCGGGCGGGTCGCGCCCCTTGGCGGCCAGAGGACCAGCGCCATCGACAAGCGCCCGGTAAGCGGGCCGTGCCTGCTGGGACCGACCGGATTCGAAGACGATGAGCAGGCGGACCTGCGGGTGCATGGCGGCCCGGAAAAGGCGGTGCATCATTACCCGCGCGACCATTACGAAGCGTGGCGGGCCGATCTGGGCCTTCTGCCGCTGCTGGACGTGCCGGGGGCCTTCGGCGAGAACATCTCGACCCTCGACCTGAACGAAGCGTCCGTCGCGGTCGGCGACATCTTCCGCATGGGCAGCGCACTGGTTCAGGTCAGCCAGGGGCGGCAGCCCTGCTGGAAGTTGACCCACCGCTTCGCCATCCCCAACATGGCGCGCCGGGTGCAGGAGACCGGACGCACCGGCTGGTATTACCGCGTTCTGGAACCCGGAACCGTCGCGCCGGGCGACACCATTGTCCTTGTCGACCGGGCGGCGCCCGACTGGCCCCTGCACCGCATCTGGCATGCCTTCTATGTCGACCGCTTGAACGCCGAAGAGTTGAAGAACATCGCGGCGCTGGAGGTGCTGGCCGAGAAATGGCGACTTTACGCGCGCAACCGTCTGGAAAGCGGCCGGGTCGAGGATTGGACCCCCCGCCTGAACGGCAGCCTGGAGGGTCGCGCATGAGACCGCCTCTTGTCATCTCGATCCAAAGCCAGGTGGTCATGGGCCATGTCGGGAATTCGGCCGCCGTCTTCCCGATGCAGGCCGCCGGGCTGGAGGTCGCGCAGGTTCCCACCGTCGTCTTTTCGAATACGCCGGATTATCCCACCCTGCGCGGCCGGGCGATGCCCGCCGATTTCTTCGCCGATCTTCTGCAAGGTGTCTGGGAACGCGGTCTGCCAGCGCGCGCGTCCCATGTCGTCACCGGCTATATCGGGTCGGTCGAGGTGGCACGGCAGGTTGCGGGCTTCGTTCAGCGGGCCAAGCAGGAAAACCCGGATCTGATCTATTTTTGCGATCCGGTGATGGGGGATGATGCGCCGGGCCTGTATGTGCCCGAAACGATCGCCACCATCCTGCGTGACGAGTTGCTGCCCCTGGCCGACATCGCTTCGCCCAACCCGTTCGAGATCGCCTATCTGACCGGGCAGCCGATCACCGCACTTGCCGATCTGCCCCGCGCAGCAGCGGCGCTGGGGATGGCAGCGGGCGCGCATCTGATCGCCACCGGTTGCCACCTGACCGAGACCGCCGGTGGGATGCTGGAAAGCGTCATCCTGGGACCGTCGGGGATCAGCCGCCATCCGGTGCCGCGCCTGCCGGTGGCAATGGCGGGCACGGGTGACCTGTTCGCGGGGCTGATTATCGCGGCGCTGGCGTGCGGGCGCGCGCTGACCGATGCGGTCGAGTTCGCACAAGTCCAGACATCGCGCGCGCTGGCGCGGGCGGCCGCGCTTGGCGCGCAAGAGGTGGTGCTTTCGGACCCCGACTTCCGCGCCGCGCTGCTGACGCTTTAGGGTTTCCGCAGCGCATTCATCAGGGCCGCCCCCAATGCGCCCGGCGTTTCGGGCGCGGCGGGGCGGGCCGATTTCGGGCCGCGTACGGGCTGTTGCGGCGATTTCGGGCCGCGTTCCGCCTGGGCGTCGCGGGCGCTGGCTCCGCCATCCTTGCGCATGGTCAGGCCGATGCGCTTGCGGGGCACGTCCACCTCGGTCACGCGGACCTTCACCACGTCGCCGACCTTCACCACCTCGTTCGGGTCCTTCACGAAACGGTCGGCCAACTGGCTGATATGGACAAGCCCGTCCTGATGCACGCCGATATCGACGAAAGCGCCGAAGGCCGCGACGTTGGTCACGGTGCCTTCCAGAACCATGCCGGGCGTCAGGTCCTTGATGTCCTCGACCCCCTCGGCAAAGCTTGCTGTGACAAAGCTGGGACGTGGGTCGCGGCCGGGCTTTTCCAGCTCGGACAGGATGTCGCGGATGGTGGGAAGGCCAAAGCTGTCATCGACGAACTGTTCCGCCCGGACGCCCTTCAGCGCGGTCCCGTCACCCATGATCTGGCGAATGTCACGTCCGCAGGCGGCGACGATCCGGCGCGCGACACCGTAAGCCTCGGGGTGGACCGACGAGGCGTCAAGCGGCTCCTTCCCGTCGCGGATGCGCAGGAAGCCCGCGCATTGTTCGAACGCGCGGGGACCAAGGCCCGTCACCTTCTTCAGCGCCGCGCGCGAGGCAAAGGCCCCCTCGGCATCGCGGTGGGCGACGATGTTCTGGGCCAGCGACGGACCCAGCCCGGCGACATGCGCCAGCAGGGGAGCGGACGCCGTGTTCAGGTCGACGCCGACGGCGTTCACCGCGTCCTCGACCACGGCCTCCAACGTTTTCGTCAATTGGCGCTGGTCCACGTCGTGCTGATACTGGCCGACGCCGATCGATTCCGGCGGCACCTTGACCAGTTCGGCCAGCGGATCCTGCAACCGCCGCGCGATCGAGACGGCGCCCCGCAGCGAGACGTCAAGGTCGGGGAATTCCTTCGCCGCCAGTTCCGACGCCGAATAGACCGAGGCCCCCGCCTCGCTGACGATGACCTTGACCGGGGCCTTCACCCCCGCGGGAAGGCGCTTCAGCACGTCGACCACCATGCGTTCGGTTTCGCGGCTGGCAGTTCCGTTGCCGATGGCGATCAGTTCGATCTTGTGCCGCACGATGGCGGCGGCCAGCGCGGCTTCGGCCCCGCGCAGGTCGTTCTTGGGCTGGAAAGGGTAAAGCGTCGCGGTTTCCACGACTTTCCCGGTCGCATCGACCGCGGCAAGCTTCACCCCGGTGCGGATGCCCGGATCCAGCCCGATGGTGGGACGCGGCCCCGCGGGCGAGGCCAGCAGCAAGTCCTTGAGGTTGCGGGCAAACACACGGATGGCCTCGGCATGGGCACGGGTGCGCAATTCCGTCAGCAGGTCGACATACATCGTATTCGACAGTCTGACCCGCCAGGTCCAGCCCGCGACCTTGCGAAGCCACTGGTCGCCCGGCCCGTCGCCCAACCGGCCAAGGGCGGCGGCAACGATGCCTTCGGCGCGCGCGGTGCCGGTCTCGTCCTCGGGCGCGATCTCGATGGTCAGGACTTCTTCCTTGGCGGCGCGCAGGATCGCAAGCGCGCGGTGGCCGGGGATCGCGGACCACTTTTCCGCATGATCGAAATAATCGCTGAACTTCGCGCCGTCCTGTTCCTTGCCCGCGACGACGCGGGCGCTGATCCGGCCATCGGCCTGCATGAACTGGCGCAGGCGGCCCAGCAGATCGGCATTCTCGGACAGTTCCTCGACAAGAATGTCGCGCGCACCGTCCAGCGCGGCTTTCAGGTCGGCCACGTTCTCGGTCAGATAGCCGGCCGCCAGCGCCTCGGGGTTGGCGCCGCGATTGTCCTGGATCGCACGCAGCAGCGGCTCCAGTCCGTTTTCGCGGGCAATCATCGCCTTGGTGCGGCGCTTGGGCTTGAAGGGCAGATAGATATCCTCAAGCGTGGCCTTGGTTTCCGCCCCGGAAACGGCACGGGCCAGATCGGGCGTCATCTTGCCCTGCGCCTCGATCGATTCCAGGATCGCCTTCCGGCGCGCCTCAAGCTCGCGCAAGTAGGCCAGGCGCTCGGACAGGGTGCGCAATTGCGTGTCGTCCAGCCCGCCCGTCACTTCCTTGCGATAGCGCGCGACGAAGGGCACGGTCGCGCCGCCGTCAAGCAGCCCCGCCGCTGCCGTGACCTGCTGGGCCGAGGCATTGATTTCACTGGCAATCCTGCGCGCAATACGGTCGGTCGCGTCCATTCGCTCGGCTCCCCTTGGATCAGGGGGTGTCATACCGCGTCGGACGCCCCGGGCCAAGCCATCCGCATGGGGCAAAGGCGAAAGGCCGCCGCCTAGTCCTCGGCCGGGGCACCGGCGCGGAAATCGGCGGGCCGGATGCCGTGGCGCGTCAGCTTGTCGTAAAAGGTCTTGCGCGGCAGCCGCAGCCGGGCCAGCGCCCGGCTGGCATTGCCCTGCTCAAGCCGCAGGGCTTCGCGGATCAGGTCGGCCTCATATTCGGCCACCATTTCGGACAGGCCCCGCCCCCCGTCCTCCGGCGCAGGCTCGGCCACCCGGTCAAGCACGGTCATCCCCAGCGCGTGAGCTTCGGCAAAGCGGCGCAATTCGCGCAGGTTGCCGGGCCAGTCATGTGCGGCCAGCCGGGCAGAGACGGCTGCGGGAATGACCGGCGGCGCGATGTCCAGCCGCGTGCAGGCCTCCAGCAGGAAATGGCGGAAGAGTTCGGGGATATCCTCGCGCCGGTCGCGCAGCGGCGGCAGGGTCAGCACCACCCCTGCAAGGCGATAGTAAAGATCGCCCCGGAACCACCCCTCGCGCACCAGCGGCTGAAGATCGCGGCGGGTCGAGGCGATGATGCACAGGTCCAGCGGCCGGGGCGCGGCCGCACCCGCGGGCCAGAACTCCCCCGCCTCGATCAGCCCCATCAGGCGCGCCTGAAGACCGGGCGACAGCAGGTCGATCTCGTCCAAGTAAAGCGTGCCGCGATGCGCCTTTTCCAGCCGCCCGGCGCTGCGCGCCTGCCGACCCGAGGGGTCGAGGCCCAGAAACTCGGCCTCGAACCGGGTTTCGTCCAGCGCGGCGCAGGCGACATGCACGAAGGCGCGGGCGCGGCGGGGCCCCTGCCGGTGCAGGGCATGCGCAACGCTTTCCTTGCCCGAGCCGCCGGGACCGACCAGCAGCAGGTCGCCGCCCGCCGCCGCCAGCCTCTCGATGCTGTCACGCAGGTTCTGCATGATCGCGCTGTGGCCGATCAGCCGGGTATCCTGGGCCAACGCCTCCTGTTGCTGGCGGCGCAGCGCACGGTTCTCGATCACCAGCGCACGGGATTGGCAGGCGCGGTTCAGCGCCGCGGCCAGCTGGTCCGTACCCACCGGCTTCGACAGGAAGTCATAGGCCCCGCGCTTCAGCGCGGCGACCGCCATCGGCACGTCGGCATGGCCGGTCAGCAGGATCACCGGCAGGTCGGGGTCCAGCGCGTTCAGCCGCCCGAACAGGTCCATCCCGTCCATGCCCGGCATCCTGACATCGCTGAGCACGATCCCGGGGTAATCCGGTCCCAGCCCGATAAGCGCCTCGGCCCCCGAGCCGAACGGCTCGACCGAGAAGCCAGCCAGCTTCAGCGACTGGGACAGCGCCATCAGCAGGTCCGGGTCGTCGTCGACCAGCCGGACCGTCCGGATCGTCTGGGTCATATGGCCCCCTGAAGTTCAAGAATGAAGCAGGCTCCCTGCCCCGGTTCGAGGGGGAGCGCACGCAGGTCGCCGCCGAAATCCCGCGCGATCTCTTGCGAGATGACCAGCCCCAGCCCCAGACCGTTCGGCTTGCTGGTCGCAAAGGGCGTGAACAGGCGGGCCGCGGTTTCGGGCGTCAGGCCCGGACCGTTGTCGCGGACCGTGACACGGACGGTTTCGGCCGCCTCGACCCCGATCCGGATGCGGGGATCCTGCGTGCCAGCCAATGCCTCTTGCGCGTTCTGAAGCAGATTGACCAGAATTTGCTCCAGCCGGACCGTCTCGGCCATGACCAGCAGGCCGGGATCGACGGCGGGCATGTCCACCGGGATGCCGCGCCCCGCATGTGATGCGCCGGTCATCAGCACCGCGACCTCCAGCGCCTCGCGCAGCGAGACGGGACCGACGGTGCCGCTGGCCTTGCGGGCAAAGCCGCGCAACTGCTCGGTGATGCGTCCGATCCGCAGGGCCATGCGCTGGATGCCGGCAAGGTTTCCCGCGACCTCGGGGGCCTGCCCCTCGGGCAGCATCGCCGCCCCGTTCTCGGCCAGCAGGCGGATGGTGGCCAGCGGCTGGTTCACCTCATGCGCCACGCCCGCGGTGATCTGGCCCAGCGCGGCCAGCTTGTTGGCCTGCACCATCTCGTCCTGAAGCCGGGCCACGTGCTCTTCGGCGGCACGGCGTTCGCGCATCTCTCCGGTCAGGGCGCGTGTGCGTTCCTCGACCGCGCGTTCAAGCTCGACACGATAGCGGCGTCCAGCCTCGGCCTCGCGCGCGGCGCGACGGCGGGCGCGCATCAGGATCACGACGGGAACGGCCAGCAGCGTCAGGACGAAACCCAGCGCGCCCATCGTCAGCAGCCCGGCATAGCGCGCTGGACCCGTGGACGAGGCCATCGTCATCGTCCAGTCGATCCCCGGCACCGCCTGCGTCGTGCGGATCGCGTCCCCTTTGATCGGCATCGGGTGAAAGCGCAGCGCCGGATCGCCCGCCAGCATCACCTGCCCCGAGGGGTCGGTGACAAAGGTCTGCGCGGCATTCCCCGCCCAGTTCCGTTCCAGCGCGTCGAATTCGACCTTGACCACGACCACCCCCAGCGGCTCGGTCGCGGTGTCGGGGTGCCCGCCCGCCAGCCCGACCACGTCATGGGACAGATACAGACCGGGACGGTGGCTGACCGTGCCTTGCGCGAATTGCGTCGCCTCTCCGCGCAGCAGTGCATCGCTGAAGTAATCGCGGAAACTGTAGTCCTGCCCGACAAAGCTGGTCGCTTCGTCCCAGTTCGAGGCCGCGATGGCCACCCCGCGATGGTCCAGCAGGTAGATGACCGAGCTGTTGGTCTGGTCGCGCAGCCGGTCGAACTTCAACGAGACCGCGGCGCGGTTCCCCGGCAAGGGGTCCGCCAGGGCGTCCCGCACCAGCGCGTCATCGGCCAGCACTGTCGCGACCGCGCGCTGGCGCGACAGCACGCCTTCCAGCGCCTGCACACGGGTGCGCAGCTCGACCTCCTGCGCAAGGCGCAGATCGTTCAGCGCGTCGTGCTGGCCGATGCGAAAACCGCTCGCCAGGACGCCCGCCAGCATCAGGGCAATCAGCAGCCACAGCCAACGGGCGACGCCGCCCGGCGCTCTCGAATCAAGGGCTTTCCCGACGGACGCCATTCCGGCCACCTGACCAAGCTTGTGTGGAATTTCACACTAGCACATTTCCACTGTGCGGAAAACCACACGATATTGGCGACGCCATCCCGCCAAAACCCCATGAAATCAGCGCATTGCTGCCATGCGCCGCGAAGTTGGGCGGCGCTGAACAGAACTGTAGCATGTCCGTCACAGTCACATCATTGCAGGTTGGAGGAGGCCAAATGCAACTCGATACGTCGACGCAGCCGACCACGCACGCATCCCGACCCTTCTATCGTCATCTTTATGTCCAGGTCCTGTTCGCCATCGTCGCGGGCGCGCTGATCGGGCATTTCTATCCGGAAACCGGCGAGGCGCTGAAGCCGCTGGGCGATGGCTTCATCAAGCTGGTGAAGATGATCATCGCCCCGGTCATCTTCCTGACCATCGTGACCGGCCTTGCCGGCATGGGCTCGCTGAAGGGCGTCGGTCGCGTGGTGGGCAAGTCGTTCGCCTATTTCCTGACCTTCTCGACGCTGGCGCTGATCGTGGGTCTGGTGACCGCGAACGTGATCCATCCCGGCGCGGGCATGAACATCGACCCCGCGACGCTGGATGCCAGCAAGGTCACCACCTATGCCGCCAAGGCCCATGAAACGACGCTGACCGGCTTCGTCATGGACATCATCCCGTCGACCATGGCCTCGGCCTTCGTGGACGGCAACATCCTGCAGGTCCTGTTCATCGCGATCCTGTTCGGGATCGGCATGATCCTGGTCGGCGAAAAGGCGAAGCCCGTCGTCTCGCTCCTTGAGACGCTGAGCCAGGTGGTCTTCCGTGTCGTCGACATCCTGATGAAGGCCGCGCCGGTTGGCGCCTTCGGGGCCTTCGCCTTCACCATCGGCAAGTACGGCATCGCCTCGGTCGTGAACCTGGCGGCGCTGGTCGGAACCTTCTACCTGACCGCGGCCCTGTTCGTGATCGTGGTGTTGGGCGCGGTCGGACTTGCCAATGGCTTCTCGATCTTCCGCCTGATCGCCTATCTCAAGACCGAACTGCTGCTGGTGCTGGGCACCTCTTCCTCGGAATCGGCGCTGCCCGCGCTGATGGAGAAGATGGAAAAGGCCGGGTGTTCGCGTTCGGTCGTCGGGCTGGTCGTGCCCACGGGCTACAGCTTCAACCTGGACGGCACCAACATCTACATGACGCTGGCGGCCCTGTTCATCGCACAGGCGACGAATGCCGACCTGACGCTGTCGCAGCAGCTTCTGCTGCTGGCGGTCGCGATGCTGTCCTCGAAAGGGGCGGCGGGCGTGACCGGGGCGGGATTCATCACGCTGGCGGCGACGCTGTCGGTCGTGCCGACGGTCCCGGTCGCCGGCATGGCGCTGATCCTTGGCGTCGACCGCTTCATGTCGGAATGCCGCTCGCTGACCAACTTCATCGGCAACGCGGTCGCGACGATCGTCGTCAGCCGCTGGGAAGGCGCGCTGGACCGCGAGGCACTGGACCGTGCCCTTGCCGGCGAGGACATGGACGCCGTCCATCCCGTCACGACGCTGCGCCCCGCACCTGCCGGCCTGCGCCTGGGCGAGGCCAGCGCCGACTGATCCCGGTGCGGCCCGAACGGGCGGCTCCTCCCCGCTGCCCGACCAGAAAGCCGCGATCCGAATGGGTCGCGGCTTTGCAGTTCGGCCAGCGCGTCAGTCGAGGTTCAGCGGCAGCAAGATCGTGATCGGCTCCTGCTGCATGTCCGGGGTAAAGGTGGGCAGGCGCGGCACATCCTCGATCGCCGCCACCAGACGCTTGCGGGCCTGTTCCGAAAGCCCGGCGCTGGCCTCGATCATTTCAACATCGGCGATGCCGCCATCGGGATGCACGATGAACTGGATCTTGGCAGTCTTGTCCTTCATCGACGAGTCGCGCTGCCCCTGCGCCCAGAACCTGGCGGACGCATTGGCCTCGACGCGGCTTTGCACGGCGCGAATCCATTCCTTGCGGTTCTCGGGGGCAGGCAGGCCTGAGCCACCGGCCTGTTCGGCCAAGGCGGGGACAGCGGACAGAAGGGACAGGGCAAGGAAAGCGACGCGCAGCATGGGGTTCTCGTTGGGTGAAGGTCGGCCCCAATTTCGCGGCCAAGGCGCGGGCCTGCAACGGTCCGGAAATCGGGCCGCGCGGCTGTTGCCCCGCGGCCACCGTCTGGCGGTTCAGGTGACGACGCCGATCTGCCACGGCACGAATTCGTCCTGACCGTAGCCCAGTTCCTCGCTTTTCGACTTCTTGCCCGAGGCGCAGTCGATCATCATCTGGAAGATGGTCTCGCCCAGTTCCTCGATGGTGGCCTCGCCCTCGATGATGGTGCCGCAGTTCAGGTCCATGTCGTCTTCCTGCCGCTTCCAGGTCGCCGTATTGGTCGAGAACTTCAGCGAGGGCGCGGGCACGCAGCCAAAGGCCGAGCCGCGCCCGGTGGTGAAGCAGATCAGGTTCGCGCCCGAGGCCACCTGCCCCGTCGCGGACACCGGGTCATAGCCGGGGCTGTCCATGAAGACCATGCCATGTTCCGTAACCGGTTCGGCATATTCATAGACGCCGCGCAGGTTCGTGGTCCCGGCCTTGGCGACCGCACCCAGCGACTTTTCAAGGATCGTGGTCAGCCCGCCCGCCTTGTTCCCGGCCGAGGGGTTGTTGTTCATCTCGGCCCCGTTGCGGGAGGTATGCTCCTTCCACCAGTCGATGCGGGCGATCAGCTTTTCGCCGACCTCCTGCGTCTCGGCGCGGCGGGTCAGCAGGTGTTCGGCGCCGTAGATTTCCGGCGTCTCGCTGAGGATCGCGGTGCCGCCATGGCTGACAAGGATATCGACCGCATGACCCAGCGCCGGATTCGCCGTGATCCCCGAATAGCCGTCCGACCCGCCGCATTGCAGCCCCACGACCAGTTCGGAAACCGGGATCGGCTGGCGCGCGATGGCATTCGCATCGGCCAGCATCGCCTTGATCTGGTTCACGCCGTGTTCGATCGTCTTGGTCGTGCCGCCCTGATCCTGAATGGTGAAGGCTTTCAGCTTGGCCCCCTCGGCCAGACCACCCTGCGCCATGATCTCGGATATCTGGTTCGTCTCGCAGCCAAGGCCGATGAACAGGACGGCGGCGAAATTGGGATGGGTGGCAAAGCCCGCCAAGGTCCGGCGCACGATGCGCATGGATTCGCTTTTCGAATCCACCGCGCAGCCGATGCCGTGAGTCAGCGCGACGACCCCGTCGACATTCGGGAAATCTGCCAGCGCCTCGGGGCGGATGTCGCGGCGGAAATGATCCGCGATCGAACGCACAACGCGGGCCGAACAGTTCACCGACGAGATGATGCCGATATAGTTCCGCGTCGCCACGCGCCCGTCGGGGCGGCGATAGCCCATGAAGCTCGCGGGCTCGGCCACCATCGCGACATTGCGGGCATCCGCGCCGATGGCATGGTCCATCTGCACATCGGTCATGGCAAGGTTATGGACATGGATATGGCTGCCCGCCGGGATCGCGACCGAGGCGAGGCCGATAATCTGGTTGTAGCGCCGCACCGCCTCGCCCGCCGCAATGTCACGCGTCGCGATCTTGTGGCCCGGAGGGATGTCGCCAAGCGTGGTGATCCCCTCCTCGGACAGGACCGTGCCTGCCGGGATGGGTTGCGTGGCGATGATGACATCGTCCTCGGGCCGCAGGCGGATGATGGCTGGCACAGTCTTGGGCGCGCTCATGGCTTCGTTCCGTTCCTTCAAAGATCGAGAATGGCCTTGATCACGCCCGCCTCGGGGCGCGACCAGTCCTGAAATAGGTGCACCCCGTCCGACAGGGAACCCCGATGTGTGTTCAGCGCGCGGGTCGGCACGCGGCCCGCCCGCATCTGGGCCACGACCTCGGCGAAATCGTCGGGCTGGGCGTTGCGGCTGGCGATCAGCGTCGCCTCGCGCTTGTGGAATTCCGGGTCGGCAAAGGTGATGTCCTGACGCACCACCGACAGCAGCACATAGCGCGCACCATGGGCGAGGAAGCCGAAGCCGCGCTCGATGGGCGGCGCGGCCCCGGTCGCGTCGATCACCACGTCGAACCAGTCGCCGCCGGTCAGGCGGGCGGCATTGGCCTCGGCATCCTTGTCGGCAAAGATCACGGCGTCGGCGCCAAGCCCGCTCTGGGCAAAGGCCAGCCGGTCCTCGCGCGTGTCCATGACGGTGACGTGTGCGCCGCGTGCCTTGGCGAAGATGATCGCGGACATGCCAATCGGTCCCGATCCGGTGACAAGCACCCGGTCGCGGGCGGTGATGTTTCCGCGCTTCACGCCATGCGCGCCAATGGCGAGGAACTCGATCATCGCCGCATCCTCAAGCGGGATGCCCTCCGCCGGAATGACGTTCTGCGCCGGAACCGAGATCAGCTCGGCCATGCCGCCATCGGTATGAACGCCCAGCACCTTGATGTTGCAGCAGGCATTGGTCAGCCCGATACGGCAGGCTTGGCACGAGCCGCAGGACAGATAGGGCACGATATAGACCGGATCGCCCGCGCTCAGGTGGCTTCCCTCGGGGGCTTCCTCGACCGTGCCGGAAAGCTCGTGGCCCATGACGCGGGGATATTCCAGGAACGGGTGCTTGCCGCCGAAGATGTGGAAATCGGTGCCGCAGATGCCGACATGGCGGACGCGGACCAGCACTTCACCCTGCCCCCGGACGGGTTCGGGGCGCGAGATCAGGGCGAGTAGCCCCGGTTCCTCGCAGATCAGCGCCTTCATGACGCGCTCCTTTCGGTCAGATGGGAAAATTCGGCCACGGCTGCGGTGACAGCACGGTGCCATTCCGCGCTTTCCGCCAGCGCCTGCGGCAGCAGGCCGGGCAGGTCGAGGAAGGCACGCGCGGGATTTTCCCCGGCCTCGGCTGCCGCCAGCAGTTCGGCGCGGCGCGGATCGTCCGCCTCGTGCCGCTTCATGATCGCCGCGATCCACGCGCCCATGACTCGGGCAAAGGGGGTGATGTCCTGCCCCGCCGCCAGCGCGTCAGTGGCGGGCGAGAAGATGCGCTGCGGCAGCTTCTGCGTCGAATCCATCGCGATCTGGATATTGCGGTGGGCGATGGCGGGATTGGCAAAGCGCAGGATCAGGTCGTCGGCATAGCGGTCAAGGTCTATCCCCGGCACCGGGTCCAGCGTCGCCCGCGCCGCCAGCATATGCGCGCGGACCTGCGCGACCAGCGCGGGCACCGCCATGACGTCGCGGACATGCTCCAACCCGCTCAGGATGCCCAGATGCGCGACAAGCGTATGGGTGCCGTTCAGCATCCGCAGCTTCATGTTCTCATAGGGCTCGACATCCGCCACCATGACCGCCCCCGCCTTCTCCCATGCCGGGCGACCCTGCGGAAATTCGTCCTCGATCACCCATTGGATGAAAGGCTCGGTTTCGATCGCAAGCACGTCCTTAACCCCGCCCAGCAGAGCCGCCGCACGGGCGCGGGTGGCATCGGTCGCGGCCGGAACGATGCGGTCGACCATGCTTGACGGAAAGGCGACCTCGGCCGCGATCCAGTCGGCAAGCCCGGGATCGGTCAGCGCGGCATATTCGGTGACCAGACGCCGCAACACCCGCCCGTTCGAGGGCAGGTTGTCACAGGACAGCACGGTGAAAGGCGCGACATCCGCCGCACGCCTCAGCCGCAGCCCCTCGACCAGCAATCCGACCGCGCCGCCGGGATGGCTTGGGTCGGCAAGGTCGGCCGCGATCGAGGGATGGTTCCGATCCAGCCCGCCGGTGGCGGGATCGACGCCGTAGGCCTTTTCGGTCACCGTCAGCGTCACGATGCGGATCGCCGGATCGGCCAGCCGCGCCAGCACCTCGGCCCCGTCCTCGGCGGCGCAGAGCCAATCCTCGGTCACGCCGATCACCTCGGCACTGTCGCCATCGGGACCACGGGTGATGATGGTGTAAAGCCCGTCCTGCGCCTCAAGATCGCGGATCGGACCGGCAGAGCGCAGGTTGACCGCGACGATGCCCCAGGCGTCGGGGTCGGCATTCAGCGCGCGCTGGGTAAAGACCGCCTGATGCGCGCGATGAAACGCGCCAAAGCCCAGATGGACGATGCCCGGCAGCAGGGTCGCGCGGTCGAATTCCGGCACGTGAACGGCTTCAGGCAGCACGGATTGCGAGGAAAGCCGGCTCATGCAAAGGCCCCCAGACGCGGATGCGACAACGCCCGCTCGATCCCACGCAGTTCCGCCAGCCCCTTGAGGCGGCCGATGGCGGGATAGCCGGGCTGCGCGCCGCGATTGAGGTCGTCGAGGATTTCCTGACCGTGATCGGGGCGGATCGGAATCTGGTGATCCTCGCGGCCCTCGTCCCGACGGCGCTTCTCCTCGGCCAGCAGCGCGGCGATGACCTCGACCATGTCGGTGCCGCCTTCCAGATGCTCGTCCTCGAAGAACGAACAGGGGATGCTCTCCGCCTCGCGCGTAACATTCCTCAGATGGACGAAATGGATGCGGTCGGCGAACTCGCGGGCGATCTGCGGCAGGTCGTTGTCAGGACGTGCGCCCAGCGAGCCCGAGCACAGCGTCACCCCGTTCGCGCGGGCGTCGACCTGCGAAAGCATGTGGGCATAGTCGTCGCGGGTCGACAGGATGCGCGGCAGGCCCAGAAGCGGCCATGGCGGATCGTCGGGATGGGCACAGATGTTGATGCCGACTTCTTCGGCCACGGGCACCACCTGCGACAGGAAATCGACCAGATTGGCGCGCAGCCGGGTCGCATCGATCCCCTGATAGGTCCGCAGCTTTTCCAGAAGCTGCTCCAGCGTATAGCCGTCCGCCGAACCGGGCAGCCCGGCCCCGATATTGCGGCCAAGCGCTGCGACGCGCTCATCCGGCATGGCGGCAAAACGGCGCGCGGCTTCGTCAGCCATAGCCTCGGGATAGTCGGCCACGGCGCCGGGGCGCTTCAGGATATGAATGTCGAAGGCCACGAAATCCGGCAGGTCGAAGCGCATGGCGCGGGCGTGCTGATGCGTCTCCCAGCGCAGGTCGGTGCGGGTCCAGTCCAGCACCGGCATGAAATTGTAGCAGACCGTGCGGATGCCGCATTGCGACAGGCGGCGCAGGCTGTCCTGCCAATTGGCGACATGGGCGCGCCAGTCGCCGGTCTGGGTCTTGATGTCCTCGGACACCGGGACGCTTTCGACCACGTCCCATGTCAGCCCGCCCGCGCGCACCTCCTCCTGTCGCTGGCGGATGCCATCGACGGTCCATGCCTCGCCGGTCGGGACGTGATGCAGCGCGCTGACGATGCCATGCGCGCCCGCCTGCAAGGCGTCGCGGACGCTTACCTTGTCGACGGGACCGAACCAGCGCCACGTGTATTTCATTTCACTTGCTCCTGATGGGCAAAGGTCAGTTGCACCTTGCAGGCAATGCTGCGGTCCGAAGCCAGCTCGAACGCCTCGCGCGCGCGTTCCAGCGGCAGGCTGTGGCTGATGATCGGGCGCAGGTCGATGGCACGGCTACCGATCAGGCGGACGGCCTCGGCGAATTCGGCATGGAAGCGCTGCGAGCCGCGCCAGGTGATCTCCTTGCCGACCAGCGCGTTCAGCGGAATGGTCATGTCACCGGTGACACCCACCTGGATCACGGTGCCGCGCGGACGAATGGCGGCGAAGGCGGTGCGCAGGGCGGGACCGGCGGCCGAGCAGTCGAAGATCAGGTCGATCTGGCCCTTGTCCTTCTGCAGCGGCTCCAGCGCCCCCGCGTCGGTCGCGACATTGATCGTCATCGCCGCCCCCATCGCCCGGGCGCGGTCCAGCGCGGCATCGGTCAGGTCGGTGACGATGACCTCGCCCGCGCAGGCATGGCGCAGCGCCGCAAGGACCAGCAGCCCGATCGGCCCGGCCCCCGTGACCATGACCCGCAGTCCGGACAGATCGCCCAACAGGTCGCGCGCTTGCGCCACCGCGTGCAGGCAAACGGCCAGCGGCTCGGAACAGGCGGCCTCGCCCTCGGTGATGCCTTCGGGAAAGGCATGGACCTGCCGCGCGGGGACGGTGAACAGGTCGCGGAACATGCCCTGCTCATGGGGCAGCCGCATGGCGCTGCCGATGAAATGCATGTACAGGCAATGGACCGGCATGTCCCGGAGACAATATTCGCAGGTGCCGCAGGGCTGGGACGGGCTGACCGCAACCAGCGTGCCGGGCGCCAGATCGACCCCTTCGCCCGCCTCCAGCACCCGCCCCGAAGCTTCGTGCCCCGAGATGATCGGCTCGCGCACGCGGACCGGGCCGAAGCCGCCGTCGTGATAATAATGCAGGTCCGATCCGCAGATTCCGCCCGCCGCCATGGCAAGAAGAACCTCGCCGGGGCCGGGGCGGCCAACCTCCTGCTCCTCGACCCTTAGGTCATGGGCACCGTAAAGGCGTGCAACCCTTGTGCGCATCGTTCAGCCTTTCACCGTTTCATAAATACCCATGCGACACCGGCCAGGGTCCGCATGGGTGCCAGTTCAAGCGATGCCCGCGCGACCCAGCGGCCACGCGGGCATGGTTCAGCGGATCAGGCCCAGCTGCGTCGGCAGCCACAACGTCAGTTGCGGGATGAAGGTGATCAGCAGCAAGGCCACGAACAGCGGGATCATCCAGGGCAGGATGGCCAGCGCCGTCCGCTCGACCGACATCTTCGATATTCGCGACAGCACGAACAGCACCATCCCGACCGGTGGCGTCAGCAGCCCGATCATCAGGTTCAGCGTCACGATCAGCCCCAGATGCACCGGGTCGATGCCATAGCGCGCGGCGACCGGCATCAGGATCGGGACCAGGATCGAGATCGCGGCAATGGTGTCAAGGAATGCGCCCACGATCAGCAACAGGATGTTGACGATGATCAGGAACGTCCACCAGTTGTCCGTCAGCGCGAACATGAAGTCGGCAAAGACGGTCGCGGCCTGCGAAACCGTCAGCAGCCACGCAAAGATCGAGGCCGCGGTGACGATGAACAGGACCGAGGCCGTCGTCTCGATCGTGTCGAAGCTGGCCTTGGCGAGGCTGCGGAAGGTCATGGTGCGATAGCGCACAAGGCCCAGGAACAGCGACCAGATCACGGCGGCGACGGCGGCCTCGGTCGGCGTGAACCAACCCATGGTCATGCCGCCGATCAGCAGCACCGGCGCCATCAGCGCCATCACCGCGTGCCAGTCGAAATACCAGTCGAGCGCGATCAGCGCGGTCAGCCCGATCAGCACGGCGATGTTGACCGAAAGCCCCGCCATGACCATCAGATAGACGACCAGCGGGAAGCTGAGGACGATCAGGACCTCAAGCGATGCGCCCAGAAGCTGTTTCAGCTGGAACGGCGTGTCCGAGCCCCAGCCCTTGCGGCGGGCAAAGACATAGACCGTCAGCATCATCAGCAAGGTCATGACGATCCCGGGAAGGATGCCGGCCATGAAAAGCGCGCCGATCGAGGCGTTTGCCATCATCCCGTAGATGACGAAGGGCAACGACGGCGGAAAGATCGGCCCCAGCGTCGCCGAGGCGGCGGTGACGCCGACCGCGGCCTCGACCGGATAGCCGTGGTCCTTCATCGCCTTGATCTCGATGGTGCCGATCCCGGCGGCGTCGGCCAGCGCGGTGCCCGACATGCCCGAGAACACGACCGAGCCGATGATGTTCACCTGCGCAAGCCCGCCCTTCATCCATCCGACCAGCGACAGGGCGAAGTGATAGATGCGGCCGGTGACGCCCGCGATGTTCATCAGGTTGCCCGCAAGGATGAAGAAGGGGACGGCGATCAGCGGAAAGCTTTCGACGCCTGCGATCATGCGCTGCGCGGCGATGATGTCGGGGGCGACGTTGTAGACCCCGATATAGGCCAGCGACGCCACCGCCATCGCGATCGCGACCGGCACGCCGATGATCATCAGAAGAAGGAATGATCCGATAAGCAGGAGCATGGTTCAGATTCCCGTGAAGCCGGACTCGGCCGCTTCTTCGCGGACGGTCTTGGGTCTGGTCAGGTCGCGCACGAAGTTCTGCACCGCGCGCAGCAGCATCAGGACGAAGGCGATGAAGACGGTGTAGAAGACGAAGCCGCGCGGCAAGTCGACGGTGACCATGCGCTCGGTGCCGACGACCTCGATGTAGCGCCACATCAGCCAGGACATGTAGCCGAAGAAGCCGATGCCGATGACGTCCACCATGACCTGCAGCACTCGTCCGACACGCTGCGGAAGAATGTTGTAGAGCAGGTCGACGATGATATGCCGGCCCAGGCGAACGCACATGATCGCGCCAAGGAAGACGATGATGACGAGGCAGTTCGCCGCGATCTCCTCGGTCCATGCGAGACTGTTGTTCAGTGCGTAGCGGGTAAAGAATTGCAGGAAGACGCAGCCCCCCATCGCCCAGAACACCGCAAGCGTGATCCAGTCCTCGACGGAATAGGGGGAAAGATCGACGGGGCCGCTTTCGTCCTCGAAGGCATGCGCCATCTCTTCCACGCTGGTCAGCGTGTGATCTTGCTCGGCCATGTCATAGGCTCCGAAACTGGTGGGGGATGGCCCCGGCGCAGAGTGTCGCCGGGGCGCGGGGACGATTACTGGACGGCGCGGATCGCGTCGTAATCGGCCTGGACATAGCCGAAGGATTCGACCGGCTGGTTCTCAAGCACGGTCTTTTCGAAATCGGCCTTGTCGACCTCGGTCACGGTCAGGCCGTCAGCCTTGAACTTCTCGACCAGTGCGGCCTCGCGCTCTTCGACGATCTTGGTGGCGCGCTCGGAAGCCTCCATCATCACGTCAGAGAAGATCTTCTTGTCTTCGTCCGACAGGCTCGACCACAGCTGTTTCGAGATCACGGTGTTCAGGTGGTCGACGATATGGCCGGTCAGGGCGATGTTCTTCTGGACCTCGTAGAACTTCTTGGCCTCGATGGTGGTCAGGGGGTTTTCCTGGGCCTCGACGGTGCCGTTCTGCAGCGCAAGATAGACCTCGGCAAAGGCGATGGGCGTGGTATTCGCCCCGCAGGCGCGCGGCATCGCCAGATAGGCGGGCACGTCCGGCACGCGGATTTTCACCCCGTTCATGTCGGCGCAGGTCTTGATTTCCTTGTTCGCCGTGGTGTGGCGGGTGCCGTAATAGGTGACTGCGGCAATGTGGTTGCCGGTCGCGTCCTCATAGCCCTGCGCAAGCTTCTTGAAGACATCGCTTTTCGTATAGGCGATCAGGTGCGCCGGATCGCGGAAGATATAGGGGTAATAGGTCACGCCGATCGGCTTGTAGTCGCGCGCTGCGAAGCTTGAGCCCGAGATGATGATGTCGACCGTGCCCAGCTTCAGGCCCTGGTTGATGTCGGCTTCCTTGCCCAGCTGCGACGCCGGGAAGACGTCGATCTTGTAGCGGCCGTCGGTGCGCTTGGCGATTTCCTCGGCCGCCCAGACGGATTCGGTGTGGAACGGCTCGGACGTCTCGTAGACATGCGCCCATTTCAGCGTGGTCTGCGCATGTGCGGCGATGGTGCTGGCCATCATCATGGCGGCAGCGCCCATCAGGCCCTTGATCGTGAACTTCATGCATATCCTCCCAGTAGCGTTGAGTTCAGGGTCTTGTGGTCAGGCTCCCAGGGTACCCTCGACCAGGAAGCTTTCGGTAAATCTTCGTTGCGATTCCGTCAGGTGATGACGCATCGCCTCGCGCGCGGCGGGGGCATCGCCATCGGCGATGGCATCGCGGATCGCGCCATGTTCTGCCAAAGCCAGCCGCCAGGTGCGCGGCCCCTCGAACCGGGTCGAGAACTGCACGAAAAAGGGCGACAGCCGCTTTTCATAGATCTCGGCGGTGAAGTTCGACAGCACGCCGTTGCCCACCCCGCCCGCGACGGCGATGTGGAACTGCCCGTCCAGCACGATCGCGCGCCCGCGGTCGTCCAGCGCCTGCCCCATCTCGTGCAGGTTGTCGTCCAGCCGCTGAAGCAAGGCGGGGGTGACATGGCGCGCGGCCTCTTCGGCGATGGCGCTTTCGATGATGGCGCGGGCCTGCAGGATCTCCAGCGGACCTTCGCTGTCCAGCCCGATCCCGCCGCTTTCGGGCAGGAGGCTGGCGCCGACATAGATGCCCGATCCCATGCGGATATCGACGCACCCTTCAACCTCCAGCGCGATCAGCGCCTCGCGAAGCGACGGGCGCGACACGCTGAGCAGCTCGGCCAGATCACGTTCCGAGGGCAGCCGCGCCCCCGGCGCGAGCCCCTGCGTCGCGATCAGCGACAGGATCTGGTCGGCCACCTGCCGGTATTGCCGGCGGGGCTTGGCGTCGTGGTGCATCTGTCCTCCGGAACCTGCGCCACCTCCACATGGCGCGGGGTCAAACTGGTTTGACCAATTCGAGATTAGGAATCCGAAATGCGTCCGGTCAAGAAAAATTTGCAGCGCAGCGGACGGGTTTTGCTTGATTTCCCCCTGCCCCGGCGAATTTCGCAAATCGAGACAGGGAGATAAAGCGGTCAGGCCAATGGCGCGATCCCTAGGCTTGCCGACAGCGACGCGAACTCGGTCGCGGTCGTCGGGTCCAGAATCACCCCCTGAACCTCGCGCTGGCGGGCAACCTGCCATTCGCGGTCCCCCGGCGCCATGACGCGGCAATCCTCGCGCGCGGGGGAATTGCGCAGGGTGTCGACATAGCGCCGCATCCCCGCATCGAACTGGGCGCGATCCAGAAACGCATCCGGGTTCAGCGCCAGCACAAAGGCCCCCATCCGGCGCGGGGTCGAGAAATCCGGCCCGTCCATATGCGGAATGTCGAAGCTGAGCGTCATGCCGGTCAGGACCGCGCTGAAGATCTCGGCCACGCCTGCCAGTGCTGCCCCCTTGAAGCCAAACTCACCCCCCAGCGGGGCCAGCATCTCGGTCTTTTCGGGGTCCATGGTGTTCACGCCGGCCTCGTCCGAGGCGACGCCGACCGGCAATTCGACACCAAGGCTGCGATACAACAGCACCCGGTTATAGGGGATCGCGCTGGTCGCCATGTCCAGGAACCACGGGTCCTCCCCCTGAACCGGCACCGCAACCGAGATGGGGTTGGTGCCGTGAAACCGCATCGCTCCGTCATGCAGACGCACGAAACTGTCGGAATTGCAAAAGCTTATGCCAATCAACCCCTGTTGTGCCGCTGCCAGGGAATAGGCCCCTGCGGGCCCGAAATGCGAGTTGTTGCGGATTGCGACCGCGCCGATGCCGAACTGGCGCGCCAGCTCGCACGCGCGTTCCATCCCGCGATAGGCGCCAAGCGCGCCCTGCGCGTGATCGGCGTCCAGCACCTCGATCGCGCCCATGCCGCCGACCTTCCTGACCTGCGGCCGGGGGTTCAGGCGGCCTCCTTGCAGCACCTTCAGGTAATGCGGCAGCAGGCGCACGCCGTGGCTGTCGACGCCGAAACGTGTGCCATGCATCATCGAACGTGTCGCCGCATCCGCCGTCGCCTCGTCCGCGCCCACGGCCAGAAAGGCCGCGCGACAGAAACGGTCCAGCTCGGCCAGCGCAATATGGCGGTCCTGGGTCATCCGATCTCCTCCCCCTCGAAATGTCTGTTGCGCACACTAGACACGATGGCGGGGCCCGCACAATGGTCCGCCGCACCCCAAGATTGCCAATGCCGCCCGACAGGGCCATCCTGCCCGGACCAAGGCGGAGCCAGCAGATATGACCACAGACCCCAGCCGCCTTGCCCCGCGGCTTTACCAGCAGGCGGCGGCGGCACTTGCGCGTGAGGTCGAACAGGGCCTGCTGCCGCCCGGCGCGATCCTGACGCAGGGCCAGCTTGTCCAGCGTTTCGGGATCAGCCGTTCGCCCGCGCGGCAGGCACTTGAGGAACTGGCCCGGCTGGGCCTGCTGGAGCGTCAAGGGGCTGCACGGTTCAGCGTCGCCGCGAACAGCGTCCAGCCCGTCCCGCGCCCCGCCCCCGCCGATCCCGTCCGCCTGACGCCCCGCGCCGGGTGGGAGATGCTGTATCCCGAGATCGAGATGGAGATCGTCTCGCGCAGTTCGCTGGGCAGCTGGCGCGTGAACGAGGCGATGCTGGCCCGCCATTGTGGCGTCAGCCGGACGGTGGCGCGCGACGTGGTCGGCCGCCTTCAGAACCGCGGCATCATCCGCAAGGACGACAGCGGCCGCTGGTTCGCCCCCGCCCTGGCGGCCCGCCATATCGACGAGCTGTTCGAACTGCGTTGGCTGCTGGAACCGGTTGCGATGGAAAAGGCGCTGCCACATCTGCCGGACGGATTGCTTGACCAGATGCTGGCCGAGCTTGAGGCCGCGATGGCCCCCGACGCCCATCGCGACAGCGCCCTGCTGGACCATCTTGAACAGCGCCTGCATGTCGAGATGCTGGGCCATTGCGGCAATGACGCGCTGATCCGGGCCATCCGCCTGCCGCAATCCCTGCTGATCGCGCATCACATGCTGTATCAGCTGACGCTGGAACTGTTCGGGACCGAACCCTTTCTGACCGAACACCGCGAGGTCGTCCTTCGCCTTCTCTCGGGCGACATCGCGGGTGCAAGGGCCGCGCTGGTCGCGCATCTGCGCATCTCGCGCCGCCGCGCCATGTTGCGGATCGAGGCGGTGCAAGAGATGATCCAGCCCGATCCGCTGCCCTATCTGGAACGGATCGACCCGGCCTGAGATTCAGCCGGCCGGGCCAGCAGCCAGTCCCGCATCTCGCGTTCGGCGATGCGCAGTGCCTCGGCATTCAGGGCGCCGCTGGACAGCGCGCAAGCCACTGCGCGGACCCGCTTGTTGATCGCGGGCGAGCCCTCCCCCGGCAGATCGACCGCCAGCTTGTCGTAAAGCGACAACAGCCGGTTCTGGACCGTGCGCTCGGACATGCCGCGGCGGCGCGCGATCTCGCGGTCCGGCAGGCCCAGCGCCATGTCCAGCAGCACGGTATATTCGCTTTCGCTGAGGGCATGGGCCGGGCGGGACTGGCGCTGCTGCAGGCGATGGATCTCGCGGTCGACCAGCACCTGACCCTCGACCAGCACGGCGCGCATGGCCAGATGTAGTCGCTGCACCGGCGCGGTCTTCAGGACATAGCCATAGGGAGAGCCATGCGGCACGATCCGGCTGAGCCCGCGCAGATAGGCTTCATCGGCATAGTTCGACCAGAACAGGATGCGGGTCTCGGGACGTTCGGACCAGATGGTGCGGGCGGCATCGATGCCGTTACGCTCTTTCATCTGCAGATCCATGACCACCGCGCCGACGCCGCGCCGGGCCATGACCTCGCCCTCGCGCCCATTGTCGGCGGTCAGGATCTGGCTGACCTCGGGCAGCGCCTGACCGACCGCATCGCGCAAAAAGGCGGCGTGCAGGGGATCGTCCTCGACCAGCAGAACCTTCATGGCGCGGTCCCCGGAGTGCCGCCCAGACTGACGCTGACGCTGGTGCCGGTGCGCCCGCTGCGGACCGACAGCTTGGCGCCGATCAGCTGCGCGCGCGTGCGCATGTGGGACATGCCGCCCTTGCGGCGGCCGCGGCGGATTTCCTCGGGCAGCCCGCAGCCGTCATCGGCAATGGTGACGCGCAGCCGGGGCCGCCCCGCGATGCGCACCCCGATGCGCGACGCGCGGGCATGGCGGCCGGCATTGTTGATCG
This sequence comes from Paracoccus sp. KR1-242, assembly GCF_049446195.1. Lineage (NCBI taxonomy): Bacteria > Pseudomonadati > Pseudomonadota > Alphaproteobacteria > Rhodobacterales > Paracoccaceae > Paracoccus > Paracoccus sp. KR1-242. The sequence goes on from NZ_JBMSED010000004.1 coordinate 271,754, forward strand.
CCTCCTGCACGATGCGGAACAGCGCGATGCGCACGACCGGGTCCAGCATGTCGGGGGCGCCACCACTGTCGTCATGGACCTCGATCCGGGTGCCCTCGCCCGCCGCGCGTTCCAGATGCACGCGCACCGCATGGGCAAAGCCGAACATGTCCAGGATCGAGGGCACCGCCGTATCGATGATGCGCCGCAGATCCGCGACGCAATCGTCCAGCCGGGACAGGATCGCCTCGGCATCGACGCTGCCGGGGCGCGACAGGTCGCGCATCAGGCGGCTCAGGTCGGCAAGAGTCTGGTCGTGCAGGTCCATGCCGATGCGCTGGCGCTCCTGCTCCAGCGCCTCGGTCAGGTTCAGCGCGCCCTGACGCAACCCTTCTTCACGCGCGCGGGCCTCGGCCTCGATGATGGCGGCATGGCGCGAACGCTCGGCCTCGCGCAGCGCGAACATGTAGGGAGAGATCAGATCTGCGACCTGCCGCGCGGCAGCGACGTCCGGAATGCCGTAATCATCCGCGCGGAAGGACGAGATGCTGAGCGCGCCGATGATCTCTCCGCCAACGACCAGTGGCACGTGCACGCGCGCGCGCAGGCCGTGATCGTGGATGGGCGCGGTGAAGGCACCGGGATAGTGGAAACGGGGATCGCGCATCGCATCGCCCGTCAGCATGTGGTCGAACCGCCCCAGAAGCAGGTCACGGATCGGGCTTGACTGCACCGAGGCATTTCCAAGCCGCCCCCATGCCGTGTCGATCCCGGTTTCATAGGCGGCCGACAGCGTGCCGTCATGGCGCAGCAGGCACAGATCAAGGTGGTCATAGGGCAGGAAGCGCGCGATCTCTCGGGCCACCGACTGGATCGCGGACAGGAAATCCAGCCGCCCCGCCAAGGCGCGCGAGATGCGGAACAGGTGCGACCAAAGCGGTTCCGGGACCGCCTCGGGCATGTCGGCCCGGTCCGGCGCGGCAGTGATGCGGCCATGTTCCATCTCGTGCCGCCTCCCCCCAACGGCCCGCGGACGATGGCACAGATTCGCGGGCCATTCCACGGCGATAGGGACGACTTGCGGGTTCCCGCACATGCCACGCGGGCGGACGCAGGCGGACCGCAAATCGCCCCTATGCAGAATGTCCGAACCGCATATCCTGCACCTGGGAGAGAGCGGACCCCGGTCAAGGGGCCGATGACAACTGGGAGGAGAAACGACATGACCCGCAAGGGAATGCTGCTGACTGCCGCCACCGCGCTGGGCCTGGTCCTTGGGACGCAGGCCATGGCCGACACCGCCGAAAAGAAGATCGCGCTTTCCAACAACTATGCCGGCAACAGCTGGCGTCAGGCCATGCTGGAAAGCTGGAAGCGCGTCACCGACAAGGCCGTCGCCGACAAGGTCGTGGCCAGCGCGGATGCCTTTACCACCGCCGAGAATCAGGCGACCGAACAGGCCGCCCAGATCCAGAACATGATCCTGCAGGGCTATGATGCGATCGTCATCAACGCCGCCTCGCCCACCGCGCTGAACGGCGCGATCAAGGAGGCCTGCGATGCCGGGATCACCGTGGTCTCGTTCGACGGCGTCGTGACCGAGCCTTGCGCCTGGCGGGTCAAGGTCGATTTCGTCAAGATGGGTCGGGACGAGGTCGAATACCTTGCCAAGCGCCTGCCCGACGGCGGCAACCTGCTTGAGATCCGCGGCCTTGCCGGCGTCTCGGTCGATGACGAGATCCACCAGGGCATCGAGGAAGGCGTGAAGGCGCATCCGAACTTCAAGATCGTGGGCTCGGTCAACGGCGACTGGGCGCAGGACGTGGCGCAAAAGGCGGTCGCGGGCGTCCTGCCCTCGCTGCCGGAAATCGCCGCGGTGGTGACGCAGGGCGGCGACGGCTATGGCGCGGCGCAGGCCTTTGCCGCGGCGGGTCGCCCGACCCCGATCATCGTCATGGGCAACCGCCAGGACGAGCTGAAATGGTGGGCCGAACAGCGCGACGCGAACGGCTATGAAACCGTCTCGACCTCGATCGCGCCGGGCGTCTCGACCCTGGCCTTCTGGGTCGCGCAGCAGATCCTGGACGGGCAGGACGTGCCCAAGGAACTGACCGTGCCGTTCCTTTCGGTAACGCAAGAGACGCTGGACGAGTCGCTGAAAGGCACCCCCGAAGGTGGCGTCACCAATGTCGACTATTCCCAGGACGACGCCAAGAAGGTGATCGCCGAGGCGAAGTGATGGCCGCACAGATCAAGGACACCGGGGCGCATTCCGTCCCGGTCGTCGTGCTGGAGGGCGCGTCGAAGCGCTTCGGCGCGCTCAAGGCGCTGGACGGCGTCGATCTTTCCATTGCGCCCGGCGAATGCCTTGGCCTCGTTGGCCATAACGGCGCGGGCAAGTCCACGCTGGTCAACCTGATCACCGGGCTGTTCGCGCCCAGCGACGGCCGCGTCGCCTATCCCGGCGCACATGATCCGCGCGGGGCGGGCATCCGCGCCATTTCGCAGGAAGGCATGCTTTGCCCGAACCTGACCGCGCTTGAGAACCTGCAGGTGGTGCAGCGCGATCTGACCGGCGCGGGCTGGCGCAAGCGGGCGGGCGAACGCATCCGCAGCCAGCTTGACCGCATTTTCCCCGGCCACCGCATCCGCCCCGAGACGCCGGTCCTGGACCTGACGCTGGCCGAGCAGCAGATGGTCGAGATCGCGATCGGCTTTGCCGAAGGCGAAGCGCCCGCGCGGCTGGTGGTGCTGGACGAGCCGACCTCGTCGCTGGACGCAGCCATCGCAGCCCAGTTGCTGGCCCATATCCGCCGGTTCTGTGCAAATGGCGGGGCGGTGATCTTCATCTCGCACATGATGGGCGAGATCTTCGAGGTCGCGAGCCGCATCGTCGTGATGAGGGACGGCCGCAGCATCGCGGACCGCCCCGCCGCAGCCTTCACCCGGCAGGGGCTGGTCGACGCGATGGGCCATGTGGCCGAGGACGGGCACCAGCCCAGCCCCGCGGCCCTTGCCCGCACCCTGGGCGACAAGTCCCATCCCATTCTGCGCACCCCCGAGGGAATCGAGGCCCGCAAGGGCGAGATCGTGGGCCTTGCCGGTCTGGCCGGGCATGGACAGGCCGAGGCGCTGGCGCGCTTCTATCTCTCGCAAAGCTCGGACTGGCGCGCCACACCCGCGCCCGCCGCCGTCTTTGTCGCGGGCGATCGCCGGCGGGACGGGCTGATGCCGATCTGGTCGATCCGCCGCAACCTGACCCTTGCCGCGCTGGCGACCCTGACCCGTCGCGGCCTGATCGACCGCGCGGCCGAGGCGCGGGTCGGGGCCGACTGGCAGAAACGCATCGGCATCCGCACGCCCGACATGGGCAACCCGATCCTGTCGCTGTCGGGGGGCAACCAGCAAAAGGCGCTGTTCGCGCGCGCATTGGCGACCACCGCACCGGTCGTCGTCATGGACGACCCGATGCGCGGCGTCGATATCGGCACCAAGACCGAGGTTTACGACATGATCCGCGCCGAGGCCGCAAATGGCCGCACCTTCCTGTGGTATTCCACCGAGATGGACGAGATCCGGAATTGCGACCGTGTCTTCGTCTTCCGCAATGGCGTCATCTCGGCCGAGCTGGAGGGTAACCGCATCACCGAGGAAAACGTCCTGGCCGCCAGCTTCGAACTGGGCGAGGACGTCGCATGATGCGCCTTGTGAACCCAAGGCTCGCGCTGCCCGTCCTGTCGCTTGCCGTGCTGGTCGCCGCCGTCTTCTGGCTGCAGCCCCGCGCCATGAGCTATGTCGGCATCAACCTGCTGTTCAACCTGGCCGTGCCGATCGCGCTGGCGACGGTGGCGCAGATGATCATCATCATGGTCAATGACATCGACCTGTCGATGGGCGCCTTCGTCAGCCTTGTGGCCTGCATCACCGCCTCGGTCCTGCCGGTGAACCCGGCACTGGGCGTGGCGATGCTGGTGGGCTGCGTGCTGGCCTATGCCGCGCTTGGCGCGCTGATCGAGATCCGCCAGCTTCCCGCCATCGTCGTCACGCTGGGCATGTCCTTCGTCTGGGGTGGTGCGGCGGTGCTGATCCTGCCGTCACCGGGCGGCACCTCTCCGGCATGGCTGACGGCGATCATGAAATCGAAACCGCCGCTGGTGCCGATGGCGATCATCGCCAGCGTGCTGATCGCCGCCGTCGCGCATCTTCTGGTCATGCGCTCGGGCTTCGGCGTCCGGCTGCGGGCGCTGGGGGGCAATGCGCGGGCGGTGTCGCGGGCCGGACGCTCGACCATCCGGCTGCGGGCGATGGCATATGGTCTTGCCGGGATCTTCGCGGTGCTGGCGGGCATGGCGCTGGTCGGACTGACGACCTCGGGGGATGCGAATATCGCGCTGCGCTATACCCTGCTGTCCATCGCCGGGGTGATCCTGGGCGGGGGCGAATTCACCGGTGGACGCGTGTCGCCCGTGGGCGCGGTGATCGGGGCGCTGACCCTGACGCTGGCAGGCAGCTTCCTGTCCTTTCTGCGGCTGTCCCCCGACTGGCAGATCGGCGCGCAGGGCGCGATCCTGATCCTTGTGCTGGCCGCGCGGCTGGTCGTCCGGCAGGCGGAGAAACGGGCATGAGCGGACTTGCGAACCTTCACCGCGCGCCCTGGTTCTGGGCCTGGGTCGCGGCCTTCGCCGCCTTCCTGGCCACCTGGTCGATGAGCGCGGGCGGCGGCGGAGGAATGGCGCTGGCCGTCGCCGCGCTGACCTTCGCCAGCTTCTCGGTACTGACGGGGCTGGGGCAGATGCTGGTCATCACGCTGGGGCCTGGCAATACCGACCTGTCGATCCCGGCCACGATGACCCTGGCCGGTACGCTATCGCTGAAGCTGATGGGGGGCATGACGGCGACGCCTGCGCTGGTCGTGCTGGCCGGGCTTTTGTCCACCATCGCCATCGGCGCAGGCGTGGGGATTGCGAATTTCGCGCTGATCCGCCTGCTGCGCATCCCGCCGATCATCGCGACGCTGTCGGCCAGCTTTCTTTACCAGTCGCTGGCGATCTGGTCGAACCGGGGCCTGCGCATCAAGCCGCCGCAGGCGCTGGCCGACTTCACCACGGCCCGCGACCTGCTGGGCGTCCCGAACCTTGCCTGGGTCGCGCTGGCGATCAGCGCGGGCTTCTGGGTTCTGCTGAACCTGTCGCTGTTCGGGCGCCGCGTCTCGGCCATCGGGCAGAACCAGCGGGCGGCGCGGCTGGCGGGTGTGGCGGTCGGCCGGGTCATGGGCGCGACCTATGTGACCTGCGCCATCATGGCCGCGCTGACCGGCTTTCTGCTGGCCTGCTTCTCGGGCGGGGCGGCGCTGAACATGGGGGCAGAATTCCTGCTGATGTCCATCGCCGTGACCGTGATCGGCGGCTCGTCCATTGCGGGCGGAAATTCCAACGTGCCCGGCATCTGGGCGGGCGCACTTTTCATGTATCTGATCGTGTCGATGCTGAACTCCTATGGTCTGGGAGCGGGCGTGCGCCTGCTGTCCACCGGGATCATCATCATCGCCATCGTCGCCGTCGCCAGCGGCAGAAAGGCCAACGCATGAGCCATTATGACCAGCGGGACCCGCGTTTCCGCGCCCTGATCCATCCCAATGCGCAACTGCGCCAGATCGGCAGCGGCTTTGAATGGGCCGAGGGGCCGGCCTGGTTCCCCGCAGCGCAGATGCTGCTGTTCTCGGACATTCCCGCGCATCGCATGATGCGCTGGACGGCCGAGACGGGCTGCACCGTCTTCCGCGAGCATTCCGACTACAGCAACGGCAATACCCGCGACCCGCAGGGACGGCTTGTGACCTGCCATCACGGGTTGCGCGCGGTCACGCGGACCGAACATGACGGCAGCCGCAGCATCGTCGCCGGCAGCCATGCCGGTCGCCGGTTGAATTCGCCCAACGATGTGGTGGCGCATTCGGACGGGAGCATCTGGTTCACCGATCCGACCTATGGAATCCTGTCCGACCTCGAGGGGTATCGCGCCCCGCGCGAGCAGGACGGCTCGTTCGTCTATCGCGTCCCGCCCGAAGGGGGCGAGCCGCGCGCCGTCATCACCGATTTCACCCAGCCGAACGGATTGTGCTTCTCGCCCGACGAAGGCCTGCTTTATGTCGCGGAATCGGGCTCCAGCCATGACCCGGATGTGCCGCCGGTGATCCGGGTCTTTGACATCGCGCCTGACGGCTCGGTCGCAAACGGGCGCGACTTTGCGCGGATCGATCAGGGCCTGCCCGACGGGATCCGCTGCGATGCGCAGGGCAACGTCTGGTCTTCGGCCGCGGACGGGGTCCATGTCTTTGCCCCCGACGGGGTGCTGCTGGGCAAGATCCTGGTCCCCGAGGTTGTGTCGAACATCTGCTTCGGCGGCCCGCGCGGCAACCGGCTGTTCATCACCGCAACGACCAGCCTTTACATGCTGGCGGTGGATGCGGCCGCGGCGGGCTGGCCCCCGGCGCACTGAAGCAACCCACGCCCGCGCCGCCGGTCAGGTCGCGCGGGCAAAAGCCGCCGCCTCGTCGACCAGTTCGGGATCGGGGCGGATCCCGGTGTAAAGGACGAACTGCTCCAGTGCCTGAAGCACCGCCACCTCGGCACCCGAAATGCACGTCTTGCCCAGTGCCCCGGCCGCCCGCATCAGCGGTGTGTCGGACGGCAGGGCCACCACGTCGAAGACGGTTTCGGCCGCAACAATGGCCGCTTCGGGAAAGGCCAGCTGCGCGGCCTCGGGGCCCTTCATGCCAAGGGGCGTCACGTTGACGATCAGGGGGGCGGTCTGCGTCTGCAGCTCGGGGGTCCAGATGAAACCGTAAAGATCGGCCAGCCGCTGTCCGTTCGCCCGATTGCGGGCGATGATGGTGCCCTGCCGGTGGCCCCGGTCGCGCAAAGCCGCCACCACGGCCTTGGCCATCCCGCCCGAACCGCGCAGCAGGAAGGGCGTCTCGGGCGCAATTCCGGCGCGATCCAGCAATTGCGCCACGGCGCTGTAATCGGTGTTGTATCCGGTCAGCCGCCCATCATCGTTGACGATGGTGTTCACGCTGTCGATGGCCGCCGCCGATCCCTCCAACCCGTCGATCAGGGGAATGACCGCCTCCTTGAAGGGCATCGAGACGGCACAGCCCCGGATGCCCAGCGCGCGGATCCCGCCCAGCGCAGCGGGCAGGTCGGTGGTGGTAAAGGCCTTGTAGATGAAATCCAGCCCCAGTCTTTCGTAAAGCCGGTTGTGGAACCGAGAGCCGAACTGGCCGGGCCGCGCGGCCAGCGACATGCAAAGTCGGGTGGCCGGGCCGATGGGTGGTTTCACCGGATGGGTCGTCATGCAGATCCCCGAAAGCGTTGGTTCTGACCATCAAATGACCGGCGGCGGGGAAAGGCAAGTGCGGCCGAAAAACAGCACCCCGCGGCACGATGGCGCGCCGCGGGGTGCCTGACCGGAGCGGTCAGCAACCGGCAGCCGGGGGAGGACGGCCGCCTTCTCCGGGTCTCAGATTTCCTCGTCCCAGCCGCCGGCATCCTCGAAGGCGCCGGGGTCATCCTCTTCCTCTTCGGGCGCGGGTGCGGCCTCGGCCTCGCCCGCGAACATGCCCATCACCGCATTGCCCAGCAGGACGCCGCCGGCGACGCCCATTGCGGTCTGCGCGGCACCGGCGAGAAAGCCCCCGCCCTGCCCCTGCTGGGCAGGCATTCCGCCATAGCCCTGCGGGCGCGCACCCATGCCCGGCGCCATCCGCTGGGACATCTGGGGCGAAGGCGCGGCCGCGCCGCCGCCGAACATGCGCGACAGGAACCCACCCTGACCCGCACCCTGGCGGGACGCCTGGGCCTGATATTCCAGTTCCTCGATACGGGCCTGCGCGGCGTTCAGCGCGTGGTCCTGCATCACGATGGTCTGGGCCATGAAATAGGGCGCGCCGGGCTGGCGGGCGATCTGCCCCGAGATGAAGTGTTCTGCGTCGGTATCGCGGGGCGCCGCCTGGCGCTCGACATGCGCGAGCTTGTCGAACAGGCCCTCGATGGCCTGCCTGTCATTGTGGTCCATGCCTCGGTTTTCCTTCTTGCGGGATGTCTGCTTATTCCTCCCGCTGGCCGGTCAGGCTCAGCAGAAGCTGGAAGATGTTGATGAAGTTCAGGTACAGCGACAGCGCGCCCATCACCGCCAGCTTCTGGCGGGTCTCGTCGTCATGGTGTTCGCCATATTGCAGCTTGATCGACTGGGTGTCCCAGGCGGTCAGGCCGACAAAGACCAGGATGCCGATGATCGAGATCGCGAATTGCAGCGCCGACGAGCCCAGGAAGATGTTGATGATGCTGGCGATGATGACGCCGATCAGGCCCATGATCAGGAAGCTGCCGAACTTGCTGAGGTCGCGGTTCGTCGTATAGCCGTAAAGGCTCATCCCCGCGAACATCGCGGCGGCGCCGAAAAACGCCCGCGCGATCGAGGTGCCGGTATAGACTAGGAAGATCGAGGCCAGCGACAGCCCCATCACCGCGCAGAAGGCCCAGAACAGCGCCTGCGCCGTCGCGCCCGAGATTGCCTCGATCCGGAAGGACAGGAACATCACGAAGCCCAGCGGCGCCAGCATGACCAGCCATTTCAGCGGCGAGCCGAAGATCGGCACATAGATCGCCGGGACCGAGGCAACCAGCATCGCGACGATGCCCGTCAGCACAAGGCCAAGCCCCATGTAGTTATAGATGCGCAGCATATGCGCGCGCAGCCCCTGGTCATAGGCGGCGGCGGGCGAGAAGCCGGCACTGCGGCCCCGGGTCGTCTGGTCCATGGTCAATCTCCGCTGGGTCAGGTTCAGTAAAGGGTTGAGGAAAGCTGCTCGGCGATCCCAAGCAGACTTGCGACGTCGCCGCGATCCGCGATCATGACATGCGCCGTCTCGCCGATCTGGAACCAGGCGACGTTCTCGCGGCCATGCGTCTCGACATGGGGCATGGTGACGGCAAAGCTGCCGGTGCGGACGGCGAAATGCGTCAGCCGCCCCAGATCGCCCGCGTCGAAGACGATCTCGATCCCCGGCCCCTGGGGCGAGGGAAAGACCTGCGCGTCGCGGATCGTCCAGTCGCGGTCGAAGCGCGGCAGAAGTATCCCCGTAGCGGCCCGCAACTCGGCCGGATCAAGCCGCGAGGCTTGCGGTTGCGACCGCATCGGCAGGCGCACAAGACTGGCCTCACGCGCGGACAGCGCGGCCGAGACGACCGGCGGCGGCGCTTGCGAGGCGACGACCTTGCCCACGGAAAGCGGGCCGAAGCCCTCGTTCGCCAGCCAACCGGTCACGACCAGCAGGCCGACGGGCACCAGCCGGATCGCGCGACGGATGCGTTCATCCCGACGCAGCGCCCGCGACAGCTGCGCCGCACCCGCACGATGCGCGCCGGTGGGCGTGCCTGCCGGGGCCAGCGCCAGGCGCAGTTCGCGCCGCAGCCGGATATCCTGCATCACGCGCGCCGCCGCCTCGGGGTGGCGCGCCAGGTGATCCTCGACCCGCAGGCGCTGCCAGTCGTCCAGTTGCTCATCGACATAGGCGTTGAGGTCCAGTTCGGAAATCGCGTCACTTGCCTGCTGCATCGCGTCCTCCCACCAGTTTCAGCCCGCGGGCCGGGGTCTTTCCTTCCTCGAAGGCGCGCAGCTGCGCGCGGGCGCGTCCGACGCGGGACATCAGCGTCCCCAGCGGCACACCCGCCAGCTCGGCGGCCTCGGCATAGGTCATGCCCTCGATCGCGACCAGCGACAGGGCCTCGCGCTGATCGTCGGGCAGGTCCATGAACGCGCCCCGCAATTGCGCCAGACGCATCGCGGCATCCTGCGGCGCGTCCATTGCCTGCGGCGCGATGGCGGCCAAAGTGTCATGCCGCCTGCGTTCGGCCCGGCGGCTGCGCAGCCGGTCCAGAAAGATATTGCGCAGGATGGTGAACAGCCATGCGCGGATATTGCCGCCCATGCGGATCCCGCGGCGGTTCTCATGCCCGCGCAGCAGGGTTTCCTGCACCAGGTCATCGGCTTCGGCATCGTTGCGCGACAAGGCCAGCGCATAGCGGCGCAGGGCGGGCAACTGGTCCAGTATGGGGTCGGGTTCCGTGGTCATCCTGACGCATATACGTAGCCCGGCGCGGTTCTTATCCCTTGGTCGCGAAAAAAATCCGCGAACCTGCGTCAATCCCCGCCAGAGGGGGGCCAGATCCGCGCCCAGATCCCGTCCCGCCGGATCAGCGCGTGATACAGCGTCGCCGCGACATGCAGGCAGATCAGCGCAATCAGCAGAAAGGCCGCCGCCTGATGCAACGCCGACGCGGTATCCCCCAGCTCCTTCGAGCGCGGGATCGGACCGATCAGCCCCAAGGCATCCAGAAGCTCGATCGGAAAGCCCCCGGCCCGGACGCGGATGAAGCCACTGACCGGCATCACCACCAGCAGGACATACATCAGCACATGCGAGGTTTGCGCCACCCGCCGCTGCCAGTCGGGCATCGACAACGGCAAGGGCGGGGCCGGGTTGAACCAGCGATACAGGATGCGCAGCAAGGCAAGGAACAGGACCAGCAGGCCGATATGCTTGTGCAGCAGGAACAGGGCGTCCTGCAGCGGGCGGGCCAACCCGTCCTGCGTCATGATCAGCCCCGCCGCGATCATCGGCAGGACCAGAAGTGCCACGATCCAGTGCAGCAGGCGCGCCGTGCTGCGATAGCGTTCGGGCTGGGTGATCATCGCCTGACCTCCTGTCCCGACAGCGTAAACCTCGGCGCGAACAGATCAAGACGCGGCTTGAAAAAACCATGCGCTGCCATAGGATTTCGACATGGAGCAGCTGGGCCACAGCCTTTCGGCAGGAATCGCCCGACTTGCGCCGGGCGCGCGGTCCGGCCAACCCCAAGGGCATAACCTGCGCGGACTGGCCGGGGCCGGGCTGGGCGGCGTGGCGGTGATCGTGCTGTCCTCGGTCCTGTTGGGCGCAGGATGGATGCTGCTGCCCGCGCTTGTCGGCTATGCGGTTCTGCTGGCCTTCATCCGCCGCTATCTGGCACGGTTCTATCCCCATCCGCGCTTCGGTGCCTGCAATGCCGTGACCCTGTGGCGGGCCGCGCTGGTGCTGTCCCTGCTGGGCGCATTGCTCGCGGGTCAGCTGGCGGGGCTGGTGCTGGCGGCGCTGGCCACGGTCAGCCTGCTGCTCGACGGGGTCGATGGCTGGCTGGCGCGGCGCAGCGGGCTAGTTTCGGAGTTCGGCGCCCGCTTCGACATGGAGGTCGATGCCGCCTTCGGGCTGGTCCTGTCGCTGCACGCGCTGGCAGGCGGCGCCCCCGGCCCCGAGGTCCTGCTGCTTGGCCTGCCCCGCTATGCGTTTCTGCTGGGCGGCCTGCTGTGGCCCTGGATGCGGCCAGAGCTGCCACAGCGGTTCCGCCGCAAGGCGATCTGCGTCACACAGCTTGCCGTCCTGATCCTGCTGCAACTGCCCGCCCTGCCGCGCGAGATGGCGGATCTGGCGGCGTGGATGGCCATCGCGCTGCTGCTTTGGTCCTTCGCTTTGGACATGGTGTGGTTGTGGCGGCACCGGAGCTGAGCGTCGCGCGCCCCGCCACCTCGCTTTGGCGGACCGTCGCGGCGCTGGCGCTGCTGTGGGGCACGCTTCTGGTCTGCGGGCTGGGCGCGGGGACCGGTCCCGCCGCGTTCCTGCCGGTGCCGGTCGAACTGCCGGCGCTGATCCTGCTTCTGTCCCTGCCGCCCCGCGCCGCCCGACTGCTGCGGCCGCTCCTGGTCCTGCTGATGATGGCGGCGCTGGTTCTGGCCGGCGCCGATCTGGTGATGCGGAACCTGCTGGATCGTGGCTTCAACCCGGCCAGCGACCTGCCCCTGATCCGCAACCTGCTGGACCTGCTGGCGGAAAGCTTCGGCAGGCTGCCGGTGGCCGCAGTGCTTGTCGCGGCGGTGCTGCTGCTCCCTGCACTGGCGGCCGCGCTGTGGCGCGCGACGGGGACCATCTCGGGTCTTGCCCCGACCCTTCGGGCGCGGCTGGGCCTGATGACGGTGCTGATCCTTTCGGCGACGACCGGCGGCGCGGGGGCCTCGGGCTTCCTGTTGGACAAGGGGGTCGAGACGGCGCGCACCTTTGCCGAGTTGCGCCTGTTCCGCCAAGCCGCGCGGCTGGACCCGTGGCGGGCGACACCCCCCGATCTTGCGCGGCTGGATCGGGATGTCGTGATCGTCTTCGTCGAAAGCTATGGTCGGACCAGCTTCGACACCGACTTTTACGCGGCGGCGCATCTGCCGATCCTGCGCGCGGCGCAATCCCGGCTTCAGGCGGAGGGGCTGGCGATGCGCTCGGGCTTCGTGACCTCTCCGACGCATGGCGGGCAAAGCTGGCTGGCCCATGCGACGCTGGCGAATGGCCTGCGCATCGACGACCAGACCCGCTATCGCGCGGCGCTGGCCAGCGGTCGGCAAAGCCTGTTCCACCTTGCACGCCGGGCGGGGTTCCGCACCGCCACGGTCGCGCCCGGCATCACCCGCCCCTGGCCCGAGGCGGCCGGGATGGGCTTCGACCGCGTCCTGACCGCGCCCGATCTTGGCTATGCGGGCAAGCCCTTCAACTGGGTGACGATGCCAGACCAGTTCACGCTGGCCGCATTTGACCGCCTGACGGCCGGGACAGCCGACGATCCCCGCCCGCTTTTCGCGCAGGTGGTGCTGATTTCCTCGCACGCGCCCTGGGTTCCGGTACCGCAGATGATCGGCTGGGACCAGCTTGGCGATGGACATGCCTTTGACCGGATGGCGACACAGGGCGATCCGCCCGAGGTGGTCTGGCGTGATCCTTCGCGGGTCGCCGCGCAATACCGCGACGCGATCTCGTATTCGCTGGCGACGGTGCTGGATTACGCGCGGCTTCATGCCGCGAACCCGCCCCTGCTGATCGTCCTGGGCGACCATCAGGCCGCGACCGCGATCGGACAGGATGCGCGGCGCGAGGTTCCGGTCCATGTCATCGGCCCCACCCAACTGGTTGACCGCGTCGCGGATTGGGGCCTGTCGCCCGGCCTTGTCCCGCCCCCCGCCAGCCCCGCCATCCCGATGGAGGATCTGCGCGACCTGTTCCTGCGCAGCTTCTCGGCCAATCAGGACCGGCCATCATGACGGTCCGGCGCGTGGTGACGCTTGCCGTGCCCGGCGACATCAGGACGCGGACCGGCGGCTATTTCTATGACCGCAGCCTGATCGCGGGACTTGGCAAGTTGGGCTGGCAGGTCAAGGTGCTGGAACTGCCCGCAAGCTTTCCCGACCCAGATCCGGCCGGGATGCAAGACGCACTGGCCGCCCTGCAAGCGGTTCCCGGTGAAGGAGTGCTGATCGTAGACGGGCTGGCCCTTGGCGCGCTGGACCCTGTGGGGCTGCGGCAGGTCGCGGCGCCCGTGGTCGCGCTGGTCCATCATCCGCTGGCGATGGAAAGCGGGCTGGATCCCGTCCGTCGCGATCACCTGCATCGGACCGAGCGTCAGAACCTCCGCCATGCCCGCCATGTCCTTGTCCCCAGCCCCCATGTCCGCGACCTGCTGGTCTCGGGCTATGCCGTCGCGCCGGATCAGATCACCGTCGCGCGTCCCGGCACCGACCGCCCCCGGCCCGGCGCGCGACAGGCGGTGACGCCGCCGCTGGTGCTGTCGGTCGGCATTTTGCATCCGCGCAAGGGTCATGACGTCCTGATCCGTGCATTGGCCGCCATCGCCGATCTTGACTGGCAGGCGGTGATCGTCGGGGCCGCGCGCGATCCCGCTCACACCGAGGCGCTGCGTCAGTTGATCGTCGAATGCGGGCTGACGGATCGGCTGAGCCTTGCAGGCGAAGTGTCCGAGGACCGGCTGGACGCGCTTTACCGCCGCGCCTCGGTCTTTGCACTGGCGACGCGCTATGAAGGATACGGCATCGTCTTTGACGAGGCATTGTCCAACGGCCTGCCCATTATTGCCTGCGACAGCGGCGCGGTGCGGGACACGGTGCCGCCGGAGGCCGGGCTGCTGGTCCCGCCCGAAGATTGCGCGGCATTTGCGGACGCGCTTCGAACCGTGCTGGACGACCCGGCGCGGATGCAGGCCATGGCCTTTGCCGCCGCCAGCGCCGGTCGGGCCCTGCCCGGCTGGGACGGGACCGCGCGCATTGCGGGGGCGGTCCTGGATGCCATCGGCAACACTTGAAACCACGACGGATCGGAAGGAAAAGCGGATGCCCGAGGACGAATTCAGCGGCAAGGTCGCATTGGTGACCGGAAGCACCGGTATCGGTCGAGCCGCGGCGATCCGGCTTGCGCGCGGCGGGGCCGAGGTCGTGGCCTGCGGCATCGACATCCATGCCAATCAGGAACTTTCCGCACTGGGCGTGGCGCAGTGCCTGTCACTGGAAGCGCGGCGGGCGGACGTCTCAGAGCAGGACGAAATCCAGGACCTGATGGCCGACATCGTGGATCGCCACGGCGGGCTGGACATCATCGTGAACGCCGCCGCGGTCCATCCCTATGGCACGGTAACGACCACAGGACCCGAGGATTGGGCGCGCTGCATGGCGGTGAATGTCGGCGGCATCTACATGACTGGCCGCTTCGGCATCCCGCTGATGGAAAGCCGGGGCGGCGGCGCAATCGTGAACCTGTCCTCGGTGCAGGGGCATGGCTGCCAGCAGGGGGTCGCGGCCTATGTCGCAAGCAAGGGCGCGATCCATGCCCTGACCCGTGCCATGGCCATCGACCATGCGGCGGCGGGTATCCGGGTCAATTCGGTCTCGCCCGGCTCGGTCCGCACGCCGATCCTGTCGCTGGCCGCCCATAAACTGGGCGGGGACCTGTCCGAAGATGAGGTCTTCGCCCGCTTCGGCGCGGCCCATCCCCTTGGCCGGATCGGCGAACCCGAGGAAGTGGCCGAACTGATCGCTTTTCTCTGCTCCGACCGGGCCAGCTTCATCACCGGCGCCGATCACCTGATTGATGGCGGGCTGAATGCCGGACTTGCGGTCAGATAGGGTCAGCGGCTGGCCGCGCCCTCAAGCCGGAAGGCGCGCAGGCGCGGCAAGACGCTGGCAAGATCGACCGCCCTTCCCTCGCCAAAGCCGAAATAGACCTCGCGGAACAGGTCGAACAGCCGGTCATATCCCGCGCGCGTGCCTTCGCGCGGCGTGAACACGCGCGACGGTGGGCACAAGACCTGCTGCGCGGCTTCGAACGTGTCGAAGGCGCCGGCAGCCACGGCGGCGAAAATGCACGAACCGGTTCCGACCGGAGAGCTGGCGGGGACGTGAACCTCGCGTTCCAGCACATCGGCATAGATCTGGTTCAGCACGTCGTTCTTTTGCGGGATGCCGCCCGCGTTGACGATGCGGGCCTTATCCATGCCGCCGCTTTCGATCCGCTCGGTGATGATGCGGACATGCATGGCCATGCCCTCGATCGCGGCGTGCATTTCGTCCGCGGCGGTGTGGTTCAGGTCCCAGCCCAGCGTCACCGCGCCAAGGTCCGAACGCACCAGAACCGTGCGGTCGCCATTGTCCCAGTTCAGCCGCATGAGCCCGCTGCCGCCCGGAGGCAAGCGGTCCAGCCCCTCGCACAGCGTCGCGACATCGCTGTCCGCGCGGCGCGCGATGGCCTCGAACACGTCGCCGGTCGCGGATTGCCCGGCCTCGATCCCGGTCCAGCCCGGCAGCACGCTGCCCGGCACCACGCCGCACAGGCCCGGAACCGGCGGGAAACCCTGCGGCCCCATCGCGATGATGCAGGTCGAGGTGCCGACCACGTTGACGATGTCGCCCGGCCGCGCTCCCGCGCCGATCGCGTCCCAATGCGCGTCGAAGGCACCGACCGGGATCGGGATGCCGGGGCGAAGGCCCAGCTTCTCTGCCCATTCCGGCGACAGGTGGCCGGCAGTCGCGTCCGAGGTCACGAAGCGCCCCGCAAGGCGGTCGTTGATGCCATCGAACAGCGGATCGACGCGGCTGAGGAAGTCCTGCGGCGGCAGCCCGCCCCAGGGCGCGCCATACATCCACTTGTGCCCGGCGGCGCAGATGCTGCGCGGCAGCTCGGCCAGATCGCGGATCCCGCACAGCGTCGCCGCAACCATGTCGCAATGTTCCAGCGCGGTGGCGAAGCGGTTCCGCAGACCCGGATTGTGGCGCAGGAAATGCAGAACCTTGGCATAGCCCCATTCGTGGGAATAGGTGCCGCCGCACCAGTCCAGCGCGGCCAGCCCCTCGGCCCGGCCAAGGGCGGTGATCTGCGCCGCCTCGTGATGCGCGCGGTGGTCGCACCACAGATAGTAATCGGCCAGCGGTTGCAGGTCTTCGTCGACCATCACCACGCTTGAGCCGGTGGTGTCGCAGGCCAGCGCCGCGACCCGGTCGCCGTCGATCCCGGCCTTTGCCACCGCCTCGCGCATGGCGGCAGCCAGCGCGGTCATGTGGTCGGCATGGGCCTGCGCGCCCAGCAGCGGATCAGCCGCACTGCGCTTCAGCGCATAGCCCGAGGTCGCGCCCGCAAGCGTCGCCCCGGTTTCGGTTTCCATCAGGGTCACGCGCACGCTGAGCGTGCCGAAATCGACGCCGGCAACGATCATGGCCTAGTTCCCTTGCCCATAAGTCGCCTGCGCGCCGTGCTTGCGCAGGTAGTGACGATCCAGCAGCGCCTGCGAGATCGGCTGCGGATCGGGATTGAGCGCCATGACATGCCACGCCATCCGCGCGACCTCCTCGAGGATCAGGGCGTTGTGGACAGCCTCGTCCGGGGTCCGGCCCCAGACGAATGGGCCGTGGCCCGCGACCAGTACGGCGGGAATGCTGAGGGGGTCGATGCCCGCGAAGGTCTCGACGATGACCTGTCCGGTGTTCAGGACGTAATCCTGCGCGATCTCGTCCGGGGTCAGGTCGCGCGTCACCGGAATCGTGCCATAGAAATAATCGGCATGGGTCGTGCCCAGCGCCGGGATCGGGCGGCGAGCCTGCGCCATGATCGTGGCGTAGGTCGAATGCGTGTGGATGACCGCGCCGATCCCGGTGAACGCGCGGTACAGCACCGCATGGGTCGACAGGTCGGACGAAGGCTTCAGCCGGTTGTCCAGCGCGCGCCCGTCCAGATCGCAAGGCACCATGTCCGCCGCCGTCAGGCTGTCATAGGGCACGCCACTGGGCTTGATCAGGATGCGGCCCGCCGCGCGGTCGATGCCGCTGGCATTGCCGAAGGTCGAAAGCACCAGTCCGTGCCGCACGGTATCAAGATTGGCCTGTAGCACGGCGCCGCGAAGAAGTTCGTCGTTCATGGAAAGTGCCTTCAAAGTCGTTCCGGGATGGCGCGCGCAGGGGTTCGCCCCCGCGCGCGCCCTGCCCCCGTCAGCGGGGAGCGGTCCAGCCCTTGTAGCTGTCGATATTGTCCTTGGTGATCAGTTCGGGCTCAAGCAGCACGGTGTCCTGTTCGGGCTTTTCGCCCTGAAGCACCTTGTAGCCCAGATCAAGCGCCTGCCCGGCCATCGTATAGGGATCCTGCGAGGCCGAGGCCTTGATCAGCCCATCGCCCGATTTCAGCTCGCCCTCGATATCGGGGGCGCCATCGACGGCGGTGATGATGAACTCGCTGCGGTTCGCCTGTTTTGCGGCCAGCGCAAAGCCGATCGCGGTCGGATCGTTGATCGCGAAGACGCCGTCGATCTTGTCGAAGCGGGTCAGCAGGGTCTGGCCGACATTCATCCCGCCATCGCGCGAACCCTGTGCGTTCTGGTCGTCGGACAGGATCTTGATGTCGGGATGCTTGGCGAATTCGTCCTTGCAGCCCTTGACCCGGTCAAGGATCGAGGACGAGGCCGGGCCGTTCACGATGACCACGTTGCCCTTGCCGCCCAGATGCTCGGAGATGAAGGCACAGGCCTTTTCACCCGCCTGCACGTTGTTCGTCATCACGGTCACGTCCGAACCCGGTGCCGACACGTCGAAGGCCGCGACGACGACGCCCGCATCCCGCGCGCGCTTGACCGCGGGCGCGATGGCGGCGGCGTCCACCGCGTTCAGCATGATGATGTCGACGCCCGCCGCAACGAAGCTGTCGATCTGACCGACCTGCTTGTTCAGGTCATAGTCGGCCGAAACCGAAGTGACCTTGACGTTGGGGTTGATCTTCTTGGCCGCGTCCTCGATCCCCTTGATCGTCGCGACGAAGAAGGGGTTGCCGAGCAGGCCGACCGAGATGCCGATGCTGTTCAGATCCTTGGCGGAGACAGGCACCGCCGAGACTGCCGCCAGCGCAAGCGCCGAGGCCAGAGTTTTCGCAAAACGCATGAGGTTCCTCCCGTTATATGCGTAGTGAGAACAGTTGTTCAGGTGCGCGCGCCGGTCTGGCGATAGCGGTCCAGAGCCACGGCCGCGATGATGACCAGGCCCTTGACGATATATTGCCAGATGTCCGACACGCCGATCAGGATCAGGCCGTTCGACAGCACCGCGATGATCAGCGCACCGATCAGGGTGCCCCAGATCGAGCCCACGCCGCCGACGAAGCTGGTGCCGCCCAGGATGACGGCCGCGATCGCGTCAAGCTCATATGCCTGGCCCAGTTGCAGCCCGTTCGCCGCGTAAAGCCGCGCCGCCGCCATGGCCCCGCCCAGTCCCGCGAACAGGCCCGAGACGCCATAGACGAACAGCAGCACCAGCGGCACCTTGATGCCGGTCAGGCGCGCCGCCTCGGGGTTGCCGCCGGTGGCATAGATCCAGGTGCCCAGCACCGTCCGCTTCAGGATGAACCAGGACAGCAGGACGATGGCGACTGCGATGATCGCGAGCCAGGGGATGCCGAACAGCGTGCCGTTGCCGATCACGTCAAAGGGCAGGTCGGCGTTGAAGACAGTGGTGTCGTTGCCCAGAAGCCGCGCGATGCCTCGGACCGCCGTCAACGATCCCAGCGTCACGATGAAGGGTGGCAGCCTCAGCGCCGAAATCAGGATGCCGTTCGCCAACCCGCAGGCAAGCCCGACCCCCATCGCCGCCGGGACGCCCAGCCAGCCGATTTCGGGGATCAGCGAGACGATGACCGCGACCATAGCGGACGTCGCCAGGATCGAGCCGACCGACAGGTCGATGCCGCCCGTCAGGATCACGAAGGTCATGCCCGAGGCCAGGACGATGTTGATCGAGGCCTGCTGCATCACGTTCGAGATGTTGCCCACGCTCATGAAGCGGCCGCTCATCATCTGGAAGACGATCGCCAGCACGATCAGCACCGGCAACATGCCCACCACGCTCATTACCGTGCGCAGGCGTTGGCTGGCGGCGGGGGCGTTGGTCTTGTTCTCTGTCATTGCGTTGCTCCTTCCGTCGCAGTGGCGGGCTCCGAAACCGTCCCGGTCGAAAGTTCCATGATGGCCTCCTGGCTGATCGCGTGACCGGGCGCCGAGGGCACCTGCCCCGCGATATGCCCTTCGCGCATCACCAGCACGCGGTCGGCGACGCCGATGATCTCGGGCAGTTCGCTGGAGATCATGACGACACCCACGCCCCGGCGGGCCAGCCCGTCGATCAGCTTGTAGATTTCGGACTTGGCCCCGACATCGACGCCGCGCGTCGGTTCGTCTAGGATCACGACCTTGGGCCCGGTTTCCAGCAACCGTGCGATCAGCACCTTTTGCTGGTTGCCGCCCGACAGGCCACCCACCGCCATGCGCGAGTTGGGGGCCTTGACCGCCAGCGACTTGATGGCGTCATTGGCGCGGCGCGCGGCGGTGCGGAAATCCAGCCGCCCGCCGGATTTCGCATCCTTCTCGATCACGCCGATATTGACGTTCTCAAGGATCGACATGTCCAGGAACAGGCCCAGCTTCTTGCGGTCCTCGGTCAGATAGGCCAGCCCCGATGCCAGCGCCGCGCGCGGGCTTGAGGTATCGACCTGCTTTCCGTCGATGGCGACGGTGCCGCTGGTGCGCGGGTCCGCGCCATAGATCAGCCGCGCCAGTTCCGTCCGCCCGGACCCGACCAGCCCCGCGATGCCCAGCACCTCGCCACGATACAGATCGAACGAACAACCCTTGACCAGCCCGCCATCGGACATGTCCCGCACCGACAGAACCGGCGTGCCGGTATGGTCGGGCGAGGCGACATGTTCCTTTTTGTAGAAGCTGTCGAGGTCGCGGCCGACCATCATCGAGACCAGTTTCTGCGCCGAAAGCTCGGCCCGGTCAAGCGTGCCGATATAAACCCCATCGCGCAGCACCGAACAGCGGTCGGCCAGCGCATAGACCTCTTCCATGCGGTGGCTGATATAGATGATGGCGATCCCATGCGCCTTCAGCCGGGCGATGACTTCGAACAGACGCTCGGTCTCGCGCGCGGAAAGCGATGTGGTGGGCTCGTCCATGACGATCAGGCGTGCGTCGGTGGTCAGGGCGCGCGCAATCTCGACCATCTGGCGTTCGCCCAGCGACAGGTCACCCACCCGCGTGCGCGCATCGAAGCTGACGCCCAGCCGCTTCAGGATCGGTTCGGAACGGGCCAGTGTCTCGGCCCGGTTCAGGACGCCGCGGGACGCGATCTCGCGTCCCAGGAACATGTTCTCGGCCACGGTCAGGTTCGGGGCCAGCGACAGTTCCTGATAGATCACCGCGACGCTGCCCGCCGCCTCGTGCTGGGGCTTGCCCTCGATGATGACGGTGCCGCCGGGATCGGCGACATAAGCCCCCGACAGGATCTTCATCAGCGTCGACTTGCCTGCGCCATTCTCGCCCATCAGGGCATGAAGCTCTCCGGGCAGGACGGTCAGGCTGACATCCCGAAGCGCGCGGACGGCGCCGAAGGTCTTCGAGATGTTGCGCATCTCAAGGATGTGGGACTGGGTCATTGCTCCCTCTCGACCTGGGCGATGATGACTTCGACGCCCGCGCGTTCCAGCATCCGGGCATGGGCGTCGGACAGGCCGTCATCGGTGACCACCCGCGCGATGCGGGCAAAGGGCAACGAGACGGTCGGCGGACGGATCGAGAACTTTCGGCTGTCGGCCAGCAGGATCACCTCGGCCGCAGTCCGGCTCATCTCCTCTGCCAGACGGACCAGCAGGGGGTGCTGTTCAAGGATGCCATGTTCGCTGATGCCCAGCGCCCCGACGAAGAACTGCGAGGCGTAGAAGCGCTGCTCGCGCGCCGCGACGTCATAGACGATGCCCGGTTCGCGATGCAGATCGCCCCCGCCCAGAGTCAGCTGGCAGGTGCCGTATTCGCCCAGATAGGCCGCCAGCGGCAGCGAATTGGTAAAGACGCGCAGATTGCGGTTGGCGATGCGGCAACCGAAGTGAAAGCAGGTCGAGCCGCCGTGAATGATGATCGCGCTGCCGTCCTGAACCAGCCGCTCGGCCTCCCGCGCGATGGCGCGCTTGGCGGCGACGGCGATGTCGCGATTCTCGACAAAGGGCAGCGATGCGGTGCGCACGCCCCGTTCGATCGCCGCGACCCCGCCATAGACCTTGCGGGCGCGGCCGGCCTCGTTCAGTTTTTCGATGTCGCGCCGGATCGTGGCGCCGGAGCAGCCGATCAGGTGCTGAAGATCACGCACGGATGCGAAAGGTTGCTCATCCAGCAAGGTGACAATCCGGTCCTGGCGCTCGAAATCGCTCAACGCGCCCTCCCGTCTGCGGATGCGATGATCAATGTTTAGCGCGACGTGGCAAAATTGTAAACACTTCTTCACCGGATGATCATACTGCATCGCAGCATGATAACTTTCGCAGGCGGCTCCGGGCAACGGACTTGAACCGGCAACCGGAACCCGGCAACCTGCGCATGCCGCTGGGCCGCCCAAACGAGACTGACAGATGACTCGCATAACCTTCCTGATGCCCCAGCTGTCGCTTAATGGCGGGATCCGGGTCATTGGCGAATACGGGCGGGAACTGACCCGTCAGGGCCATGACGTCGCCTTTGTCGCGCGCGAGCCGCAGCAGCCACGGCTGCGGGACATCCTGCGCGGCCGCGCGTTCCGGCGCCGCTCGGGCGAGGACCTGTCCGACTATTTCTTCGATGTCGCGGACCGGCTGCGCACCTTTCCGGCACGCCGCAAGCTGCGGGCCAGCGACCTGCCCGACGCGGATTTTCTGGTCTGTTCGTGGTGGGAGACGGTGGAGTGGGCCGCCCCCATGCCCGCCAGCAAGGGCCGCCTTGCCCACCTGATGCAGGGATACGAGATGTTCCCCTGGGTGCCCCGCGACCGCGTCGCCCGCACATACGAGGCTGATACGATCAAGGTCGCGGTGTCGCGCTGGATCGCGGACATGGTCGAGACCAATCACGGCCGCACCGCCGATGCCGTGATCCATAACGCGGTCGATGCGGCCCGCTTCGCCTTTCGCCCCACGCGCGAAAACGATTGCCTGACGCTGGGCATGGTCTATTCGCAGCCCTCGATCAAGAATTCGGACCTGGCCTTTCCACTGCTGGACCTGCTGGCCGCGCGGGGCATCAAGGCGAAACTGGTCGTCTTCGGGACGGACCAACCGGCGGACGAACATCTTTCGCGGGCCGACACGGTCTTTCATCGCAGGCCCGACCAGTCCCGTATCCCGTCGATCTATCAGGGCTGCGACCTGTGGCTTTTCCCCTCGCTCGAAGAAGGTTTCGGGCTGCCGCTGATCGAGGCGATGGCCTGCGGGACGCCGGTCGTGTCCGGCATTGCGGGTGCGGCGCCGGAACTGGTCCGCGACGCGGTGAACGGCTATCTTTGCGACCCGACCCCGGACAGCTTCGCCGCGGCGATTACCCGCTATATGGACCTGTCCCCCGCCGCCCGACAGGAGATGTCGCGCGCCGCTCACCAGACTGTCGCCAACTGGAGCTGGGCCGACGCGGCGGGCCAGTTCATCCGCACGCTCGACGCGGACCACGGACCGGCAAACGCCCGCAGGGGATAATCATACTGCTTGATCTCGCCCGGAACGCGAGTTCAGATGAAGCATGTCGCCCGATGCGGAACCTCGTCTTCTTCGGCGCTTGTGGCTGAGACTTCTGGCCACGCTCGGCATCGCGGCTGCGGTGCTGCTTAGCTGGTGGTGGAAGATCGACGAGGCGCGCAGCCCCGAGGATGCACCGGAAACCGCCTTCGGCCAGCAGATCGATCTTGGCCGCAGTCTGTTCACCCCCGAGGCCCTGGTCCTACGCCGCCAGCCAGACGGCCCCGACCAGCTGGTCATGACGGCGCTGATCGAGAACATCACCGGCGCGACCCAGGCGGCGGTGTTCGGCAGCCCTCCGCGCCCGCCCGGCCTCAGCATCGACGGTGCGCCGCTGGACGCGCCCGAAGTCACCCTGCTGCGCGATGGCGAGATGCTGCGCGAATTGCAGCCGCGCCTGCCCGAGCGGATCACGCTGGCCTGGACCCTGTCCCGGCCTTGGCAGGCGCAGCCGGTCGAGATCGGTTTTGCGCGCCAGACCTTCAAGCTGCGCGACAACCTGTACGGCCAGTCAAGCTGGCTTGGCTTTGTCCCCTCTGCCAGAATGACGGTCGAGCCCGAGGACACGCCATGAAGAACGTGGCGAATGGCCTGATCCTTGTCGTGGCCGCCGTCCTGCTGGGCGCAATGATGCTGAGCAATCCCGACTATAACAGCGCGATCCGCCCCTTTGTCGCCGAAGCTGCGCCTGGCGAGATGGGTCGGACCCGCCTGATCGCGGGTCGCTTTGACGACTGGCGCACGGCGGACCGCGTCCAGTTTCCACAATATGGCCGCAAGTTGACCCGCGGGACCGGCGGCGTTTTCCTGATCGCGGACCTGACGCTGTCGGGAACCACGACCTCGACCATGGTGGCGGCGACCTGGATCGGGGCCAGCAAGCGGCAGTATCGCGCAACCTCTCGGGTCAGCGGGCCGCCGCGCCTGATCGACCAGCTATGGCTGCAGCCCGGCGTCAGGAACAAGACCTTCGCGGTCTTCGAGCTGCCCCCGGACGAGATCGCGGGCGGGGCAATCCTGCTGACCCTGCCGCTGAACCCGCCGATGGAGGGCACGCTGCAAATCGCCCCGCCCGAAACGCCGCCCGGACATGAAACCTTGGCAAGGCTGGACGAATGAAGACGCTGGGCCTGATCGCCGCGACGCTGCTGTTCCTTGCGCTGTCGGTGCTGGTCGTCGCCTGGCCGGATCTTGAGACCCTGCGGCAGAACCGGAACTGGAACGTCACGCAATCGGACCAGCCGAAGGGAGAGCTGCGCGGCGTCCGTGTCTTTGTCGATCAGGCACGCGCAATGATCATGCCCGTCGCGCCCGACCGGGCCATCGTCTATCTGCGCCTGGGTCTGCAATCGGATGGGCCGCCGTTGCGCGACTGGCTCAGCTGCGACATCGGCCTGATCGACGGGGCCGGGCGCAGGTGGCTGCCGCTGGCCAACATGGCGGGCACGCAGATCGTCAAGGTTCTGGGCGATGCCGGGGCCAGCGGGCGGAATTGCGACCAGTCGCTGTCGCTTGCCCCCGAGGATGGCGGGCCGTCCTTTTCCGAACTGGCCTTCCTGATTCCGTCGGACCTGCTGGACCAATTGCGCTTGGAAATCTCGGCGATGAAGACACGCCCCGAGGCACTGTCCCTGCCATTCAGGCCGGCGTTGACGCTGCCTCCGGCCTAGGCTGTGGCGCGGCCTTGGCCTGCGCGCGGCCCGCAAGCTCCAGCCCCGCGGCCAGGATGCAGAATTGCAGCGGGCTGACCAGCAACCCTCCCGGCGGGGCACCGGGCGAATTGAACAGCGCCCCGAGCGGGACCGTGGCGACCTGCCATGTCAGCATGTCCTGTGGACCGATCAGGTGGGCCAACCCGATCCAGGCCCAGTTCCCCAGCCAGTCGACGAAGCGCCACAGCACCAGGACCGAGGCGGTCAGCGCGAACCCCGCCGAGGCCGCCAGCAGGATCCCGTTCGTCACCGCATGCCAGCGCCGGACGATCCCGTCCCAGAAATGGCCGATGAAGTCTGTCAGCGGTTTTGGCAGCGCCTGCCAACCCCGGATCGCGCGACCGGCGATGCGCCGTGTCTCGCCGCGCAAGGCGTTCATGTCGTGACCATAGACGATCGCGCCAAGATTGAACCAGATCAGCGGCAGCAACGCATACCAGAACAGCGCGCTGACCACCGGCCAGGGCTGGGGCGGTCCGGGCCAATCAACGGGCATCCGCGCCGCATCGGTGACGTCCGCCCGCGCCGCGCCGACCACCCAGTCGAACAGAGTTGCCGGCGATGGCAGCGTCGCGAGAAAGGCGGCGAATTCGTCCTTCCACCCCGAGATGACGTAAAGGCCCAGCAGCGCCCAGGTCGCCTCGCAGGCGACGATCAGCATGGCCCAGCCATTCCCGTCGCTGCGGCGGTCGCAATGCTTGGCCAGCCGACGGACGCCCCAGATCAGCACGACGGCCATCACCACCCACCCGGTCTGCCCGATCTCAAGCGCGGTCGGAGAGGCCTGGGGATTGGTGAAGTCGATCCGTGCCATCTGCGCGGCATAGAAGATCTGGGAATAGCTGCGCAGCGTGTCGCCAAGCAGCCCCCAGCCCGCGTAATAGCCATAGAAGGGCACCAGCACGGCCAGAAGTGCGACTGCGAAACCGCCGGGCGCAACGGCGCCATCCGGCGGTTGGGCTGCCCCTTCCGGTGCGTCCCGTCTGCGTCGGCGCAGGCGCATCAGCGGCAGGCCGTTTCGCAGGATCACGAAGAAGGCGACGAAGATGACCAGCTGAAGCAGGATCACCGGCGCGATCGCGACCAGCCCAAGGATCCGGCTGAACAGTCCGATCTGCACCGCCACGCGGATCAGGACTTCCTCCAGCAGCGCCCCCGCCGCCCAGACGGCGGTCAGCACCAATCCATAGCGGCGAAACAGTTGCGCGGTCAGCCCGACATGCCGGCCGATCACCCCGATCACATCCGCCATCCCCCCTCCGTCGCGGCACTGGCCGCGGTGCCAGTAAGCACCAAAGCCCCGCTCGCGTCCACCCGAGGGACAACCATCAGGCGAAAGCCGGCCATGCCTGAACGACGAAACGCCCCGGAGATCCGGGGCATTCCTGTCGGGCTGGTCATGTCTTAGGCGGTGACGCCGGACCCGGCGGTCTTGCGCGCCTGCAGGCGCTTGAACAGCCAGAAATACAGCTTGATGTATTGTCCGACGAAGATCGCGTTCAGCAGCGTGCCTTCGCGGATGAACTTGACTTCGCCCAGGAAGGCCAGCCCGATCAGCGCGGCCATGACCAGCAAGGTCAGGTCGAAGCAGGACTTGATATTGCCCCATTTCCAGCCGGTCCGTTTGAAGATCGTGTTGACGAACATGTCGATCGGCATCAGCACCAGATTGGCGCGGATCATCAGGAACAGGCCGAATGCCAGCGCGGCATCGCCCACCAGCAGCAGCAGAACCTTGGCCCAATAGGCGTCAAGCTGCACCCAGCCCGTCATCTTCAGGTTGAAGTCCAGGCAGAGCGCCAGGACGAAGGCCGGGATCAGCGAGGCGAAGTTCTTCATCTCCCAGCCCTTGGGCAGGATCAGGAAGGTCAGTGCCAGCATGATAAGCTCAAGGCAGAAATTATAGGTGCCCTGGCTTAGCGGCGGAAAGACCAGCGTCATCGTCCGCGTCAGCGAGCTTTGCGGCGAGATGCCGATGCCCGCGCGGATCGCCATGCTGACGCCCAGCGTCAGCAGATAGATCCCGACGACATAAATGATCCAGCGCCGCTTCAGGCTGCCGGTATCGACGATTTCGGCCTCGGCCGTGGATCCGTGATCCATGATGTTCCTCCCTTTTTATGGGCGCCTCCCCCTTGGGGCGCATGTGGTCGGGGCCCCCGCGCGGGGCGGGGGCGCAATCGGTCATTTCAGGAAGCGGAAGCGGTGTAATGAGATGAACAGGCTGAGCAGCTTGTTCACCACCGGCTCGCCCTCGTTCCGGTTGCCAAGCTCGGCCAGCGCCGCGTCGATGGCATGGGCAGCGGCGGTCAGTTCCGCGACCGTCATGTTCGCCATCACCCCATAGATCTCAAGCGGCAGGACGGCCTTGTCCTGCCCGCCTTCGGTCACGATGCAGGCCCCGGCATGGCTGTCGACACGCTGGACGGCATGGCACATCTCGGCGCTGTCCTGCCCCACAGTGACGAAATAGGGATGCGGTGCCGGCCAATAGGTCGCGACCGCGCCACGCGTGACATGAACGCCCCGGAACAACCCGTTGACGACGTGCCGTTCACCCGTGGGATAGCGCTGGATCACCGAGATCCGGCTATGCGCGACCCCATCGATTTCGGGCAGGACGCGCCCATCGACATAGGGAACCCAGACCTCCTGGTGGAATTTCAGGTGCCCGCGCCCATAGACGTCGAACAGCAGCACCTTGGCCTGGCTGCCATCGGCAGAAATCTCCAGCGGTTGCAGATCAAGCTGGGCGGGCATCAGATCCCCTGCCCCCTTCACCGCCGGCTTGCACATCACCGAATAGTCGATCGCGGCGCTTTTCTTCAGCATCCGGCGGCTTTCGGCGACCAGCTCGCCGTCCTTGAAGACATGCAGCGGGTTGATCCGGGACAGGCTGTCGGTCAGCACGATATCGGCAAAGCGGCCCGGCGCCAGCGAGCCGATCAGGTGGTCCATGTGGAACGACCGCGCGGTGTTGTAGCTGGCCATCTTGATCGCGTGGATCGGGTTGATCCCCATTTCCGCGCAAAGCGAGACAATCCAGTCCATGTGCCCCATCGTCAGCAACCGCTGGATCGAGATGTTGTCGGTGCAAAGCTGGAAATTGTCGGTGGGCCATTTGCGATCGACGATCGCGCGCAGAAGAACCTTGATGACCTCGGCGCTGCCGACACCGAACTTGATCTGCGTGGGCATGCCGAAGCGCACGCTTTTCTCGATGTCTTTCTCGTTCCAGACATCGTGGTTGTTCGAGGCGCCGATGGCGGGAAGATAGTTCAGCACCATGTCGTCCAGCGCGGTCACGCCCCAATGGGCGTTCATGAAGCCACCCTGCGCGCGCAGCCACGCGGCCTTGCGGAAGTCGTCCTCGTCCCCCGAGCTATAGGTGAAATGCTCGAACTCTCCCAGGCCGATCACCGGGTCCATCTTCAGGACCTCACGCGTGACCGCTGCATCGACCTTCTTGCCCGGCGCGAAGGCGAACAGGCGATAGGGCAGAAGCTCATGGTCGCGGAACAGGTTCCGCGCCGCCTCGACCCCTTCGCCCGCGGCTGCGGACAGCAGGTCAAGGCATTCGGCAAAGATCGTAGTCGTGCCCTGCGCCACCATCGCCTCGCCCAGGGCGACGGGATGGGCAAGCTGGGATTCGAAATGGATATGGGCGTCGATCAGGCCGGGGATCGCGTAAAGCCCCCTGCCGTCAAAGATCTGCTTCACCTGCAGGATCGCCTCGTCCGGGCTGAAACCGATGATCTTTTTGTCATGGACAAGGATCGTCCCCGGAAACACCGTCTCGCCATGCACGTCGAGGATGTTGACGTTGCGGATCAGCAGATCCGCCGTGGCGCGGCCGTGCAGGATCTCGAAGATCTCGCGGACCTTGGCGTATTCCTGCGTTTCGCTGTGTTCGATGCCGTCTTTCATGGCCTGTCCCTTCTGGTCGTGACGGGGTGGGCAAAGCGTCGGACAATCGCCATCGGTCAATGGCAAACCATTGAATAGACAACACTTAGCGATGACCGGCTTTTCCCATGCGCGGCTTCCCGCGCCCCCTTGTCCCTATATGACGGGATTGCTTCGCTTCCGAAAAGCAGTATTTTCCGTGCAGAGCGAACGCTTTTCGAGAACACCAATATGCTTCATTCCCGTGTCCTGCGCTATATCGACGAAGTGGCCCGCACCGGTTCGATCCGGGCGGCGGGGCAGAAGCTGAACATCGCGCCCTCGGCCATCAACAAGCACCTGCTGCTGCTTGAGGAGGAAATCGGAGAGCCGCTGTTCGAGCGCCTGCCACGCGGCTTGCGCCTGACCCCCGCGGGGGAAATCCTGGTCGCGCATATCCGCCGCACGATCCGCGAATACAGCCAGGTCGAGGCCGAGATCCGCGACCTGAAGAACCTTGAGGCGGGCGAGCTGATCCTGGCGACGATGAACGGCCTTGCGGGCGGCATCGTCCCGCGCACGGTGGCCAGTTTCTGCGCCCGCCACCCGCGCCTGAAGGTGTCGATCCGCGTGATGTTCGCCCATGACGTCGTGAAATCCGTCGAAGAGGGCGAGGCAGACCTTGGTCTGGCCTTCAACCTGCCCGCGACCCCACAGCTGGAAACCCTGTGGAAACATGACACGCGGCTGGGCGCGGTCCTGTCCCCCGCCCATCCGCTTGTCGGGGCTGAAAGCCTGACGCTTGCGCATTGCGCGCCCTATCCCCTGATCTTCGCGGACCGGACGATGCTGATCCATGACATCGTCGACCGCGCATTCGAGGATCTGGACCTTGGCGTCGAGCCATCCTTCCGCTCGAATTCGATCGAGGCGATGAAATGCCTTGCCTCGGCCGGGGACGGGATCGCCTTTCTCAGCAAGTTCGACATTGCCGAGGAAGAACGGAACGGCAGCCTTGCCTATATCCCCATCCGCGACCCCATCCTGTCGGGAAACATGATCTCGCTGGTGCAGCGCGAAAAGAAAAGCCGCGGGCTGGCCGCGGCCATGTTCGCCGAGGATCTGGTGCGGATGCTGAAGACCACCGCCGCAAGCCATGCCACGCCCCATTGAGCGCGGCGGTCAGTCCTCGGTCAGCCGACCCATGACAGCGCGTCCCACCTCGGCCAGCGCGGCATTGCGGGTCGCGAAATCGGCATCGGTATCCGAGATATAGATCGCGACGAAGATCGGCGCGCGACCGGGCGGCGTCAGCATCGCCACGATATTGCGGGTGTTCCGGCCGCTTCCCGACTTGTCCGCGACATCCCAGCCCTTGGGAACCGAAGGGCGAAGCAGCGCCCCCGTGACACCGCCCGGACGCATCCAGTCCGCCAGTTGGCGGCGCGAATCCGGCGTCAACGCATCACCCTGCAACATCTTCTGCCAAGTCGCGATCATCGCCGCGGGACTGGTGGTGTCGCGCAGATCGCCGGGGGTCAGCGTGTTCAGTTCCGGCTCCATCCGGTCGAGGCGCGATACCTGATCCCCGATCCCATGCAGGAAAGCCGTGACCCCTGCCGGGCCGCCCAGCCGCTGAATCAGCAGGTTCGCGGCAGTATTGTCGCTTTGGTCCAGGGTCGCGAAGCACAGTTCTGCCAGCGACATGCCGCCGCCGATGCGCGTGCTGGCGATCGGGGCGTGTTCCTGAATGTCGGATTTCGCGATGGGCAGCACCTCGGACAGGGACAGCGCACCCTTGTCCCGCTGGGCCAGGACAGCGCCGCACAGCACCGCCTTGAAGGTGCTGTTCATCAGGAACCGCTCATCCTGGCGGTATCCCCAGCCCTGCCGCGCGCCGCTGTCATGCACCGCGATGCCGACCCGCCCGCCAAGACGCTGCTCGATCCCCGCGACCGTGGTTTCGAACGAGGATGCGGCCAGCGCCACGGACGGGGCAAGGGTCAGTGCTGCAATGGCGGCGACGCGACGCAGGTTTCGGACAAGGACGGACATGGGCATTCTTCCTTTTCATCAACTGAAGTCATGGGGATCAGTTAGGCGATCGGGAAGCATGTGGAAATCCGGCAGATCGTTCACTCCTTGCGCCCAGTAATCGGATCGGCTTCGCGCAGACGATACCCAACCCCGGTTTCCGTCGTGATATAGACAGGGGCCTCTGGGCTTTCTTCAATCTTCTGGCGGAGCTGACGGACATAGACGCGCAGGTATTGCACCTCGCCCATGTCCCCCCAGACATGATGAAGCAGATGTTGATGGGTGATGACCTTGCCAGCGTGCTGCACGAGGATACGCAGGATGTCATATTCCTTGGGCGACAGCTTCACCTCGCGGTCGTGAATCCGCACGATGCGGCGCACCAGATCGACCGACAGCGCACCTGTCTGGAACAGCGGGCGTTCGCCCTGTTGTTGCAGGCGGTGGCGCAGCGCGACGCGGATACGGGCAGCCAGCTCCTTCATGCCAAAGGGCTTGGTGACGTAGTCGTCCGCCCCCAGTTCCAGCGCGCGAACGATGCCGGTTTCGTCGGTGCGCGCGGACAGGATAACGATGGGCAGTTCCAGCGCCTGCGACCGCCATTGTTCCAGCAGGTCGTGGCCCTGCATGTCGGGCAGCCCCAAATCCAGCACGATCAGGTCCGGTCGTTCGGACGCGGCCAGTTCTTTTGCCTCCCGGCCATTGCGTGCCTCGATCACGGTGTAGCCTTCGATGATCAGGCCGGTGCGCAGAAGCTTGCGGATCGGTTGTTCGTCATCGACGATCAGCACTTTGACGTCGTTCATGGCGCAATCTCCTGTGGCAAGGGCAGCCGGATGCGGAACAGGGCGCCGCTGCGGTCGGGGCGGTTCGCGGCGCGGATGGTCCCGCCCATCGCCTCGATGAAGCCGCGGCAGATGGCCAGACCCAGCCCGGTCCCGGCCAGCACCTGATCGGTCTTGCGCACGCGGTAGAAGATGTCGAAGACCCGTTCCAGATCGGCGGGTGGAATGCCCGGCCCCTCGTCCCCGATTTGCAGGATGACGCTGCCGTTTTCTTGCCAGCCTTCGATGC
This sequence comes from Paracoccus sp. KR1-242, assembly GCF_049446195.1. Classification (NCBI taxonomy): domain Bacteria; kingdom Pseudomonadati; phylum Pseudomonadota; class Alphaproteobacteria; order Rhodobacterales; family Paracoccaceae; genus Paracoccus; species Paracoccus sp. KR1-242. The sequence continues at coordinate 303,425 of NZ_JBMSED010000004.1, forward strand.
CGATCGGCGTGCCCTCGGGGGCGTATTTCGCGGCATTGTCCAGCAGGTTGAACAGCACCTGTTCAAACAGCGTCGGGTCCAGCCGCAGCATCGGCATTTCGGGGGCAAGCGTGACGGTGATGCGGTGCCGCGCCAGCACCGTTTCCGCGCGGCGCAGCACCGCGCCCACCGCCTCGTCCACATAGACCGCCTGGAAGTTGGGCACGGTCGCGCCGCTTTCGATGCGCGTCATATCCAGCAGATTGGCGATGAAACGGTTCAGCCGTTCGGATTCGTCGTTCACCGTGGCCAGCAAGTCCCGCCTGCTGTCCGGGGCCAACGCATCGAAGTAATCGCGCAGCATCCCCGCCGCGCCCATGATCCCCGCCAAGGGCGTGCGCAAGTCATGCGAGATCGAGGTCAGCAGCGCAGAACGCAGCTTGTCCGCCTCGGCCGAGAGTTTCGCGCGGTCCAGATCATCGACCAGTTGGATCCGCTCGATCGCCAGCGCGGCCTGATCGGCAAGCGCATCGCACAGTCGGCTTTGATCCGGGGTCAGCAGCGGGCCGCTGCGATCGTTGTCCAGCCCGATCACGCCCACGGTCATGCGCCCGGTGCGCAGCGGCAGATACAGCCGGCGCGCGCCGGGCAGCGTGTCGGCCCCGCGTCCCGCAGGCAGGCTGTGTTCGAACGCCCATTGCGCGGCGGCGATGTCGGCGTCGTCCAGCGTGTCATCGGGCGGGAACCCGGCGCGGACGGCGACGGTATCTCCCTGGGGCATCAGCAGCACGGTATTGACGCGCAGCATGGTCGCCATCTGGTTCACCGTGACCCACAGCACATCGTCCAGCGTGCCTGCGACCGACAGCCGCTTGGAAAACAGATACAGGCTTTCGGTGATCCGTGCCCTGATCCGCGCTGCCCGGGCCTGACGATGCACCCGGGCCGTCAGGTTCGAGGTGATCGCCGCCGCGCACAGGAAAAAGATCAGCGCCACCACGCTCTCCGGGTCGCGGATGGTCAGCGAATACTGCGGGGCGAGGAAGAAATAGTTATAGGCCAGCGCCCCAAGGATCGAGGCGAACAGCGCAGGCATCAGCCCCGCCGTCGCAGCCGAGGTCAGCACCGCCATCAAGAACACCAGCCCGATATTCCTGACATCGAAGATGCGAAACAGCGCCATGCCCACCAGCACCGCCATTCCGGTGTAAAGCGTGGCCTGCAGATAGGGCAGCAGGCCTAGTTCCTGCCGGGTGGCGAAGGACAGCCCGCGCGTGGCGGACCTGTCGCGTTCCCGCCCCGCCACCACATGGACATTGATGTCGCGCGCCTGCCGGATCAGCTCGGTCGAGACCGTGCCGCGCAGCCATTCCTGCCAGACCGGCTTTTCGGTGCGCCCGACGATGATATGGCTGAAGTTGTGCGTCATCGCGTGGCGCAGGATCTCACGCACGACGCCTTGGCCGGGCAGGGTCACGGCCTCTCCGCCCAGTTGTTCGGCAAGGCGCATGGTGCTGGCGATGCGGTCCTTGTCGGGATCGGACAGGCGCATGTCCTGGGCCAGTTCGACATGCAGCGCGGTCCAGCTCGCACGCATCCGGTCCGCCTGACGTTTGGCATAGCGCACCAGCGCCGGGCCACGCGGGCTTGCATCGACGCAGACAAGAATGCGGTCGCCGCTGGGCCAGGGTCCGCGCACGCCATGCGCCTGCATATGGGTCAGAAGCTGCGCATCGACCCGCTGCGCCGTCCGCCGCAGCGCCAGTTCCCGCAGAGCCGTCAGATTGCCGGGCGAGAAATAGTTCTGGATCGCGCGTTTGGCGGTGCGGGGCAGATAGACCTTGCCCTCGTGCAGGCGCTTGATCAGGTCGTCAGGGGTAAGGTCGATGATTTCGATATCGTCGGCGCGATCGATCACGCTGTCGGGGACGGTTTCGCGCACGCGGATACGGGTGATCTGGGCCACGACATCGTTCAGGCTTTCGACATGCTGGATGTTCAGTGTGGTATAGACGTCGATGCCCCGCGCCAGCAGTTCCAGCACATCCAGATACCGCTTGGGGTGGCGACTGCCCGGCGCGTTGGTATGGGCCAGTTCATCCACCAGCACCAGCGCGGGGGCGCGGGCGATGATGGCGTCCAGGTCCATTTCCTCCAGCGTTTGACCGCCATAGGGGATGCGTTGGCGCGGTACGATCTGGAACCCGTCCAGCAGCGCCGCTGTCTCGGCCCGGCCGTGGGTTTCGACGACGCCGATCACCACCTCCTGCCCATCGGCCAGCAGCGCGCGGCCGGATTCCAGCATTTCATAGGTTTTGCCGACGCCGGGCGCGGCGCCCAGGAAAATCTTCAGCCGCCCGCGCGTTTCCTGCACCGCTTTTTCCAGCAGCGCCTCGGGCAGAGGGCGGGCGTCGTCATTCGCGTCAGGCATGCGGAGGGTCCAGTCTTGGCCCCCTAATCTGTCACCTGGCCCATAAGGATGCGAGACGGAAGCCCCACCATTAATATAGGATTCTTATAAAGATCAGCCCACGGCCAGTCAGGCGAAGGCCAGGCAAAACCCGCACGGCGTCATGAATGGCTGCAGCATTGGCCTCACGCTCGCAATGGCGACGCGGCGCAGGTCCCGGTAGCGGGCTGCGGATCTGGACCGGGTTGCGGACGCCTCACACAGCCAACCCGCCGCATAAAAAGCACGCCCCCGGATCACCGAGGGCGTTTTTCCGTCAGCCTTGGGCGTCCAGCGCAAGGTTCAGTTCCAGCACATTGACCACCGGTTCGCCCAGCACGCCCAACAGGCGCGGTTGGGTGTGACCCGCGACCAGCGCCCGCACCGCGTCGGGCGACATGCCCCGCGCCTTTGCCACGCGGTCAACCTGATACAGCGCGCCTTCGGGAGTGATATGCGGGTCCAACCCGCTGCCCGAGGTCGTCACCAGATCGATCGGCGGCACGCTGCCGTTTTCCGCCGTCAGGCGCTGCGTTTCCGCCGCAACCCGCTCCACCAGCGCAGCACTTGTCGGGCCTAGGTTCGATCCGCTGGACGCCGCGGCGTCATAGCCCTCCGCCCCGGCGGCCGAGGGGCGACCATGGAAGTAGCCCGCCCCAGTGAAGTTCTGTCCGATCAGGGCCGAGCCTATGACCTTGCCGTCCCGTTCGATCAGGCTGCCATCGGCCTGCCTGGGGAAGACGGCCTGCGCGATGCCGGTGACGGCCAGCGGATAGGCCAGTCCGGTGATGACGGTGAACGCGCCGATCAGGACCAGCGCCGGGCGAAGATGTTTCAGCATGAGGACCCCCTTAGACCAGACCCATGGCGGTGATCGCCATGTCGATGAACTTGATCCCGGCAAAGGGCACCAGAATGCCGCCAAGACCGTAGACAAGCAGATTGCGTGACAGCAGTGCCCCCGCGCCGATCGCGCGGTATTTGACGCCCCGAAGCGCCAGCGGGATCAGCGCGACGATGATCAGCGCATTGAAGATGATCGCCGAAAGGATGGCGCTTTCGGGGCTGGCCAGCCCCATGACGTTCAGCCCCGACAACTGCGGGTAGAACGCCAGAAACATCGCCGGGATGATCGCGAAATACTTGGCGATGTCGTTGGCGATGCTGAAAGTGGTCAGCGCTCCGCGCGTCATCAGCAACTGCTTGCCGATCTCCACCACCTCGATCAGCTTGGTGGGATCGCTGTCCAGATCCACCATGTTGCCCGCTTCGCGCGCGGCGACGGTGCCGGTATTCATGGCGACGCCCACGTCGGACTGCGCCAGGGCGGGCGCGTCGTTGGTGCCGTCACCGCACATGGCGACCAGCTTGCCCTTGGCTTGTTCCTGCCGGATCAGGTCCAGCTTGTTTTCAGGCGTGGCCTGCGCAAGGAAATCGTCCACCCCCGCCTCGGCCGCGATGGCGGCGGCGGTCATGGGGTTGTCGCCGGTGATCATCACGGTGCGGATGCCCATGCGGCGTAACTCGGCGAAACGCTCGCGGATGCCGCCCTTCACGATGTCTTTCAGATAGATCACGCCCAGAAGGCGCCCGTCGCGGACCACGGCCAGGGGCGTTCCACCCTGCTTGGCGATGTCGTCGGCTATGCGCTGCAATCCGCGGGTGTCCTGACGGGTGGCGGGGTCAAGCTGACGCAGCACCGCCTCGACCGCGCCCTTGCGGATGGAGCTGCCGTCCAAGTCGACGCCGCTGATGCGGGTCTGGGCGGTAAAGGGCACGAATTGCGCGTTCAGCCCCGTCATGTCGCGGCCCCGGATGCCGTATTTCTCCTTGGCCAGAACGACGATCGAACGGCCCTCGGGCGTCTCGTCCGCCAGCGATGCAAGCTGCGCCGCATCGGCCAGTTCCAGGTCGGTGACGCCGCGCAGAGGGCGGAACTCGGCGGCTTGCCGGTTTCCCAGCGTGATCGTGCCGGTCTTGTCCAGCAGCAGCGTATCCACGTCGCCCGCCGCCTCGACCGCGCGGCCCGACATGGCCAGCACGTTGAAGCGCACCAGCCTGTCCATGCCCGCGATGCCGATGGCCGACAGCAGCGCGCCGATGGTGGTGGGGATCAGCGTCACGAACAGCGCGACCAGCACGATGACCGGGATCACCCCGCCGGCATAAGTGGCAAAACTGGGGATGGTGGCGACGGCCAGCACGAAGATCAGCGTCATCCCGGCCAGCAGGATGTTCAGCGCAATCTCGTTCGGGGTCTTTTGCCGCTCGGCCCCTTCGACGAGCGCGATCATCTTGTCGATGAAGGTCGACCCTGCAGCGGCGGTGATCCGCACCTTGATCCAGTCCGACAGCACCTGCGTGCCACCGGTGACGGCGCTGCGGTCGCCGCCAGATTCGCGGATGACCGGGGCGCTTTCTCCGGTGATCGCGGCCTCGTTCACCGACGCCACGCCCTGGATCACCTCACCGTCCGAGGGGATGATGTCGCCCGCCTCGACCAGCACCACGTCGCCCGGTTTCAGGCTGTTGCCGGGGACGATCCGGTAAGCGCCGCCATCCGACAGCAGCTTGGCCTGAGTTTCACTGCGCGTCTTGCGCAGCGATTCCGCCTGCGCCTTGCCGCGCCCCTCGGCGACGGCCTCGGCGAAATTCGCGAACAGGACGGTGAACCATAGCCACAGGACCACCTGCACCGAAAAGCCGATATTCGCGGCCCCGGTCAGCAGGTCGCGCAGCAGCAGAACAGTGGTCAGCGCAGACACCACGGCGACCACGAACATCACCGGGTTGCGGGCCAGACGGCGCGGATCAAGTTTGCGGAAGGCGTCCCCGATGGCGGGGACAAGGATGCGGGCATCAAGCATGCTCGCGGAATTGGACTGGTCCATGAAAGACTCCAGCGGATGGGGAATGGGCCGCCGCGCATGGGGGCGGCCCGCAGGTTCAGAAGGTCTGGCCCAGGGTCATCGCCAGATGCTCGACCACCGGGCCAAGGGCCAGCGCCGGGAAGAAGGTCAAGCCGCCCACGATCAGCGTGATGCCGATGACAAGGCCGATGAACAGCGCCCCGGTGGTGGGCAGCGTCCCTACCGATACGGGCACGGTCTTTTTCGCCGCCAGGGATCCGGCAATCGCCAGCACCGGGACGATCAGCAGGAAGCGACCCATCAGCATGCCCAGACCCAGCATGATATTGTAGAAAGGCGTATTGGCGCTGATGCCCGCGAATGCCGAGCCGTTGTTATTTGCGGCCGAGGTAAAGGCATAAAGCGCCTCGGAGAAACCATGCGGTCCGGCGTCTTGCAGGCTGGACAGGCCCGCTGGGACCACGACTGCGATGGCCGTCAGGGCCAGCACGGCGGCTGACGGGCCAAGCATGGCAAGGATGGCCATCTTGACCTCTCGCCCCTCGATCTTCTTGCCCAGATACTCCGGGGTGCGCCCGACCATCAGCCCCGCGATGAAGATCGAGACGATGGCATAGATCAGCATGCCATAGACGCCGGCACCGATCCCTCCCAGGGGCGGGATCATCATGAAGAACAGGGGCACCAGCCCGCCCAGTGGCATCAGGCTGTCATGCATCCCGTTCACCGCCCCCGTCGATGCCGAGGTCGTCACCACCGCGAACAGAGATGACAGGGCGATGCCGAAACGGGTCTCTTTCCCCTCCATATTGCCGCCTGTGATGCCCAAGGCCGGGTTGCCCGCGCTTTCGGCCCAATAGACGGTGGCGATGCCCACCAGCACGATCACCCCGATCACCCCCAGCAGCGCCCAGCCCTGACGCGGGTTGCCGACCATGCGGCCAAAGACGTTCAGCATCGCCAGCGACACGGCAAAGATCGATACCAGATGGATCAGGTTGGTCAGCGCGGTCGGGTTTTCGAAAGGATGCGCAGCGTTCGCGTTGAAGAAGCCGCCGCCATTCGTGCCCAGATGCTTGATCATCATCTGCGAGGCGACCGGCCCCTGCGCTATGGTCTGCTGCCCGCCCTCCAGCGTGGTTGCCACGGTATAGGACGACAGGTTCTGCGGCACGCCCTGCCATACCAGCACAAGGCTGCCGATGATGCAGATGGGCAGCAGGACGTAAAGAGTGGCGCGCGTCAGATCGACCCAGAAGTTGCCGACCGTCCGGCTTTCCGCACGCGAAAAGCCCCGGATGATTGCCATCGCCCCCGCCATGCCTACGGCGGCAGAGACGAAGTTCTGCACCGTCAGGCCCGACATCTGGGTCAGATAGCTCATCGTCGCTTCGCCGACATAGCCCTGCCAGTTGGTATTGGTCATGAAGCTGATGGCGGTGTTGAAGGCGCTGGTGGGTTCCACAGCGCCCATGCCTGCAGGATTCAGGAGCAATGAGCCCTGCACCCGCTGGATCAGATACAGCAGGCCAAAGCCCGCCGCGCAGAAGACCAGCATCGCGGTCATATAGCCGCTCCAATGCTGTTCGCGGTCGCGATCGGTGCCTGCAGCGCGATACAGAAGCGTCTCGACCGGGGACAGGACGGGCGACAGCAGCGTGCGTTCGCCGGTCATGACGCGGGTGATATAGCCGCCCAGCGGCCTGATCAGCGCCAAGGTGATCCCGACAAATATCAGGATCTGGATCCATCCGTTGATTGTCATGATACCGCCCTAGAACCTTTCGGGGCGGGCGAGGGCGTAAAGCAAGTAACCGCAGATAAAGACGGCGACCGCTGACCCCAGGGCATAGTCGAATAACATGCCGCCCTCCTTCAAAGTTTTTCGCAGGCGGCGATGTAGCCTGCCATCAGCGCGAAAAATCCGGCCGCGACGGCCAGAACAAGAATGTCCATCAATCATCTCCGATGATGCACGGCGTCCGCATGGGCGCCGAATGCGAACCGCCCGGAACCCTGCGTGCCATCCGGATCGGTATGGACCGGATATAATCCCGGCCCGCATAGTGCTTCGAGACGGGCGGGCGATGCGTTTTATAGGAATTGTATAGGAAACCGCCTGTCGCCGCGGTTCCCTCGATCATCATGAGAGTTGGCCGGTTTCTGATCGAAAATGGGCGGGTGGTTTCAGGGCAAGCGCGCCGGGCACGACACCATCTGGTAGCGCGAGCCTCCGGCGTTGCGAGATGTCATGGCTCCGCATCGCCCCGTGCACTGCTGCCCGCTCTGCCCGCTGGAAACCGGACCGTTTATAGCGGGAGTTTTCGGCGAGCCTTCCGTGGTTGAGAGCCAGGTTGCTGCGTGACGAGATCCGGCGGCTGACGGCGCTGGAAGACCAGAACAGCCGGCTGAAGTAGGTCGCCGATCTGGGACTGGACCCTGAGATGCCGCAGGGCGTGATCCGCCGAAGGCTCCTGACCGGATGGTCGAGCCGGGTCGCGGGATATGGCATTGATTGGGGCATGTCGATAGGCGGGGCTTCTGGCCCCTGCGGTCTGATACCTCAACGCTTCACTGCAAATCCCACCGCACCGATCCGGCAGCCGTCGCGAGACCGAGCAAGGAGATCTGCGAAGACGCGTAGGATTCGCAATGCGTTGAGCCTTTGGTTGCGCAGCAGTCGTCCCAAGCGGCGGGTGCAGGCGAAGCTGCGCGATGATCGCCAGAAGGCGGCCAGGCCAAACGATGTCTGGGCCGTGGAATGAAGCGGATCGGAAAACGGTCCGAGGAACTGTTTTCCCGCCGAATGTCCATGACCCGCTGCCTTGGGCAACAGAACCACGATATTGATGATCGTCTACGCCCATT